>CAZXZW010000069.1:7085-11805 GCA_964645745.1 uncultured Bdellovibrio sp.
GTACATACGATCAGAACATTTTACATCACCAACGATTTTTTGATTTTTCGAAGTTGATAAAATATCTCTTGAGAAGATCGTCATTAATTCATCGCCGTAAATCATTTTTCCTGTATGATCTACGATACCGATACGATCCGCGTCTCCGTCGAAACCGATACCCACTGTAGCGCCTGATTTAAGAACGGCATCACGAAGATGAACTAAGTTTTCTTCTACTGTTGGATCTGGATGATGATTCGGGAAACGACCATCTGGTTGTTCGAATAAAATTTCAGGTTCTAAACCCATTTCGTTGTATAATTTACGAACGATACAACCAGCTGCTCCGTTACCGCAATCAAGAACGACTTTGAAAGGTTTGATTGTTTTGAATTCATCTTTGTAACGAGCCAAGTATGAAGGGAAAATATCATGGGCTTCAGATATTCCATTACCTGTGATATAATCTTTTTCATTAATAATTTTTTGTAGAGTTTGGATGTCAGCGCCGTGAATAGTTGTTGTTCCAACTGAAATTTTGAAACCGTTATACTCTGGAGGATTGTGACTTCCAGTAACCATGATCGCGCCGTCTAAGTTTAAATCAAAAGTAGAATAGTAGCTAATCGGAGAGGTAACTAATCCTAACATGTAAACGTGAGCGCCTGATTCCATGAAGCCTTTTTGTAAGCCTGAGATCAAAGCTGCACAAGACGTTCTAGCGTCATGACCTAACGACATACGTAGATTTTTTTTATTTGTTTTTTTAAAGATGAAAGAGCAAAGAGCTTTTCCTAAGTGATACGCGAATTCGTTGTCGAACTGTTTATTGTAAACGCCGCGGATATCATATTCTCTGAAAATAATAGGTTCCATGATCATAAATGACCTCTTTTTATGTTTGTGAAGATTTACAGAATTTTAATGTAAGAATCTTGTTTTTTTGATTCGAACCAATTTTTTAATTGGCGCTTAAAATTTTTCTCAACCAAGAAAGACTTGATTTGATCTTTGATTCGTAAGAATTGAGGATCTTGAGAATTCTTTTTATTTAATACTTTAACGATATGAATGCCTTGTTTTGTTTTAATCGGATTAGAAACTTCGCCTTCAGATAAACGAGCGATTTCGGCTTCGATTTCACGATTAAATTCACCAGCTTTGAAAGTTCCTAGTACGCCGTCTTTGGCTGCGCCAGAACCTTCGTTGTAAGCGTTAGCTACGGATTCAAATGATTCTTGGCCTGACATTCTTTTTTTCATAGTGATGGCTTTTTCCATTGCGGCCGCTTCACCAATTTTTTTAGTCGGAATAAGAATCTGAGCTAATGTGTATTCATTTAAACTTGGAATATATTTTGGATTTTTTTGACGGAATTCATTGTACGCATCTTCGTCTGTGATACGAAGTTTAGAAATAACTTCTGCTTCATAGAAAGCTTGGCGCTCTAAACGGTTTTTTAAGTTTTCACGGTATTCAGATGATGTGTATCCTTGTTTTTTAATTAAATCATTAAGCTGAGCTTTGCTCATGTGATTGCGAGAAGCTAATGTTGTCATTTCGCTATTCACACGTTCATCCGACACGCTTAAGTTGAGTCTTTTAACTTCGGATTGAATCATTTTTTCACGGATAATGTAATCAAGCTGCTTTTTAGAATCTGTTTTCAAAGCACTTATCGGAGCCTCTTCTAAAATTAACGAATCATCAATTCCACCTTCTTGCTTAAGGCGTTTTGGAAAATTTGTTAGTTCAGATTGAAGGATAGGCTCAGAGTTTACGATAGCGATAATTTTATTAACCACTTCTTTAGCCTGCACAGTTGCAGGAGAGCCTGCAGTAACACAGGCTGCGATAACAAAGACTTTAAGAAGTGGAGAGTAAAATTTCATAAGTAACCTAACTTAAATATTATTCAACAAGTTTTGGATTCGTTTGGATCTTAGCTGCTTTTTTCAAAGCAGCGAAGTATTCGTCGAATAAAACTTTTCTTTTTTCATCGAAAACAGCCATACGGATTTCACGTTTAGGAGCTTCTTCGAAACTGTGTTTACCAGTTAATTTGATAATGTGGAAGCCAAATGCTGTTTCAACTAAATCGTCTGTCATCGCGTTTAATTTTAAAGCGATAGCAGCATCGTAGTATGCTGGATTTAAAGTGATGCGTGATTGCCATCCTACATCTCCACCGATGTTTTTAGTTGTTGTATCGTCTGAGTATAAACGAACAAGTTCTTCAAATGGACGTTTTGATTTTTTAACTTCAGATAAGATTTCAGTCGCACGTTTTTTAGCTTCAGCTCTTTGTTCTGCTGTCGCACCTGGTTTAACCTCAACGATCAATACTGATAAACGAATTTGTGGGTTTTTCGCGTACCATGTTTTCATTTCTTCATCAGATACTTTGATGTTTTGAACTTTTTTACCTAATTCTTTTTCTAAAAGACCTTTGTACATTTCTTGGTTGATACGATCAGCCACTAAAGGATCTTTTTCTAAATTCATTTTTTTAGCTTGTTGAACACCTAATTCATAACGAACAAGATCTTCTAAGAAAAGTTTACGGCTTGGAGGATTAACACTGACTTGTGATAAAACTTCCGCGTACTTTTTGTTGAATTGTTCTAAAGTGATTTTTTGCGTGCCGATTGTGGCAACAACATCCGTTGGTTTTTGTGCAAATACTTGTGTTGATAAAAGTGTTGATAACAAGCTTACAAAGATCCATTTCATAGTGAACTCCATCCTTAAGTTTTAAACTCTTAAACTATATAGTAAATGTTAAGTCTGAGCAGGTCTATCAGCAATGAAATTGGCCGCATTACGGCGCGCATCAAAAAGCTGATTTTGCAGGGCTTTTGCCAAATCTGGCGATCTCGGATCTAGACCTTTATCTATACTCGGAATCGGTCCTAACCAAACAACATCGACCTTCGCAAATGGTTTTGGAAAATAAGTTTTGTTCCATGAACGCGGAAAATGCCACGCACGATTACACGAAACACCGCACGCGTAAATATTTGCACCAGTTAAACGAGAAAATTCGAAAACTCCGGGCTTAACTTCGAAGATGGGACCTTTTGGTCCATCCACCGCAAAACTTGCGCTACGCCCCTCTTTGCATAGACGAATCAACCCTTTTAAAGCGCCAATTCCACCGCGTGTAGATGATCCACGAGATGTTTTTGCGCCTAGCAAATTCAAAGTGGTATTCATGATTTGACCGTCTTTACTGGTCGAAGTCATTGTCGCGATTTTGTATATTCGAGCTAAAGAGATTAGGGCAATTTCGTCACCGTGAAAGTGAGCTAGAATAATTCCCTTTTTTTGATCGAGTTCGGTGCGCATTTCTTTCGGTTCCGAGATGCGCACACGCCAAGTTGAGGAAATAATTTTATAAATTACCCAAACGATAAATCCTAAAATTATTCCTCTGATTTTATTCACTAGTGTTGTAATGCTTTTTTGAATTCTTCAGTTAATTTCGGAATGATTTCAAACGCGTCACCCACGATACCGTAAGTTGCTTTTTGGAAAATTGGAGCATTCGCATCGCTGTTAATTGCAACGATCACTTTTGCACCGCTCATGCCGGCGATATGTTGAATCGCGCCAGAAATTCCAACTGCAATATAAAGTGAAGGAGCTACTGTTTTACCAGTTTGTCCAACTTGCATTGAGTGAGGAACCCATCCCGCATCAACCACCGCGCGAGTCGCGCCTACTGTGGCTCCTAGGACGTCAGCTAAAGGTTGGATCAATTTGAATTGTTCCGCATCTTTTAATCCACGACCACCAGATACGATAATGTTAGCTTCAGTTAAATCTAATTTTTCTGAAGTTCCTTTAACGATTTGTTTGATCAAAGTTTTAAGGCTTGGTTTTGTAAATGCAATTTCAGTAGTAGTTGTTGTTTTTGAAGTATCAGCAGCGGCTACTGGCAATTGATTCGCACGCATTAACACGATTTGTGTTTTGCAATTTTCAAAGCTAGCCGTTGCGAAACATTTTCCAGAGTACATTGGTTTTTTAACTTTCGCTTGGCCACCTGAAATTGTTAATTCAGTTCCATCAGAAGCAAGACCTGCTCCGATTTTCGCAGCTACGCGTGGGAATAAATCTTTAGCTAATGAACTCGCACTTGCTAAAACGATTGTTGCGCCCGCTTTTTCGATTTGTTCAGCAACTACAGCTGTGAATAATTCTGGGTTGTATTGATCGAAATCAGCTGATCCTGAGAATAAAACTTCAGAAGCTCCGTTGTGACCTAATTGGTCTTTTGCGGAAGCCACTTGAGTTCCAAGAGCTAAAGCTACAACTGGAGACCCTTGTTGGCTCGCGAATTGTAATAACTCTTGAGAGCTGCGTTTTAATTTATTGTTTTGAAATTCTGTAAAAACTAAAATTTTAGACATAATCAATTCCTTATAAAACTTTCGCTTCGTCGCGAAGAAGTTTAATTAATTCTGAAGCTTGAGCCGAAGCGTCTCCAGTTAAAAGTTTAACGGCCGCTTTATCTGCTGGAAGAGAATATCCAGAGAATTTAACTTTCGCTTGAAGACCAGTTGCTTCGATTTCTTTAACTACTTTTTTCTTCGCTTTCATGATTCCAGGAAGACTTGCGTAACGAGGCATATTTAAACCTTTGTTCGCTGCTACTAATGCTGGAGTCATCATTTGAACGACTTCTTTAGCTCCACCTTCAACGTCGCGTTCTACTGTTACGCTTTCTGGAGCG
>CAZXZW010000070.1:0-11799 GCA_964645745.1 uncultured Bdellovibrio sp.
CCCTTGTATGGACATCAACAAATCAGGAACGCGTAAAGAAGATTTACTAATTGATAAAGCGGATTTAAGCCGTCTTTGGATTTTACGTAAAGTTTTAGCGCCGATGAACGTGGTTGATGCGATGGAATTCATTATGGATAAAGTTGAAAGAACGAAAACGAATACTGAGTTCTTGAAATCAATGAACGGGTAGTGGTTTCAATTAAAAAAATAAATAAAAAAGGGTCGGTGAAAACACCGGCCCTTTTTATTTTTAAATATCTTATTGAAAAATTATTTACTGGTTTTGAATAAACCTGACTTCTCATTTAAAACATTCGAATTCTTTTTCAAGTTTTGTAATGTTGTTGGAGTAACTAGCGGAGCGGCATTTCCAGCACCTGCTACACGAGAAACCGCTTCCAAACGACGATCATCACAATCATAGGTAATACCACCTAAGCGATTATTATCGTCATAAACTGTTTGTCCATTAACAACTCGTGATTGTGATCCAGTTAGTTTCATGAACACTGTGTATTTAGGACGAGTTCTCGCACGTTCAGATTTCAACAGACAACGACCATTCTCAACCACTTTCGTGATGTATCCAGGCTGACCTGTGATGTAGATATCTCTGTGTTCAATCGATGAAACAGTGATATCACTACAATCAACATAGAAAGATTTACTAGCTAAAGTCGCTGCCGGAGTTGAGTTGTCATTACGATTTCCCATGCGGATATAGCCATTGTTTTCAGAAGCCGATCTGTTTCCAGAGAATCTCATTTCTCCAACCCCTGCGATACCTAAATCAACAGTTGCTCCTGGTTCGCAAAGTGCACCTAAAACAGCGGCATTGGGAATATCGGCTGTGAAATCCTTAACCCAAGTTAAAGCCCAAGAACCTTGAAGTTGTGGATCAGCTAAATCATCAGCCGAGCAAGCTGTTAACGATAAACCCATAAGTGCTAAAGTTAAAAATTTAATAGTATTTTTCATCCTACACCTACTTCATTGTTTCTGCGAGTTTAAGGGCCCAAGCTACGCTTTCAGTCGCTGACTGAGCTGCTCCAGCTGGATCATTTTGATTTAAGTAACCACGAACAACATTTAATTTACCAGTCAGTAAATAGTGAGTAACACCAGATTTATCTGTTAAATTATTAATTCTTTTTTCAGCTAAATCGACATCATTTTTCATGATTTCAACTTTTTGCTTTTTTGAAAATGCTTTATTAGTTGCTACAGCATTAAATGAAGCTAGAAGTTTTTTGTATTGTTTAACTTTTTCATCAAACGATACTGTCGCTACTCCGACTGGTGCCTGATATTTACTTGTTTCAAGCACTAAGGCATTGGCCTGATTTTCATCCAATCCAAGTTCTTGGAATGATGCAATTGTTCTTTGTTGAGATTTATTTTCAGCTACGTTTTTACTGTTCGTGCATGAAAATAAACCTAGAGCTACGATAGCTAATCCTAGGTATTTCATTTTAATCCTTTCGTGATTAAATTATGTTTTTTGATGTAACAAAAGTGTAGACGAAATTTTATGCGCATAAAACGATAATTTTTACAGGTCGGGTTTTAACCGGATTTCAGAGAAGAAATGAGTTAAATAAGGATGAATTTAGTTAATTTTAGGATCAAGTAAAAGAATATAGATAAGAGACTAGGCTAAGGTATGAAGTGATTATTCGTCATTATTCGACGATGACGATTCAGCCATACGTTTAACTTTAAATTCTTTACTATATTCTTTACTAAATTCTTGTTTAATTTGAGAAACAGTTTCTAAATTCAGAGTTCCCTTCTGCCAGTGAGAAAAAGTCTTTCTTACGCTTGGTTTGTCGAGCATATTATAGGTCGCCGACATAAATGGAACGGTTAATAAAATGTACACAATGACAAAAAATTCTGGTCGATTAATTTTGAACTTAAAAAGTTTAATCGCAATAAAACACGTTATAATATAAAAGAGCGGAATTCCTAAAATAAAACCATAAGGTGCTGTAGTTAAGTAAGTAAGCTTAGTCATAAGGTTAGCGCAAGGTGCATAGCAAGTTTCAGAAATAAATAAGGGTTTTAAATTTTTAGGATTAATAAGGCTTGAAAGGATGGCGGCTGGAAAACAAGCTACAAAAATGCATACAACAGCTGCCAATGTGTGTTTAAAAATTTTCCATGGGATTTTGTCTCCCGGCGAAATCAGATGTTTGTTTTCTGAGAAGATAAGTCCATGGTCTTCTTTGTTTAAACGAAGCGCATGAAACAGGTTATTTCTCTCAAACCACAGAACATAGGCTTGGTCATTACGTTCAATGAGGCATTGAATTTCAATCTGATTAAGAGAAAAAATCTTTTGGATAAATAATTGTTTAAAAGAAAGAACCCCTGATTGAAATAAAAAGAAACGATCGAAAAGAGTTAACTTGATCTCATAGATTTTGTTCATATTAGCCTATCGGATTAAGCTCTATAAACTTAATTAAAAGTACCAAGAATTCGCTCTCAGTCTCATTCTTAGACATGATGATTAATTAATAGGCACGATAATCCCGGTAAGTCTAGATTTACCCGGAATTCTGCTGATTTCTTCTTGTGCATGGCGCCTTTGGCGTGCTATCTACAAAGTCTTATTTTTATATTAAACGGCTAATAAAGGACGAATTATGAAACAAGGTATACACCCAAAACTTAAAACAGTAGTTTTTAAAGATATGTCATGTGATTTCCAATTCTTAGGAACGACAACTATCGATTCTAAAGAAATGGTTAAATGGACTGACGGTAAAGAATATCCATTAGTTAAAGTTGAGATCTCTTCAGCTTCTCACCCATTCTACACTGGTAAACAACGTGTAATGGATACTGAAGGTCGTATCGATCGTTTCAAAAAACGTTACGGCAAAACAGACGCTAAGTAACTTACAAATTATTTCTATCTTGAGGTTTAATTCTCAGGAATCAAAGCGGCATTCAAAGGCCGCTTTTTTATTGGATCGAATCAATTTCATTCACAGAATATAATTTTACCGAGGTTACCTATGTTTTCTAAATTAGACCAAGTTGAATCACGCTATGAAGAAGTGAACATGTCACTTCAACGACCAGACGTTGCGTCTGATCAAAAGAAGTACCGCGCTTTAATGAAGGAACTTTCTGATTTAGAAAAGATCGTGATCTTGTACCGTGATTTCAAAAAGAAAACGGTCGCTCTTCAAGATAATAAAGATCTGTTCGCCAGCGAATCAGATACTGAAATGCGCGAAATGCTTCGTGAAGATATCAAATCTTTAGAAGCTGAACTTCCGGTTATTGAAGAAAATCTTAAAGTCGCTTTACTTCCTAAAGACCCTAATGACGATAAGAACGTTCTTCTTGAGATCCGTGCCGGAGCCGGTGGTGATGAAGCCTCTTTATTTGCTGATGAATTATTCCGTGGTTACGTCAACTACGCCAACTCACAAGGTTGGAAAGTAGAATTGATTTCGTACTCTCAAGGTAACGTGGGCGGAGCCAAAGAGGTTATCGCCTCGATCAACGGCGAATCTGTATTTAGTAAATTAAAATTTGAATCAGGTGTTCACCGTGTGCAACGTGTTCCTGCGACCGAAGGTGCGGGACGTGTTCATACATCAACTGTTACGGTTGCGGTTATTCCTGAAGTTGAAGTTGTGGATGTTAAGATTGACATGAAAGATATCAAGATCGACGTTATGAGAGCCTCAGGTGCCGGTGGTCAGTCCGTCAATAAAACGGAATCTGCCGTTCGTCTTCACCATATTCCAACAGGTATTTTAGTTCACTCGCAAGAAGGTAAATCTCAAACTTCGAATAAAGAACGTGCGTTCCAAATTCTAGGTATGAAATTACAACGTCTTGAAGATGAAAAAAGATTAAAAGAAGCTTCAGACGCACGTCTCGATCAAATCGGAACGGGCGATCGTTCAGAGCGTATTCGTACGTACAACTTCCCACAAACGCGTATTACCGATCACCGTATTGGTTTGACGATCCATTCATTGGATGCAGTTATGGGTGGAGCGTTCGAAGATTTAATCGATCCATTGATTGCTAACTTCCAAGCTGAGGCCTTGAAAAAACAAGCCTCGAATTCATACTAATAAAAATGTTACTCAAAGAAGTTCTGACCAAGTCGATTCAGTTTTTTAAAGATAAGAAAATTGAAAGTGCTAGATTAGATGCGGAACTTCTTATCGCGCATGCGTTGAAAATCGAACGCATCGGTCTTTACATTCGTTACGAGCAGCCCTTAAATGAATCTGAAATTCAAATCTGCCGTGAATACGTTCGCCGTCGTTCATTAGGTGAATCAGTCGCCTACATCATCGAAGAAAAAGGTTTCTTCGGTGAAGTTTTTAAAGTTTACCCTGGAGTTCTAGTTCCTCGTCCGGAAACAGAACATATCGTGGAAGAAGTTTTGAAATTTTTCGAGAAAAATAAAATCGAAAATCCGCGCATATTAGATATGGGTGCGGGCACAGGCTGTATCGGACTTTCTATTTTAAAACAAATCCCCACAGCGACGCTAGTTTCT
Organism: uncultured Bdellovibrio sp.; assembly: GCA_964645745.1. GTDB lineage: Bacteria > Bdellovibrionota > Bdellovibrionia > Bdellovibrionales > Bdellovibrionaceae > Pseudobdellovibrio. The sequence goes on from CAZXZW010000070.1 coordinate 4,544, forward strand.
GTGGATATCTCGGATATCGCGATTAAGAATATTCACTTCAATGTTGAAAAGCTGGGTTTGCAGGACCGCGTGACCGTGATTCATTCGGCGATCGAGAATCTCGATTGGAATTCTTCAAATTTTGGTCCGCAGACATTTGATGCGATTGTGTCAAATCCTCCTTACATCGACGTGGATGACACGGATGTGGATGCGCATGTTCGTAAGTTCGAACCAGCCACCGCTCTGTTTGCAGAAAATAAAGGGCTTTTATTTTTACAGAATTGGTCTAAGCTAAGTGTAGGTAGTTTGAAAAAACCAGGAATTATGGCCTTCGAGATGGGACATCTACAAGGACCAATTATGAAAGAGCACTTCCAGTCATTGAATGTATTTTCAGATGTCAGTGTGATTCAAGATTTGTCAGAAAAAGATCGCATCGTTCAAGGCATCATCAAGTAAGGATTATTTATGGATAAAATGTTAGTTCACAGTGGAAACGTTCTTAACGGAACAGTTGCTACAAGCGGAGCAAAAAATGCGGCTTTACCTATTTTATTTTCTACATTGTTGGCCGAAGGTGAACACACTTTTGATAACGTACCTCTTTTAAAAGATATCGATTCAACGGCGGATTTATTAAAATCTTTAGGTTGCGAAACAACTCGCGATGGTCATACTTTAAGAATTAAAGTTTCAAAACTAAAAACTTTCGAAGCTCATTACGATTTAGTTCGTAAAATGCGCGCCAGTATTCTTTGTCTTGGTCCGATGTTAGCTAAATACGGCGAAGCTACGGTTTCTTTACCTGGTGGTTGTGCTATTGGAACTCGTCCGATCGATCTTCACTTAGATGCCATGAAAGCCTTAGGTGCTGAAATTGAATTGCGCGACGGATATGTTTTTGCCAAAGCTCAAAAATTACAGGGCGGAGTCGTTTTATTTGAGAAAACAACTGTAGGTGGAACTGAGAATTTATTAATGGCCGCTGTTCTTGCGAATGGTGTAACAACAATTGAAAATGCTGCGAAAGAACCAGAGATCGTAGATCTTGCGAACTATTTAAATAAAATGGGAGCTAAAATCACAGGTCATGGAACAAGCGTGATTAAAATTACTGGTGTTGATAAATTAACTCCGGCTCGTCATTCAATTATGCCAGATCGTATTGAAGCCGGAACTTTATTGATTGCCGGAGCTATCACTGGTGGCGATGTGACGGTGACTCACTGTCAGCCGCATGATTTAGAATCTTTGATTATGAAAATGCGTGAAGCTGGATTTAAAATCGATACGACAGAATCAACTATGCGTGTTCATCCTTTAAAAACTTGGAAAGCAGTCGACATCATTACGGCGCCTCATCCTTTATTCCCGACAGATCTTCAAGCGCAGTTTATGGCTTTGATGACGTTAGCTGAAGGAACAAGTGTTATCACTGAAACGGTTTTTGAAAATCGTTTCATGCACGTGAATGAATTAATGCGTTTGGGTGCGGATATTACTCCGAAAACTCAAGTAGCGGTTGTTCGTGGAAAGCCGAAAGGCTTATCTGGAGCTCCTGTCATGGCGACGGATCTTCGTGCTTCGGCTTCGTTGGTTCTTGCCGGTCTTGTGGCGAAAGGGTCTACGGAAGTCAGTCGTATTTATCACTTGGATCGTGGTTATGAAAATCTTGAAGGGAAACTTGTTTCTTTGGGAGCTAAGGTTCAGAGAATGCATTAGTTGTCGTTTCGGAGCTTCTGCATCGCTAACGCCTCTACTAGAAATTCATTTTTATAAATTTATTGGTTCGTTGTTGAAAACTGAATTCCGTTGGAATTCAGTTTTTTGTTTTTGGGAATCTTGGAATTTGTTTTGAGATTGTTTTTCTTAGAAAAAAGGTAAAAAAAAAGCTTTGTTGAGGAGGGGCCACAACAAAGCTTTAACAAAACAGTGTGCTATTACTAGCATAAGTTTTAATTTCGAAACTATATTCACCAAACAAATATCTGATTTAAACTTGGGGAGGGGATCCTTAATCTAAATTAGTTATTCGTTTGATGATCTAAAACTAAATTCATAGCATTTTGGAACTCATTGTTTGCTTTTGCCTTCGCTGAAACTACTAATACTGCAACAATGTATGCTATCGCTAACCATCTAAACATATTGTCTGTATTAGCAATGCTTGTGCCATGTTTTCTTGGGCTCTAATTTATTATGTTCGTTTTGGGTTCCGAAAAGCCGGTTTTGTTTTGGGTTTAGTTCCAGCTTGGAACCGGTGGTGGTTCCAACAGCAGACTTTAGTCAGGAGTGGGACCAATTTTTAGAGCGAAAAACACTTAAAGATTCAACAGGTTAGCCGGATCATCTACAATGGTGGGATGAGCCAAAACAAACCTTCCAAACCCACTCCTCAGCAGCAGTCTGATCAGTGGCTTATTAAGCTAGAATCTGAGCAAGTAAAGGGTCCGTACTCTACGGATGCTATTTGCAAAATGATTTTGGAAGGTATCTTTTCCGGTCAGGAGTATGTCGCCCGTTATCCGCAAGGGGATTGGCGTCCACTGTCTAAGCAGATGGAGTTCTATGAAACTCTTCTTGAGTCACTAGAAAATCCAGTTGAGCGTGATGAGAAAAAAGCGATCAAGATGGACGCGGAAACGGTGATCAGAGCCTCTCCAGTGGTTCCGGCTGCGGCGGAAGAAGAGGCCATAAGTGACAAGCCTGAAGATATCAACGCGAAGTTTGCGGCGGATCTACAAAAACTTCTTAACCCTGAAGAGGGTGATGACGTTTTATTAAATCAGAAAAGTGAAAAAGACGATAAGCCTGTCAAACCAACTGTGGTGCGTACACAGACATTAGAAGAAAAACAGAAAATTCAATTTCAGTTTGAACAAAATCAGATGAAACAAAAGCGTCAAGAGCTTTTGAAAAAGCTTTTTCCTGTGTTGCTCGTGTTGGTGGTAGGTCTCATCGGTGGATTGGCTTATTATTTCTCAAACGAACCAGCTGCTAATAAAAATTGGGTTTTGGTTACACCTGACTTTAAAAAACCTGATCTACCTGCGGAAGAAGCGCGCCAACTGAAAGTGAAAGCGGTGTCGATGATTCGCGGAGGAGTCGTTGATGATTTATTAAAGGCGCAAAATTATTTAGTGCAATCGATTGAAGGTCAAAAGAACGACATGGAATCTTTGGGACTTCTTTGTATGGTGTACAATTCATTGTGGCCTTATACGAAACAACTCGCTAACGATTTAAAAGCGGTTTCGGCTGTTGTGAAACACGCACGTTTGACAAATCCAATCTCAAGTTATTCGGATGCATGTCAGACCGTGTATCTTTTGGTTAAGGGTCAGACGAATGATGCACGTGCCGTTTTAGAAAAAGTGCTCGATCAAAACAGTGAGAAAAGTTTTATTCTATTTCCGTTCCTTTATGTGATCAAAGGAGAGCTGCTTGAAGAGACCGGAAGCTTTGTCAATGCAGAGGCTTACTATACCGAGGCTGTGAAGCAGTTCTCAAGTTGGGTGAAAGCTGAATATTATGTTGGCCGTGTTGAATACAAACAAAATAAATACAGTGAAGCTATTAGTACCTTCGATGGTATTTTAGCTAAGCATCCAAAATATAAAGCCGCTTTGTATGGATTGGCTTTGAGCTTACAAAAATCAAAAACAGATCGTGATGCTTTCGATATTTTTAGCAAAGGTTATGACATTCGCCAAACGATTCCAAAAGATTTGCATCTGGAAGCACTTCAAGAATATGCGGCTTTATTGATGGATCGTAAGGAAAATAAAAAAGCTTTAGAAGTTGTTCAGACAGCTTTAAAAATTAGCCCTACTCATCGTGCGATGAAAGATTTATTTATTTCATTAGGTGGAGAATCATTAGCCATCGAAAGTGCGCAGGTGACTGAGCTTATTATTGAGGGTGATCAATTCTTCCGTTTAGGTGATTACTTAGCAGCACAAGGTCGTTATCGTGCGGCTTTTGATAACGATCAGAAAAATACTTTGTTGGCTTTGAAAATTGCTAAAAGTATGAGAGCTCTGACTCAAATTCGCGATTCGCTCGCGTGGATTGATCGTGCAATTAAAATTGATCCAAAACTTTTTGCAGCCTATTCGTTAAAAGCCGATTACTTGATTCAACGATATAATTTTACTGATGCGGAAACGACTTTGTCTGAAGCTCAAAAAATTGACCCGAATAACTACGAAATTTTAAAAAGCCGTGCTCGTTTAGAGTGGAAGAAGAATAATTTAACTCAAGCTTTAGTGATTGGAACGAAAGCTTTTAAACAGTATGATGTCGATGTTGAATTGTTAACTTTGCTCGCGAATATCAATATTGAAATCTATTTCAGACCAGATAAACCTGGCTTCGAGGGTGCTGATCCAGAAAAAGCGAATGCTTTAGAAAGTGCTCAAAGATATTCGGCTCGGGCGATTGATTTAGAACCCGCATGGCCTGAGTCTCAGATCACTTACGCTAAATATTTGTTTGCTAAAGAAGGCAGTCAGCGTTCTGAAAAATATTATCTCGAACTGATCAAAAGCTTTCCGTATACAGTGGACTATCGTTTAGCTTTAGCTGAATTCTACGAACATCAAGAAAAGACGAATACGGCTCAGGAAATTTATCAGCGCGTTGTCGATGCTGATCCTAAAAATACAAAAGCTAATTTAGGCTTAGCGCGCTCTTACAAAAGTAAAAATGATTACACCAATGCCATTCGTTATTACATGGTGGCTGCTTCTTTAGATCCTTCTGATGTGGAGCCGATGTTCTCGGTGGCGCAGTTGCAGTTAGAAATGGGTGAGAATGAGTCGAACTCTAATACAGCTAATAAATTATTGTCAGAAGCTTTAACGCGTTTTGAATTGGTGAAAAAGAATAATTCAAATTATCCTAAAGTTTACTATTTTACAGCTAAAGCTAAAATTGCGATGGGTCTATATGCAGAAGCGATGCAAGATATCGCGACGGAGAAAACTAAAAATCCGAACTTAGCTGATCCTTATATTCTGAGCGCTGAGATATATAAAAAACAAGGGCAGTATGCTCAGTGTGCGCAAGATTACACGACTGTATTAAAGCTTCGTCCAGTTTCAGATTTCTATTTTAAAACGGCGGCTTGCCATCGTTTGGCGGGATCGATTGATTTAGCTGAAGATTTGGTGACGGAAGGTCACAACAAAGAGTCGGCTAATTACTCCTACTTCCGTGAAATGGGTTATATTATGGAAGCCCGGGGCGAACGCGCCAAGGCATACAAATATTTCCAGGATTATTTAGATTTAACAGCGCATAACTCATTTGATGCGAAAGAAATCGAAAGCAAGATCCTCTCGTTAGGTAATTAGTGCTTTGAGAGCACCGTGATTTCGTGATAATTATTAAGGGAGCTAAGGAGACCTATGGGCGTATCGGATAAAATTAAAGGCTATTCAGCAAACATGCAGCAAGGAGCTAAAAATGCTTCTCATGCGTTGTCGCACATTCTTTTACGCCTCATCTCAGGATTTTTTGTTGGATTTGTTTTAGCACTTATTCTTCAAGAGCTATTTTCTTTAGGAACATTTATGTTGGTGTTCTTGACGATCTTATTTTTAAGTTTGGTTTACTCCTTACTGTCCAAACTGACGATTTTCCAAATCATCGTCTTTGATGTTATTTGTGTTTTGTCTGGCGCTTTATTAAGAATGTATATTCATTTAGCTCCAAACTAATTCAAATAGATAAAACTGAAAAATAAATTAAATTTAAATAATTAAAAGGAACTTTTTGTGATTGATATTAAACTTTTAGAAAAAAAAGCAGAGACAAACGGCGTAGATTACTTAAGCGAATATAAACAAGGTCTTCAAAACCGCAATGGCACTGAAGAACACATGAAAGCTTTAGAACAGCTTTTAAAATTAAACATTGAACGTAAAGAAATCATCTCTATTTCTGAAACAGAAAAAGCCAAGCAAAATAAGTTATCAGCTGAAGTTGGTGTTTTAAAGCGCGAAGGGAAAGATGCATCGAGCATTTTAGCTGAAGTAGATCAATTGAAAGCGAAAGTAAAAGATCTTGAAACAAAAGCTCAAGAGGCTGACGAGCGCGTTCAAAATTTAGCGTTAGTATTACCGAATAAACCGCACAGTTCAGTTCCGGCGGGAAAATCTGAAACAGACAACAAAGTTGTAAAAACTTGGGGTGAAATTAAAAAGTTTAGCTTCAAACCAAAAGAGCATTTCGAATTAGGTGAAAAGTTAAATATCATTGATTTCGAACGCGCTGGAAAAACAACCGGAGCTCGTTTTACATTCTTAAAAGGGGCTGCGGCTCAAATGGAACGTGGATTGATCCAGTTCATGATGGATATGCATTCAACGAAACATGGCTATACAGAAATGATTCCTCCATTTATCGTGAACAGCAAATCTTTATTAGGAACAGGTCAGTTTCCTAAATTTAAAGAAGATGTATTTAACTTAAGTGGAACAGATTATTATTTAATTCCGACAGCGGAAGTTCCAGTTACGAATTACTACAACGGTGAAACATTAGGTGAAGATCAACTTCCTCAATCTTTCTGCGCGTACTCTCCGTGTTTCCGCTCTGAAGCTGGAAGCCACGGCCGTGATACGAAAGGTCTTATTCGCCAACATCAATTTGATAAAGTGGAATTGATGACGTTCTGTCATCCATCTCAATCTTATGAAGTTCATGAACAGTTAACATCTCATGCGGAAAATATTTTGATCGCATTAGGTTTACCATTCCGTCGTTCGCTTCTTTGCACAGGTGATATGGGCTTTGGATCTTCTAAAACTTACGATCTTGAAGTTTGGTTGCCAGGACAAAACACGTACCGTGAAATCAGTTCTTGTTCGAACTTCGAAGATTTCCAAGCTCGTCGCGCGAACATCCGTTTCAAACCAAAAGATGGTGGAAAACCTCAGTTCGTTCACACATTAAACGGCAGTGGTTTAGCGGTAGGGCGTACTTTGATTGCCATTTTAGAGAACTATCAACGTGAAGACGGTTCAATCGAAATCCCGACGGCGCTTCGTCCGTACATGGGTAATAAATCAGAAATTAAGTAATTAGCTTTTAATTTTAGCAAGACATGCGGGCTTAGTGAGTAATCACTAGGCCTTCGTTTTATAACGAGCCGCGTCGCCATCTAAACGCTTGATCGCAATAGGGAAATTGCATAAAACAGTCGACGGAAAGCTGGTAGAGCGGTTGAATACACCAGTCTTGAAAACTGGCAGCCCTTCGCGGGGCTC
>CAZXZW010000071.1:0-11545 GCA_964645745.1 uncultured Bdellovibrio sp.
CCCTTAGATAAACAAATCGCACCGCTCTTGTCAAAATCAATGCGCATCTTTATTGCGGTCATGGGCACTTTAATTTTCATGCAAAATCTTGGTGTCAATGTAACAGCGGTTATTGCTGGTCTTGGTGTCGGCGGTGTGGCTATTGCTTTTGCCGCGCAAAGCACGGTGGCGAATCTTTTCGGAACGATCACTATTTTGATGGATACGCCATTTAAAATCGGAGACAAAGTCCGCATTAGTGGCGTCGAAGGTTTAGTCGAAGAAATCGGTTTCCGTTCAACCCGTGTTCGCACGGCTTCGAACACCCTCGTTTCAATTCCTAACTCAGTGGTAGCTACGGTTCAAATAGACAATCTTTCTGAAATTAATTCTATCTACCGATTCAGAACAATTCTTAAACTTCAACAAAACTCATCACCTGAAAAGTTGAAAAAGTTTTCGGAAGAATTAATCTATAGTTTAAAACAAGACCCTAAAGTGATTCAAACTACTGTAGCCGTGTTCTTTTCTGATATCACAGAGATGTCTAAGAATATAACGATTAGTTTTCAATACAGCATTAATGACTCATCGACTGAAAGTCGTAATCAAGAAGCGTATCTTTATCAAATTGAAGATATGATTCGAAAAGCAGATTTGAAATTTATGGAGTCGACGAATTTATCCCTAGCACCTAGCTCGGTTTAAATGTCGCCAGCCAATCTTTATACTTAACGTAGTGAGCATCGCTTTCTTCACTGACGATTTGCACGCGTTGTTTTACTTTTTGATCTTCCACTAAAGAACAGATCACTTGATAAGCCTGCGGGCCATCAAAAACGCGTACAATAAAGTAGCCCGAAACCCATTCCGGAATGGCATCTTTAAAGAAAATACCACCTTCAGAAATATCTACAGTGACTGATTCAAAAGACTTATTCTGTCCTTCTAGAACCACTTTAACTTCGGTATTAATACGATCATGCAAACGAGCATGGTGAACTTTTTTAGGCTTAATAATAAAGAAATCAGTATCGACGTCAGCACCCGTCTGCCCGTCTTTAAAATCAGAGAAACCCGTATTCTCTTTACCTGTGTCAGCAAAAAAATCCGGGTATATGTCTTTGGTAATGAAAATCCAATCACTTTGTTTCGACGACGAAACCTTAGTGAGTTTAATTTCATTCGGAGACATGGTGTTCAGCAGAAGCTGAACCTCACGCAAACTTAATCCGTATAATGTCCAACCCTTTATTGAGTTATGAACTGCCCACATTTTAATTTTTCCGTTTCTAGTTTAACCTTTTCGGCTTTAAGCTCAGATTCAGAGATACCCTTTTTATTTTTTAAAGCTTCGATATTGGCTTTTAGTTTTTCAATTTGCTGATCTAATTTTGTTTTATCTTGTAAAACTTTTTCTTTATCAGCACTTAACTTTTGAACTTCTGCTGTATAACGTCTTTCATCTTGCTCTAAACCAGAAACAGTCTTTTTATTTTGAACAGTCAGTTGGCTTAACTCACTCGTCGCTTTAGCTAATTCGCTTTTATTTTTTGCAAAATCTTTAGCTAAATCATCACGCTTATCTTTAGACTTTTCTTCTTCTTTTTTCAACTCAGCGATTTGGCTTTTCGCTTCTTTTAAACTTTGCTCAGATGTCTTATTCGAAGCTTCTAGACCTTCGATTTCTTTTTTATTTTTATCTACGCTAGTAGCAAAAACTTGAGCTTGTTGCTTCAAACGAGAAACTTCCGTTTCATTACGTTTAATCTCTGCATCTAATTTCATTTTTTCATGATTCAAACGAGCCTCTTCGACTTTCGAATCTGCAATTGCTTTGGCCAAAGTCGCTTTTGCTTTCGCTTGAGTACTTTGTTCTTCAGCAAGTTTTTTCTGTTCTGCAACTACTTGCTTTTGAGCATTCACAATTTGGGCTTGCATAGCTTCATGCTCTTTATCTAAATCTTTATTCTTAGCTTGGGTTTCTTTAAACGTCGCTTCAACTTTAGCCGCTTGCGCTAAGGTCTCAGCTGTCTTGGCTTTAGCTGCTGCTATTTTATCTTGGCTCTGTTTAATTTTATTTTGATATTCTGTGATTTGCTTTTCAGTAGCGATACGGTTTCTTTCTGATTCCGAAGCTTCTTGCTTCGCTTTCATAATATCTTTTTCAGCTTGCGCTATTTCCATTTTCAAATCAGCATCAAGTTTTTTAGAGCTCTCAAAGGCTTTACGAGCTTGATCCTTAGCTTCAGCTAATTTTTTTGATTCTGCTTCTAAACGTTTTTTAACCTCAACATGATCAGCCTTAGTTGCATCTAAATCAGCTTGTGCCTCTTCCGCTTCGATTTGAGCTGATTCAACATCGTTATTTGAGGGCGCCGCATGAACTTGCGCTGAGCTTAATTGGATTAATAAAACAGATACTAAACATAGACTGGGCTTTAACATTTTCAACTTCATCATTAGATCATCCTCGCTATTTTGTGTCTTATATATTTTTTGTTGAGATGATTGATCAAACAACTCTTTTCTTTCCTAACATGGACCTATGTCGACCAGATTGTCTGACATTTTTAGGCCCTGTAAAAATCTTTGACAGCCTTATGAATGTCATATGCTTTATGTACCTGAAAATGCTTGGCCAAGGTCTTGCTCTATAAAGAAGTACCCCCATGGCGGCTAGGCATCCCCCCCAACCTGGTCGTCTTTTTTTTTCTTTTTTTCCTATTTATCCTATAAGCTAAATCAGTGAGTATAAAATCCCTTCTCTTTATAGCTATTCCGCTTTATTGCAGCTTCAGCTTCGCGATCGAAGAAAAGCCACAGCACCACGCCCTCAGCGTAATTATCGATCCTGGGCATGGTGGAAATGATCAAGGAACCTCGGTACAAACGTCGTCTCGTCTGATTAAAGAGTCTGATCTCACTTTGAAACTCAGTCAAAAAATCCTTAAACTTATCAAAGAAAAATACCCCGAGCAAATTACTGCCACAGTAACTAGAACAAAGAACCGCTATATCCCTTTACAAAAACGCGTTGATCTATCAAAGCAAGAAAAGGTCGATTTCTATTTGAGTCTTCATTATAACTCAGCCTTTTCAACGGCTCTCTCAGGAACGGAAATCTATTTCCCTGAAGACAATAAGTCAGACACACGCTCAGCAACGATTCTAGACTCAATTAAACAGGATTTAGTCGAGACCGGACGAATCAAGCAGAGCCTTAATTTTACCAGCAGCCTAACGCCAAATTGGAAGTCCTCTAAAGTTAAAATCAGACGAGCTCCCTTTTATGTGCTCGAAAATGCAGAAGCTCCTGCCATATTGATTGAGATAGGCTACCTCACGAACCCGGAAGAGCAAAAAGTATTACTTACCGAAGCTAACCAAGATTTAGCTGCGGAATCCATCGTCAAAGCTCTCTTGGATTTCAAGGAATCCCGTGACAAGCAGCTCAATTAATTAGATTATAAAAAAAACTAAAATCGAGATGGATGTCCCTATGTCAAAAACACGAAATGATGGTCGCGCTAATAACCAATTGCGTACAATTAAAATAACTCCGAACGTTTCAGAATACGCTGAAGGCTCAGTGATGGTTGAATTCGGAAACACCCGCGTTCTTTGCACAGCGACTTACGAAGCCAAAGCTCCATCGTGGTTATTAGGCACTGGCGCTGGATGGGTCACAGCTGAATATGGTATGTTACCACGCTCTACTCACACTCGTATTAAACGTGACAAATCATTAACTGGTGGACGTACTCAAGAAATTTCTCGTCTGATTGGAAGAAGCCTTCGTTCCGCCGTTGATCTGACAGTTCTTAATGAAAAACAAATCATCGTCGACTGTGATGTGATCAACGCCGATGGAGGAACACGCACGGCTGCTGTAACAGGTGGTTTCGTAGCTTTAGCTTTAGCTCTTAAAAAACTTCATGGCTTAAGCGAAATTAAAGGCTTAGGTTTAAAACATTACGTATCAGCTATTTCAGTTGGATTATTGGAAGAAGGTACGACTCAAACCCCAATACTTGATTTAAACTACGAAGAAGATTCTGACATCGGAACAGATATGAATTTCGTGATGAATCACAAAAGCGAATTTGTCGAAGTGCAAGGAACAGCTGAAGAAGGCACTTTCACTAAAAAACAATTATTCACAATGATGGATATCGCAGAAAACGGATGTAAAGAATTATTCTTACACCAAGAAAAAGTGATCGGTTCATTCTTTCCCATTAATTTATAATTAAACATAAGGCGGCTTAAATGGAATTATGGATAGCAACAGGTAACAAAGGCAAATTAGAAGAATATCAATTAGCTTTACGATCTCAAGCTGATCTCAAAGTCTATTCTCAAGCCGATCTGAAAAATTTCACACCTCGCCCCGAAGACGGCGCCACATTTTTAGATAACGCTCGTATCAAAGCTAAAACAGTCAAAGCCTTAAAACCGGGAACATGGGTTTTAGGCGAAGATGCTGGATTAGAAGTGGAAGGCTTAGGTAACTTACCCGGCGTTCACTCGGCACGTTACGCAGGCCCACATGCCCGTGATTCTGAAAACGTCGCGAAACTTTTAAAGATGTTACAAATCAGAAACGTTAATCCTCGCACAGCGCACTTTAAATGTGTGACAGTCGTTTACACTCCAACCGGAGATGAATGGATTTTCGAAGGTAAAATGTCTGGAAAAATTTCAACGAAGCCAACGGGTATGATGGGTTTTGGTTATGACCCTGTTTTTGTTCCGGATGGCGAAGAAAAAAGTTTAGCGGAATTAGGCCCCGGCTATAAGATTCAAAAATCTCACCGCGCGCAGGCCCTTTCTCAATTCTTGGCTAAATTAGAAAGTTTGTAATAACTTAGCGAATACACCGCAACAAATCACAAAGTTAATAACTGCATTTACTTAATTCAATAGCTTTTGCACCGTCAAACGTCATCAAACCTTCGCCGGATTTCGTACCGATATCTAACTTAACATTCACAAGATTACTAAATCGAGCATTCAAAGTAACTTGATCGTCAGGTGAAATTGTTAAATCCGTTTCACTCGCTACATAAGACGAATCTAAAAAATTAGGACCTAATCCACCCTGACTGTATATTTCCATATAAGCCGGATTTTTTGATTTATCCGTTGAAACATAGATTTTAACTGTTTCCTCTACACTTGTTTGACAAGTTAATTGCAGTGTACCTGCCTTTACTGTTTGAAAAGTCATAACAACAAGCATAGCTAATATTGTTTTTTTCATATTTATTCCTTTATTTTTAATTATCTAAATTATTTAAAACAGTTTGCAAAGTTCTTGCGATATCATCAACACTACGATCAATACGCACAGTTTGATCACTGATCACATCATCCTTAAGCATTCGCGTTTGGCGATATTGCTCTGCCGGATTAATAGAGTCGACATTCATCGCCAATGCCGTGGTCAAAGTAGATCCTGTTATGACTCCACCAGCCACTCCGACAGAAGTTATACCACCCGCAGCACTTACCAACACGCCACCAGCTAAGGCTCCACCATAAACAGCCACGATTCCGATACCTACATCAGCCAATACAGACAAAACAATGTCTTTACCTTCGCTTCTGCGAAGCTTTTCAAGTTCAACTTTCGTATACATTTTGCGATTACCGATTTGAAAACAGTTTGATGGCTTGGCTATTTTACATAGCTCAAAACCGACGGATGCACCATTTTCATAACTCGTTACTTTGATAAATTTATCTCCACGTCCGTAGATATCACTTGGAGAGGCTTTCACTTGAAAAGACATGACGAAAACGAAAAAAGCTAATAATACTTTCATATACACTGACTCCTATTAAATGAGGACCATGTTTAAAGAAAGCAACTTGAGGACCAGTTTAAAATGAATACAACCACTGTTACAGATGTAAACTGTCGATAACATATAACAGTGACAAAAAAAGTTTCCAGAGTCTACTTCAAGCAGTTAAAAACTACATCTTGAAGTGAATTGTCCTGAAACGCTTTTCCATTGGCATCAGTATTAAAAATTCCTGTATCGGTCAGTGCCACGACCGCTACATTGTATTTTGTTGAAATCGCCAAAATAGAGTTAAAACCAATAGTAGAGCCATTGTGCCAAATAATATTTTTGGTCGGATCGATGATCCAGTTCATCCCTATCCATGCTCCACTACTCATTTGGTAAAGAGGTTTATGAGCCATCTCAATCGCAGCTTGGAGTGAAGTATTCGATGGGATAAGTTGAGCTCTTGCATAAATAGCCATGTCGCTGATGGTTGATCGAATAGCACCTGCTGGACTAATACCCGTATCGTATAAATCCCAGTAAGACCAGATCTGACCATTCACATTACCTTGGGGGAATCGGCTCAATTGATCGGCGGGAACTTTAAAATAGCTATCAGTCATTCCCAGCGGTTTAAAAATCTTGTTAATAACTAATTCATTATAAGTAGAACTATTTTTCTCAGCAATAATTAATCCCAACAATCCGGTCGCAATGTTGGAGTATTCCCATTTTGTTCCCACGGGACTAGCAAGAGGTGTCTTGTTATAGAAATCCTTGAACAACGAAATAGAAAGTCCCTGATAGGGGCTTTCAGGATTCGGACTTTGATAAGTTACAAAATTACCACTGATAATTCCCGATGTGTGCGTAGTTAAATGTTGATAGGTAATAGGTTCACCGGTCTTTTGGTATTCACTGGGAATAGCGTCACTTAACTTAATTTTTCCATTAACTACTTCTTCCGCGAGTAAAGTTCCCGTGAAAGTTTTAGTGAGTGATCCAATTTCAAAAAGTTGGTTTTTTTGGGCTTGACCGTAAAGGAAAATTTGAGTGTTATCTTTATCAACAACTGCGAGAACAATACTTCTGCGGTTAGTCAACCCCTGATATTTTCCATCAAGACATTGGCTGATATTCGCGATATCCGCGTACACATTAGAAGAAAACATCAATAACACAGAATAAAAAATAATATTTTTCATGCCCTCTTCTACCACAAACAGACAAAAAAACAAATCTCAAAAAATTACACTTAGTACTTAAACTCACTTCCAAAAGTAATCCCGGCTGACTGAAGACCATCATCTCCATTTTGCGTGAAGTAATAAGCGCTGATCGACGAACGTAAAGTATTAGTCACCCATGAAAAGCCCGTCGAAAACTGATTAGATTCCTGCAAATCAGATAGATCAGACTTAAACTGATGAGCTACCCCGCACATGTACTGCATTTGATTTGAGTAAGTTACTTTATATCCAAAGGTTTGATAAAAACTATATGTATTACTCCCCTGAACACTTTCAACAAAACGTGAGTCCGTTAAAAATTCATGAGCATTCCAAGTAAAGCTGTGACCTAAAGTGACAATCTGCTTATTCATCTGATCATCGCTGGCCGAGCCACTTGATTTTCCAGTCAAGAATGTATTTCCTATTTTATTATAGAGATAGTATGTTCCATCAGTTTCTATTTTTTTATATGCATTTAATCCCGCCGATTCATACTTATATCCAAAACGATAGTGAGATCCTAATTGATGGATCCCACCAAAACCTAAAAACAAATCAGCGCGTGTTTGAGAAATGTTTATATTTGATCCTTTTGCCTCATTTACATTTTCTGTAGTTTGATTAATTTGATACTTCTGCTCATTCATACGTAACCCAACTTGAAAACCAAATGGAAAATTTCTAAAAGCCATTGAATAAGCCAAAATATACTGGTCAATTCGCAAATTCGTCGTCGTCGTTCCATCAAGTATAGGTACAGCTGCCTGAGATTCTACTGATAACTGATTTGAAAGAGAAAACTCATGCACGTATGTTTCAAAAGCTTGAATACTCGAGATGTAATTTGGTGTTAATTTATTAGAACGAAACTCTTTAGATTGAAATGATGCGAGCGTCGTTCCGGTTAAACTAAAATGGCTTTCTGTTTTCTCGGATAAAAGGGCGGGGTTATAAAAAGCTGGGGCCGAAGAATCGGTAATAGCCGCACCGCTGTTACCCATAGCCGACTCTTTAAGGCCTACAGAAATTTGCGCCCACAAAACAGGAGTCGTAAAAAAAAGGACTAAAAATAAATAAGAGTTCATAGACAACCTTAAAAAAGGATGATTGGTGCGACCTGCAGGACTTGAACCTGCGACACCTTGCATGTCATGCAAGTACTCTACCAACTGAGCTAAGATCGCCTTTAAATGTCTGTAAAAATTAGCAATTTGTCCTATGAAGTTCAACCTTTTTTAGGGTTTTAATGATGGGTCTTGCTTGTTTTATGAAGATTCTGTACCTCTACCGCATGGATCTTCAACATCTGCTTCCTTTCATCATCACTGGTGCTACCGTTTCAATCTTACATGCGGCCTTGCCTACCCATTGGCTTCCCTTCGTTTTAGCCGCCAAGACACAGAAATGGCCTTACAAAAAGGTACTCGCTATCCTTCTGATTGCTGGTATTGGGCACATTCTAACGACAACAGCTATCGGTGCTGGAGTAGTTTGGTTCAGTATGAAATTGAATGAAAGTTTCGAGCAGATTTTCATTATGCTCGCCTCTATTTCTATTTTTCTTTTTGGCTTGTACTACATCGTCCAATTTTTCCGTGGCCACCGTCACTCGCATTGCGATCATCATGAACCGCATATCCATGATTACAGTAAAGCATCACGTGATGGTTGGGCCGTCTTAAGTTTATTGTCCTTGTTAACGTTCTCGCCTTGCGAATCTTTCATTCCCGTTTATATGTCGGCTTGGCAAACTGGCTGGTTTGGATTCTTTGTCCTTTCTGGCGTTTTAGCTGTAGGAACGATTACAGCGATGGTGATCTTCACTTCGATTGCTTACTACGGCATGAAACAAATCCGTTTTCAATTCCTAGAAAATTATGAGAAACTTATTATAGGAACGATCATGATACTTTTATCTGTGCTCGTTTATATATTGGAGTCAAATCATAACCATGGATTCTAAAAGTTTCATTCTTCAACACCTGAATCACAACGACATCACTTATCTGTCTACACGTTCTCAGGGAGCTGGAGGCCAGCACGTCAATAAAACCAATTCATGCATTCAATTACGTTATTCGATTATGTCTTCACCTTTTCCAGAAGAAATAAAAGCTAAATTCATGCAACGTCTTAAGCACAAATTAGTTCAAGACGACGTGATTCAAATCCGCGTTGAAACCGAACGCGATCAAAAAAGCAATAAAGATACAGCCTTTAAGAAGTTAGTAGAATTATTGGCGGGAGCTTTGTTCGAACCTAAAAAAAGAACTAAAACGAAACCGACTAAGTCTTCAGTTCGTAAACGTCTTGAAACAAAAAAAAGCCGATCTGAGGTTAAGAAGTCTCGATCGGCTAAGTGGGATTAAGCAAACGCAATTACTGAAGCGCACACATGGATCATAACAATAATTAACAAGTGATTCATTTTCATATATTCGCTCTATTTTCTAAATAAACTGTAGCTTAATTTAAGCGAAAAACTTGTCATGGAAGCCGCTTTATATTCGTATTTAATAGTTTCATCGCGTAGTTTGTATTTATCAGCCTCTGTGACCTGATTGAAATGGTTCATGGTTTCCTGCGCATCTTTTGAAGATCTTAAACCATTTAATAAATCTAAATTAACAGTCAAAGCCATGTTTAATCTTTTTGAAAGATTAAATCCGACTTCATTTTGCAACAACAAACCAAAACGATTCGCATTAGCTGGATCTATGAGATTAGGATCTTTATTAATTAAATAGGCCGCGGCCAAGCCAATTTGATGAGTTAAAAACTGATCTGCTGTTCCCGTGGTAGAAACACCAGCACCAGCACTCATCATAGTTAATTCCTTAGAAAAAGAAACAGACACCGGAACTACGATCATCGGCGCAAATCCGTGATTTCCTTTGCGAGCTACATATAAAGATCCTGAAAATTCATGCGCTTGATCTTGAGTTCGTTTAAAGAATGTTCGTCCGAAACCAACACGCAATTCTATAGCAGGGTCTTGATCACCCGCGGATTGAGCATTCGCAGAGAAACTGACTAAAGCCATTAATAAACCGATAATGATTTGTTTTTTCATATTCTGTCCTTTTTTAATTTCTTAAAAAAGAGATGCGAAGAAAAGGCCAAGATCAAAACCTCTATATTGAATTTTATATCTTTTTAACTGTATAAATCTGCATGGGTGACATTTATTGAGAACAGGTACATTATTTATATCTCAGATTGAGACAAGAAAAATAAAAAATGCGCCCTTAGGCGCATTTTAGTTATCGTATTTTTTTTAATTCTAAAGACCTTGAGTTAACATGTTATCGCGATCAGTCCAGTTTAAAACTTCTGAACCAGTCAACAAATTCCACCACGTTGATGGACCGCCAGTTACCGCTGTATTTATTGATGAAACTGCTGTCACATAGGAAATATCTTTTCCGGTCGCAGCTGACGTTCCACAACTAAATGAATTTGTACTGACTGATGGTGCATCATTAGTGATATTACCATTACTTCCATCTACACAAGCTTCATGCATACCATCCGCTAAAGGTCCCATAGCTGTTAAATCAATTGATAAAGCGATTTCATTAGAAGATGGGTAGCCACTAACAGTGTATGTTTCTTTATTGGTTGCCGTTGGATTTGAAATTGAACTATAACCTGAATGTATTGCACTCATGATTCGAGCTTGCTGCGAAGTTTCATCTTTAAATAATCGATGAACATACATAGGAAACTGATTTCCTTTAGATTTAGAAATATACTCAGCACGTAATACTTTAGTCGTTAAATCATAACTTACAATTGTACGATTGCTACCATTTCCGTTATCTTCATTTTTTGCAAAATTGATGACATCGCTACCATATTTTAAAAATACGATGTTATTAAAAGGTTGAATAGTTATTTTTAAATCATAAGTTGTCGTCACGGCAGGAGCTGCAAAAGACAATGTCATGACCGTACCAGTTGGTACATTTGTCTCGTTATTTAAATCTTCTGCCATCATCGGGCACTTTGCTGAAAGGAATGCTTTTTCTGCCGCATCCATTGTAAATACAAGGTCTGCTGAACTAGACATTGACGCCGATGTGCTACCCGTCAGCTTATTCATCATAATACAAACTATACCTGCTGCATTATCTAAACGTCCAAAGATGTTAATAGCTGAACCATTACATCTTTTTTGATTCGATTCAAATTGTGTACCCATGTACTTTTTTAAAGTAATCATACTTGGTTCTGTCGTCGTCGGACATTCTGATGAATTATATTTTGGATTATTATACGAATTAGATACTTCCCATTTTGCTGATAAACCTGAAGCTCTATCACTTAGTTCACTGATTGACGTAGATCCAACAGACCCAGATATTAATCCCTCAGTTCCACCTAAAGCGGCATTGACAGATTGGAAGGCCAAACCTCCTGCCGTTAAAGGCGTTCCCGAGGAACCACTAGAACAACTATTTAAGGCTAATACTGAGGTGGTCAAAATTGCTGTAAAAAATACTATTTTTTTCATATAAGAACTCCTTCTTT
>CAZXZW010000072.1:0-11480 GCA_964645745.1 uncultured Bdellovibrio sp.
TCGATATTTTTTTGAATCTGAGTCCAGTATTGTTCGGGATATGGTTGGTAGTTCATGTGTCTAACGATATTCTTTTATTGTGTACATTTCAAGGAACTCATATCAGACTATACCCATATGAAAGTTGAATACCGCATCGCTCAATTAGCCGATTTAGACACGATCTATCAATTCGCGGAATCCCGCCTCAAAGTCGAGATCCCTGATGACATGGAACGTATGATTCAGATTTGGAATTCACGTTTTCGCAAAGAATCATTAGAACATTACTTAAAATTAGGCTGGAGCTTTATTGCCGAGGACGATTCTAAGAAATGCGTAGGGTATTTTTTAGGCCAACCGCTTCTATTCGTAGAAGGCCACACTCAAACACTTTGGGTGGAAGATGTTCAAGCTCAAACAGCTGAAATCAGTGCAGACTTAATTGAAATTTCTTATAAGTTATCTCGTGATAAGCATTTCCAAAAAGTCATTTTACCTCCAGCGGCTCAAGCTTTTTTAGGTGCTAAAAACATCAAACATCAACCTTCGCTTCCGACTATCTGGTGTAAAACAACAAAATGAAAACTTTCTCAGCGCAAACTCGAAATACGAATATCCAAAAACTTCAAAATGAAGAATTCGATTTACTCATTATCGGTGGGGGAATTACCGGCGCTGGCGTAGCTCGTGATGCAGCTATGCGCGGGTTACGTGTAGCTTTGGTTGAAGCAAATGATTTTGCTTATGGCACATCGTCTCGTTCTAGCAAATTAGTTCACGGTGGAATTCGCTATTTAGAAAACATGGAATTTAAACTCGTGTTTGAAGCGTTAACAGAAAGAGCCAAACTTTTCTCATTAGCTCCTCATTTAACTCATCCTTTGCGCTTTGTAATTCCTCTTTATGAGAGCAGTCGTGTGGGTATGTTTAAAATGGGTTTAGGTATGATGTTGTACGATGCATTAGCATTGTTTAATGCACCTGAAATGCATGAACGCTTGAATCCCAATGAAACAATAGATCGTTACCCCATCGTGAATAGTAAAGAGCTTGTGGGTTCTTACGTTTACTCAGATGGCTATATGGACGATGACCGCTTAGTTCACGAAACTATGCGTGCGGCGAATGAATATGGAGCCGTTTGTGTCAATTACACTGCGGTTTCTTCAGCTCATAAGACTGATGGAAAAATTGATGCGTTAAATGTAACTGATCTTAAAGCGAATCAAAAATTTACAATTAAAGCAAAACATATCATCAGTACGGTTGGTCCTTGGACCGATCTTGTGGGTGAAAAGTTAGTGAATCAATGGAAGAAAATTTTAAGACCAACAAAGGGTATTCATCTTACGTTTTTAAAAGAAAAACTTCAGTTAGATAGCGCTGTTGTCATGGCCGCTGAGAAAAGTGATCGCATTGTGTTTGCTATTCCTCGTCATGAAATGGTCATCATCGGAACAACAGATACCGATTTCAAAGATCATCCTGAAAATGTAAAAGTCACTCCGGAAGATGTAGATTATTTATTAAAAATTACGAATCAATATTTTCCTGGTGCGAATTTGACAGCGCAAGATATCGTTTCGTCTTACGCCGGTGTTCGTCCTTTAGTTCAAGATAATTCGGCTTCAGAGGGAAAAACCAGCCGTGAACACACGATTATGCATGATCCAAGCGGCATTACGTTTGTTGCTGGAGGTAAATACACAACTTATCGTTTGATGTCGGAAGACATCGTTGATCAAGTTCTAAAATATTTCCCGTATGAAAAACGTGTTTCATTAAAGCGTTGCGAAACCGAGCAAGCATTAAACGAATACACGACTGAGGAAAAATATAATGAGGCTTTATCAGAAACAAAAGAAACGCAAGATAGTATCAGATATAAATTAGCGTTAAGACACGGAATGGAATATAGAAATATTTTAGCTTCCTATTACGGAAAATATACAACGTATTGGCAGTTCGAGGCCGCTCACGCTATTCATTCGACGATGTGTCTATCAATTAAAGATTTCTACTGTCGTCGAGTTCCTTTATTCTTAGCGCAAAAAGATCACGGTGTTTCTTTGCTAGAAGAAATCGCTGAAGTATTCCAGCGTGAATATGCAATGTCGGCCGCAGAATTAGAAAAACAAAAAACTGAATTATTTGATTACATCAAACATGAATTATCTTGGATGAGATCTTTTAATTTAGAGCCTTTGAAATCTTAAGCAGCTTTAATTAATTCAATAGTGTAATTAATTTTTTCACTTCTAAGAATGTCTTGTAGCGAGAGTTTTAGTAAAACTACTTCCGGTACTTTGATAATTTTTGCAAATTTAATAGCTCGTTCTGGGCTTACAAGTTTGCGACCTTTTTCTATGTCACACAAGTTAGCACGAGAAATTTTTAGTTTTTTAGCATAAGCTGTTTGTGATATGTCATCGGCTTGGCGAAATGCTTTCATAAATAAGCCGACAGTCATTGGTCCAAATTTTTTTTCTAACGAATCAATTCCATATAACTTTTCAGTACTCATGTTTATTCACCTCAATAATTTCAATAAACTCGATCGTGTTATCATGATGTTCAACGTAAATAATTCTGTATGATCTGTTCAATCTCACAGAACGCTGTCCGTAGCGAGAACCTTTTAATGGTTCATCGTGAAAGCCCGGAGTCATCCTAGTTTTATGGATTCCAGCTAACTGGACGGTTTGAACCCAAGCAAAAAACTTAATGACAATCGCAGTAGGTAATCTGCCAAGTTGTTTATCAATTTTCTTTGACCACGAAACTTCATATATATTCGCCATAAATAGTGTACTCCTTTTAAGGGTACAAAGTCAATTTGTTTTGTTTTTGAGCACGGAGATGAGCTTAATGAATTGTTTGGGATTGCGGCTCAGGAGCTAATTCCTTGAGTTTAGAGCCTTTAAAGTCCTGATCTGAGTTTAGCCACGATAAAATACGACGAGGATTTTGAATAACTCCCATGGTATCAATGACATGTAGATGTAGATCATTTAGTCCCATAACACCGCTAAGAGTGCTGTAATGGTAGCTCTCACACATTAAAGCTAATCCGGCCTCGACCGGATTACGGTAAATATACTTATAAGTATTTAAGTACTGCGTGTAATTCTTGATCGGTTCAACTAGCATTTCGTTAGGACATTTTTGTCCTAATAATTCCAAAAGCCTTGCGACGAAAAAATTTTCGTTGAGTTCCGCTTCTCGGAACAGAAGATGTACGTGTGTATCCATCATGACCAACGCGTGAATTTCCAATGTTTTCCATTCTCGTAAACACTTATTTAAATTATGGCAAAGAAAAGCCCAATCTAAGCCTTTAAAGTGTGGGAAAACATTAAGTTCAAAATTAAGATGAAAATATTGATGAGGATATTTGAAATGAGAATGCTTAATCATAAAAGACCTTTCGTTAAAAAGATCTGATCAAAGCAAACTAAAAGCCAAAAAAAGCCCCGGTATACCGAGGCTTTTAGTTTGTACTTTATCTTAAGAACTAAACCATTGATTTAGTTAAATCGCGAACTTTTTTAGACGCGAAATTTTCAGAAACGAATGTCCAGTTGATGTGGTTCCAGAACGTTTCTAAGTATTTTAAACGTAAGTTACGGTAATCAACGTAGTAAGCGTGTTCCCAAACGTCAGCCGTCATTAAAGGAACCGGTCCGTTATTTGTGAATGGAACTGCTGCGTTTGAAGTTGATACTAATGATAATTTTCCAGAAGCATCTGTACATAACCAGATCCAACCAGATCCGAATGTTTTAACTCCGCCGTCGATGAACTTAGCTTTTAACTCGTCCATTGATCCGAAATCTTTTGTGATCGCGGCAGCTAATTCGGCTGAAGGTTGTCCACCTTGGCCTGCTGGCGCCATATTGAACCAATAGAATGTATGATTCCAAATCTGAGCCGCATTATTGAAAATGCCACCAGAAGATGTCAGCGTGATTTCTTCTAAAGATTTACCTTTTAGATTGGCATCTGTTTCGATGAATTTATTTAAATTATCGATGTAGGCTTTGTGATGTTTGTCGTAGTGAAAAGTCATTTGCTCTTCATTTAAGAAGGGAGCAAGAGCCGTCTTCGCGTACGGAAGAGTTGGTAGTTTGAACATAAGAGACTCCTTGTTGTAAATTGCATCCTCAAATATTGAGTTAAGTGATGCTTAAAAGAAAGGGTCCCTTAAGGACCCTTTTCTCATTTAATATTTACTTAGAGTTTAACATCTGTTTGACGAAGGTAGGTAGGCTAAACGCAGCGCTATGTAGATCTTCGTTATAGTATTTCAAAGCATTTTGACCAGTAAGGCCAGTCACGAAGCTTTTAACTTGGTCCTTTTTGATGTCTTGAACTGGGTTATATTGCCCCTTAACCGCCATTTGAAGACTCCACATTCCAGATGGATATGTTGTAGCATGGAATAACATCGTGTGAACGTTCGTTTGGCCGAATACTGATTTTAAGCAGCCGTTAAGCTCAACGAAAGTCTTAGCATGGAACATTGGAGATTCACCTTGAGTGATCAAGATACCGTTCGGTTTTAAAGCCTTCATACAGTTTTGGTAGAATTCTTTAGTGAATAAACCTTCTGCCGGTCCAGCAGGATCAGATCCGTCAACGATGATCACATCATATTGCTCTTTTGTTTCAGCAGCGAATTTGATTCCGTCACCGATGATTAGGTTTAATTTTGGATTCGAGAATTCACGAGCGATTGTTGGTAAATGTAATTTACATGCACGAACAACAGCTTCATCAATTTCAACCATCGTAACTTTTTCGATTGAGTTGTATTTGAATAATTCACGGATCGTTCCACCGTCACCACCACCGATAACTAAAGCGTTTTTGATAGGTCCTTGAACCGATTGGAAAGCTTGAACCGTCGGGTGAGTGATCATTTCGTGGTAGTGTGATTCATCTTTTTCAGTACACATAACCATGTCGTCGATTGTTAACATTTTTCCGTAAGAGTAAGATTCTAAAACACGTACGCGTTGGAATTCAGATTTTTCATCGAATAAAACATCGCCTGTGTAGCGTAATGATAAAGCTTGGTTTTCATCTTTGTCTGTGAACCAAACGTTACGATTAATTTTGTAACCTTTTGCTGGATCATAGTTTTCAGCATCATTAGGTTTAACTTGTAAAGTCGAACCTTTTTTCATCACGTGAGTAGAACCACGGTTCATTTCTAAAGCGGAGTAAGAAGCATCGAATGCTTTCTTTAAGAATTCAAAAGAAACCCAAGGATCAACTGAATCACCACAAGTGAATAAGTCGACTGCGGCATAACGGTATTCAGGCCAAGTGTGGATCGCTAAATGGCTTTCTTGAATAACAACAACACCTGAAACTCCGTAAGGAGAGAAGTGATGAAATGTTGAATTGATTACTGTAGCGCCCGCAATTTGTGCGGCTTCAACCATGGCTTTCTCGATTTGAACGACGTCATTTAACACGTCAGCTTTACAGTTCAAAAATTCAACTAAAATATGGCGACCTAATGCTTTCATAGTCCTCTGTTTCCTCTGGGGTTCTTATATTGTTTTCGTGTCCTAATATTTAAGAGTGGAAAATAGGGCCTACGGGGGCTGGGGGCAAGTATTTTCTGGGAAAAAAGTAAAGAATTTACGACGTAATTTTCTTAAAACGAATCTCGAATGAATGATGAATTTTTTGATCATGACAATCGATCGGAATCGTCTTTTCAGAGGTATTTTTCACAAAATATTCACTTTCGATCAATGGATCTAATTTGAATTTTCTTTTGTTAGTTGAAAAATACAGCGTTCCATTCGGTTTTAAAAACTTTAGGGCCTTTAGGATGATAAATTGCTGATCGCGCTCGACTTCAAAATCGGTAAACATCTCTTTGGAATTCGAGAAAGTCGGAGGATCCAAGAAGATCATATCAAAAGATTGCTTATAATCTGGCCATTCTGAAGCTTGTTCTAGGAATTTTAAAGCATCCTGCTCGATAAAACGGTGAGAATCTAGGGGTAGGTTATTCAGCTTAAAGTTGTCCTGAGCCCAATCCAGGTATTTTCCCGACATATCTACACTGATGGTCTGAGCTCCGCCAAGGGCTGCCATTAAAGAAACTACGCCGGTGTAGCAGAATAAATTTAACATGCGTTTTTGTTTTGAATTTTTTAAGAAGAAATAGCGCATCGGACGGTGATCTAAGAAAAGACCCGTATCTAGATAATCCCAAAGATTCACGTAAACCAGAAAACCATTTTCTAAAACAGTGAAGCGTTCATTTTTTGTATCTAATTTTGTGTACTGATTCGTTCCACTTTGACGCTGACGCTTTTTAAGAACAATTTTATCATCAGATAATTTCAATAAAGTTTTAACAGCGTCAACGACGACTTGATCTTTGTTTTTACCTTCGTCGATGTATTCAGTTTTGTCGTACACCACAACATAATCTTTGTAGACGTCGACTAGAAAAGGAAATTCAGGAATATCCTTATCGTATAAACGAAAAGCTTCAGTTTTTGATTTATCAAACCAGGGCTTTAATTTTTTATAGTTTTTTTCTAAGCGGTCTAAAAGCATGGTGTAAACTAATCGACTTTCAAATTTAAAGATAGATATTTCGATCCTAGCACACACGTTTATAGACTTGTAAAAAGTGTAGACAGATTCGAGTGTAAAGACTTTTGACAGTCAGGTAAGAAGTGCCTGTTAGTAAAATAACATCTATTAAAACCCTATATACAGAGTAAAACCTTCCTATTATTTGTGAGGAGTTTTCTATGAAAAAGATCTATTTTATCTTGGCTATTGCGGCTTTGACCATGAGTTCAGGTTGTTCTGTGAAAAACAGTGATGATCTTGCTAAGGATATTGAAAAACAGACTCAAGAAAAAATTGATAATTTTAAGAAAAAGAATGCAGACACTCTAAATGCATTAAATGAATCATCAAATGCAGGCGGACAGCCGGCTCTTATTAAATTAAGTGGTGGCGGTTTAAAAAATGGCGAGTACCTGAATACGAAGCACTATTCAGCGGCTTCTTTAGGTGGTCAACGTTGTGACTCTGAAAATGAACAAGCCGTGCGAGAGACTCAGGCTGCGTCGTTAAGTAAATCAGAAGATGATAAAAAGGCTATCGAAGTTAAAGAGAAAACGTTTGTTAATATCGGTTGCGGTAAAAATTTAGATAAGAAATTAACGGCAGGCTTAGTGGATGCGACTATTTCTGAAATGAAAAAGCTGGTAGCCAATAAAACCGTTTGGATCATTGACGCCGCTAAAATCTTCGTTTGTGGTAATATTGATTTATCTAAAATGACTTACGTGAGTTTCAAAGCAGACGAAGTTTATCTTTCTAATGCTGTTTTAACGACAAATAATAAAATGACTGTGAATCTGGCTTTATCTACCAATAAATTAATTCTTGATGGTGCTAATAGTTTTTCATCTATTTTGAAAGATGAAACTATGCCAAGCCTGGTTTCTCCGACGACTGAGGTTTCTTTAACAGTCGCACAAGAAACACAAGGTGAAGGCGTTCTATCAATCACAGCTAAAGGTGCAAAATGTATCAAAGCGGAGAAGGAATAATTATGAATTTATCAAAAGTAATTTTATGTGCAGCTTTAACGGCATTATTGGCGTCTTGTGGTCAAAGCAGTTCAAAAACAGCCTTGGATAATAAGGCTAATAGTGGCGGTGGTGGAAACACCATTCAGCCAATTCCTGATAAATTTATTGAGTTGAGTGAAGATGAAATTAACCGTGAATGTTCAGCTTCAGAAGTGCAAAGTTTAAAATCTTACGCTCAACTGATTCAAAGTTCGAACTCTTCAGTCGATGCGACTAAAGGAAAAAAAGACGATAAAGTTATAGAAGCTGGTATTGCAGCCATTCAAGCTTGTGATGAAATGATTAGACAGGTTTCTACAGCTGGTGCATGTCGCGTAACAAGAACGACGATCGCAGGGACTAAAGTTGATCTTTATGATGGTTATCGTATTGATCAGAAATGTAAAAAAACTGAAAAGTACTTAACGGCTCATGATGCTCGTCCAGCGAAAAATCAACCTCCTGTGACTCAGCCACCAGTCGTAGTGCCAGTTGATCCAAATCCAGGCGGCGGACCGGTTGTAGTTAATCCACCCGTGAACCCTCCAGTGAATCCACCAACGCCAGGTGGTTCACTACGTCAGTGTTCGGCTGATGAGTTCTCTAAATTATCAAGCTCGATGTCTTCAGTGGATTTAGCGACGACACAGATTTCTAAGCAGGGTGCATTTGCTAACTGGAAATATGAAAGCGATGCTATTTCTAATGCCGCTTTAGGTGCGAAGTCTTGTGAAGCTTTGATCGCTTATCATGATCAAAATCCTTGTGAGCGTACAGTAATGAAAGCTGATGGTTCCAAAGTATTACGTCAATATACAGGAGCTAATTTAAGACAGCGTTGTGAGACGGCTCGTACTTATTTCTATGAGTTCGTTCAAAACACAACAACGTTAAATTTTAAAAATGCTGATCTTTATTTAGATGTTTCTGGTTTCGAAGAAAAAGTATTCGATACGGTGCCAGTTCAAGTGCAAGGTTGTATATTAGAAAATCGTACGAATCATGCTATTAACTACTCAGGACGTTCAGAAGTATTGATTAAAGACAGTCGTGGTTTTGCGGATAAAATAATGGTTTTAGAAACGGTAGACGGTTTAGTGATTCAATGTTATGGACTTAAAGTTGATGGTCCATTCAGTAAACGTGAAGTTGTGCGTCTTTTCAAAAAGGACGGCACAAATATGCCACTGAGCTACAAACTGAAATAGTTTTACTTATTATTCAAATTTCGCTTAAATCAGCAGTATGAAATACATCATACTGCTTTTTTTATTTTCAGGCTGCGCAAACTACATGCTTAAAGAACGTTGTGAAAAAACCAACTGGTTTAATTATTCGCAAGATGTGGCTTATTCCGGAAAATATCTCGAAGAAGACGGATTTATCAAAGACTGTAAAGGTGTAGATCGTATTAGTGCTCAACAAATTGATTTAGGTTTTAAGTTGGGACGCGAAAAAATGTGCACTTATGATGAAATGTACCGTCGTGGAAAAGAAGGTCAAATCGTTTACTTCGATTTCTGTGATGCACTTTCTAAATCTCAAATGAAGCTAAAATATGATGGCGGTTTAAAGATCTTTTGTACGGAACAGAATGGTTTAGTTTATGGCCGTTCCGGGGCAGTTTACTTAAAAGTGTGTCCGATAACTAGCGAAGTGCCTTTCATGAACGGCTATCGTCCGGGACGCTCGCAATACTTAAATTTATTAATCCAAACTAAGAAAAGTGAAATCATTCAATTAGAGACATCTTATGTTGAATTAGTTCGTCGTGAAACAACAGCGAATTACCAATACAACTTAATTCCACCCGGACAAACCTGTGGAAACCGTGAAGTGTATAACGAAGACACTAAGAAAAATATGGTGGTCACAGTTTGTGAAGTCGACAGTGTTATCACCAGTCAACGTAACTCGATTATCAGTCAATTAGATGCTATTCGCCGTGAAATGCATTCGTCACGTCTACAAAAACAAAAGCTATCGGATGAAATTAAAGCTGCGGAACATGAATTATTAGTGTTGAAACAGTAAGAAAGAAAAAACTTGGGAATGACCCCAGAACCAAATCTGTGGGGTTTTTCGAGCTGTCTTTCAAGACGGTTTCAAAGTTGTCTTTGAATTCTTAAAAGGTCACTCCCTCATTTATTTAATACACACCTTAGGGAAGGGCACGAATTTTATTTCGTGTTTCAATCCTTAATTATATTTTTTATTTTCACAAACAATTTTTTATTTTTCACAAAAGATATTCGGCTGCATCAGAGTTACCAACAAAGTTAATGTTGATAACTCGAAGAAAAATATTTTTTTGAAAATCACACTAGATCTAGTGGTAGATATTTTTTCTCTATAAATTATTTTTTTACAGAAATAATGTTGATAACTCTGTTTGAAACTTAGTTATCAACAGGTTCGGGTTGATTTCTCATGTGATCAGCTAGTTTCAACAAAGCATGTAATAGTTCGCTACGAATCGGTTCTTGAATTTGCAGCTGGTCAAAAGCAGTCACCATACATAACATCCACTGATCACGAGCGGATTTATCGATCTTGAAAGGCATGTGACGTGCGCGTAAGCGGGGATGCCCAAAATTTTTCTCGAATAATTGAGGTCCACCGAGCCATCCTGATAAAAACATAAATAGTTTTTCTTTTGAATGAGTTAAATCGGACGGATGCATAGCCAGTAATTCTTTTGTTTCAGGTAAAACAGCCATGACATCGTAAAAAGTATGGGCGATTTTTTGAATCATTTCTTCGCCACCTAGAAGATCGTAAATATTTTCATTTTTCATGCGGCAGATTGTAATACAGAGTCTCAGAATAAGACAGCGGTTATATTTTAAAAGTAGTTTATGCTATAATAAATATATGAATTATAAAAAAAATTTCGTTTTTTTAATCTTTTTTATTTCATGCAGTGTATGGGCCCAATCCAGTGGATCGCGCACCAGTTCTAAGCGTCCTTGGCTTTTATCCTCTAAAAGCGAAGCAGCTGCCGCTCATCGATTTTCTTTAGCTGAATGGTTAGATACAAAGAATCGTAACAATTCGATGGATATGTGGCTGGGTTATAATACGAATCCAGATGTTTATGAATTCAAGCTCAGTTTAAGTTCCAATCAAGATGATGTGACAACTCAAGTGGGTGGGGGAACTCCTGCCACCACAGGGACTTTTCGTAGCTACGAAGCTGAGTTCGCAGCTTATGCCAAGAACGTCGGTTTAACGATTGGTTATCATGATAACAATGAAGAAAGCTTTACAGATACAACAGGGCTATTTAATTTTCGCTTGTTTGGTAAATCGATGCAGACCAGTCACTTAACTTTACACTATGGTCTGCGTACGCGCTTAGGTAACGGCTTAACGACCTACCGGTTGAATCAACAATTCCCTGCGGCCACATTGCAATTATATTTAATCGATAATTTTGGAATCTACGGACATTACCGTAAGTATTTAAAAGTGAATGAACCTGTGTTTGGAGACACTGAAGGAAATTCTCTTGAGTACGGTGTGTTTATTGAATATGGAATTTTAAGAATTTTCGGAAATGTATATGAAGAAAATCAGAATTCAAATTTGAATAACATGAAAACCGATTTTAATCACAAAGGGACTAAATTCGGCCTTCAATTTTATTTTTAGATTATTTGATTGTTACAACGTCGCCCATGTCGAAGCGAACTTTTTTTACGGATTGATATTTATCATCGTTGGCACGATAACCACAGGCTATAGCTGCAACTGTTTTATAACCTGAGCCTTCAAGTCCTAGTACTTTGTCGTAACCTGCTGGATTTAAACCTTCCATTGGAAGAGTGTCGATTTCCATAAGAGCCGCAGTTGTTAATAATGATCCCATCGCAA
>CAZXZW010000073.1:0-11338 GCA_964645745.1 uncultured Bdellovibrio sp.
AAAGAGAAAAAGGGATTACAATTCAATCTGCTGCAACTCAAGTTCAGTGGAAAGATTATACAATTAACTTAATCGATACACCGGGGCACGTTGACTTCACAGTTGAAGTTGAACGTTCACTTCGCGTATTAGATGGCGCTATCTTAGTTCTTTGCGGCGTTTCTGGTGTTCAATCACAATCTATCACTGTTGATAGACAAATGAAACGTTACAACGTTCCACGTTTAGCGTTCGTAAACAAATTAGATCGTCAAGGCGCGAATCCTTTCCGTGTTAAAGACGCTTTAGTTGAAAAATTACGTTTAAATGCATTCATGGCTAACATTCCAATCGGTTTAGAAGATAAACATTCTGGAATCGTTGACTTAATCACAATGAAAGCTTTCCAAAACCAAGGTGAAGACGGCGAAAATATCGTTGAAATCCCAATGCCAGCTGACATGGTTGAACAAGCTAAAGAATACCGTCAAATCTTGATCGGTAAATTAGCTGACGTTGATTCTACTATCGAAGAAAAATTCTTAATGGAAGAAGAGCCAACTGTTGAAGAAATGAAAGCAGCTATGCGTAAAGGCGTTATCAGCTTAAAACTAGTTCCAGTTTTCTGCGGATCTGCATTCAAAAATAAAAACGTTCAGCATTTATTAGATGCGGTAACTTACTACTTACCAAACCCATCTGAAAAAACTGAAAACGCTTTAGACTTAACTAAAAACGAAGAAAAGTTCCCTCTTAAAACAGACAACGATTCTCCATTAGTTATGTTAGCGTTCAAATTACAAGAAACTCAATTCGGTCAATTAACGTACATGCGTGTTTACCAAGGTAAAGTTTCTAAAGGTGATTTCGTTATCAATCAAACGAACAAAAAGAACTTAAAAGTTCCTCGCTTAGTACGTATGCACTCGGACAAGATGGAAGATATCGAAACAGCTTACGCTGGTGATATCGTAGCTATCTTCGGTGTTGACTGTGCTTCGGGTGATACTTTCTGTGACGAAAGAATCCAAGCTTCAATGCAATCTATGCACGTACCTGATTCAGTTATCAGTTTAGCGATCGCTCCTAAATCTAAAGAAGGCGTGAACAACTTCTCTAAAGCTTTACAAAAATTCCGTAAAGAAGATCCTACGTTCCGCGTTCACCGTGATGAAGAATCTAATGAAACAATCATCTCAGGAATGGGAGAACTTCACTTAGAAATCTACATCGAGCGTATGAAACGTGAATTCAACTGTGAAGTAACCGT
Organism: uncultured Bdellovibrio sp.; assembly: GCA_964645745.1. Classification (GTDB taxonomy): domain Bacteria; phylum Bdellovibrionota; class Bdellovibrionia; order Bdellovibrionales; family Bdellovibrionaceae; genus Pseudobdellovibrio. The sequence goes on from CAZXZW010000073.1 coordinate 1,250, forward strand.
AGGTGCTCCTCAAGTTGCTTACCGTGAAACGATCGATAACGAAGCTCCATATGATTACACTCATAAGAAGCAAACAGGTGGTTCGGGTCAGTTCGCCAAAGCCGTTGGTGCGATTCGTCCATTACCTCCACAAGAAGATGGTTCTGTATTCAAATTCAACAACAAAGTTATCGGTGGTCGTATTCCTAAAGAATTCATCCCAGCTGTTGAAGAAGGATTCCGTGAACAATGCGCTAAGGGTCCATTGATTGGTTTCCCTATCGTTGGTGTTGAAGTTGACTTAGTCGACGGATCTTACCATGACGTGGATTCATCATACATGGCCTTCAAAATCTGTGCGATGGCAGCTATGCGTGAAGTTTACCAAAAAGCTAAACCAACGGTTCTTGAGCCGATCATGAAATTAGAAACAACTGTACCTGAAGAATACATGGGTCCAGCTTCTGGTCAGATCAATCAACGCCGTGGAGTTATCTTAGGTTCTACAACAATCGAAGGTAACGTAACAATCGAAGCGGAAGTTCCGTTAACAGAAATGTTCGGATACTCGACTGATTTACGTTCAGCGACTAAAGGTAAAGGAGAATTCTCTATGGAATTCGCTAAGTACTCTTCAGCTCCTCGTAACATCCAAGAAGATCTAGTTAAGAAATACCAAGCTAAGCGCGCAGCTGAGCAAAAGTAATTCTTAAGAAACTTACGACTCTCAAAAAGCCCGAAGATGCATAATCTTCGGGCTTTTTTTATGCCTGAAGCCCTATCCTATAAATATCTCGTGCATTGAAATAAGCCATCTGATAAATTTGAGCCTCTATGTTTACAATTATCGTATCAATTCTATTGATACTTATCATATCGTTTCTGTGCTCATTGTGCGAAGCTGTTTTACTTACCATAACTCCAGCGTTCATTGCCGTTGAAACTGATGGCTCCAACAAGTCAGGTAAAGTTCTTAAGAACGTCACTGATAATATGCATCGCTCGATTTCTGCTATCCTGACATTAAACACCATCTCTCACACTTTAGGTTCAGCTTGGATTGCGTACCAAGTACAAAAAGAATTCGGGGAAAGCTTATTAACAGTTTTTTCGATCTTTTTAACTTTCATGATTTTAGTTTTCTCAGAAATTTTACCTAAGACAATTGGTCAAAATAATCCGAAAGCTTTAGCCAAATTTTGCGCCTACTCAGTTCAAATGATGGTGATCATGCTTTACCCGATCGTTAAACTTTCTGACTTCATCTCTAAAACTTTATCATCTCCTTCCGAAGAGCCCGACATGACTCGTGATGAGATGATCAAAAGTGCTGAAATTGGAGTGGAAGAAGGAACGTTAAAAACTAAAGAATCAGACATCATCAAAAACTTAATGATGTTAGATAAAGTTTTTATATCTGACATCATGACTCCGCGATCTGTGATCACTGCATTAGATGGCGATATGACGGTTAACGAAGTCTCTAAAAAGTACCGCCCGATTCGCTTCTCGCGTATTCCAGTTTTTGAAGATTCGTTAGATAATATTATTGGTCTTACTCACCGCTATAAAATTTTAGAAGCGCTTTCCCAAGATTTACATCACAAAAAGATCAAAGAGTTAGTAGCACCTATTTCCTCACTACCTGAGCGTATGACTGTTTCACAGGCCCTAGATTTCTTCGTTAAAGCCAAGGACCACTTAGCCTTAGTAACTGATGATTATGGCGTAGTGACAGGATTAGTGACGTTAGAAGATACAGTTGAAACATTACTCGGCGTCGAGATCGTTGATGAATTTGATAATATCGAAGACATGAGAAAATACGCATTAGATCAATGGCAGCAGCGTAAAAAATCAGGACGTAGATAGTCACCCTTATTAAAGGAATTACTCGATAGTGCCAGTTGGTGACCGAAGATCGTGGTGCACTGGAGCACTGATGGGGTCAGACTGCACTCCAAGGATTAAAAGAACAAACATGATTGTTAAGATGACCAATGCACCGTAAACACTTGGTGTTTTGTATTCAAATCGTGAGATTTGCTGAAATAGTTTGTTAAATTTCAATTTATTCATCTTTTCCACGCAGTGCTAAAGCTACCTTTACAGCCATTTTAATATTATTTTAATGTGTATAACTCTATCTAAGCACAAACCAAGCCAACTTCTGCCAAGGAAAAATATGAATACATCTTTTAACTTTTTGAATGCATCTCCTGAAATTTCACACGCAGACTTAGCTAAAAAAGTGTTCCAAGCGTGTCATTTAACCGGAGATTTTTTGTTACGTAGCGGAGTTCGTTCAACAGAATACTTCGATAAATATCGCCTCGAAGCCAATCCTGAACTTCTGTTTCATATTGCTTACAAAATGAAACACTTAATTCCGGCCGACACTCAAGTTTTAGCCGGCTTAGAAATGGGTGGCATTCCTATCGCTACCGCTTTGTCACTATTAACAGGAATTCCTACCTGCTTTGTGCGCAAAGAAGCTAAAGAGTACGGAACATGTCAATTTGCAGAAGGTACAGACATCAAAGGTAAAAAGGTTTGTATCATTGAAGATGTGATCACATCCGGTGGACAAGTTATTTTAAGCACCGATGATTTGCGTGGTACCGGAGCTGAGGTAAATTCAGTTCTTTGCATTATCAACCGCGGCGGTGACGAGGCTGACAAAAAATTAAGGCTGCATAATTTAAAATTACACAGCCTTTTTGTAAAATCAGATTTTAATTAATCGAAACTATTTAGCTAGTTTATTTGTAATATTATTCCAGCCCGTTGCGCGACTGAATTGAAGCTTGTTGTAACGGGCTTGATTTTTATTAGTCGAAACAGGAAGCCAAACCGACATTCCCGAAGCTTGCGTATACGAAGGACCGTTGTCTGTGGTCAAAACCACATCTGCAATTTTATTTTGAACATCCGTTAGCAAATCAGTTTTAACTGAAGCTAATTTCAAACCTTTAACTTGCTTAACAAAATCACCCAAATCAACATAGTCACTGTATGAAAAAGATAAAGCCTTCGGCACCACGGCTTTAACTTTTGCTAAATCTGTTGTCTTCAAAGAGTTTAAACTTGTCGCTAGATTTCCGATCGCTGTATAAGCGCTAGATAACTTTGTCATATCCCAAGCACTGAATGTAACACCCTCTTTTACTCCATACACACCACCAGCTTTGTAACCGGCTACATATTCTTTACTTAAAAGAATCGCCACTTCACGAGGAGTCAACGTCGGAGCAGAACTCCATTTTTTTAAAAACGGAGCATACGGCCATCCTTCTGCCGGAATCGTTTCCTGCGAACCAACGAAATAATCTACACTCTCTTTCATTTCTCCGGCGACTTCCACCATTTGCATTAAACAAGCATCGCTTCCGTAAATATCCACATTACGTCCAATCGCTGCTTTCGCATCAGCCATAGCTAAACCTAATTGTTCAGTCGTAATACGGTTTCCACTGTTATCATCGAAAGAAATATCACGCACTGTTGGCTCTGTTACAGCTGTTCTTCTCCAACCTGATCCATGATTCCATACCGCGATGAAATAATGATGAGCTGGATAATTTTGAACACCCCAACGCACGAAGCTTTGAAGATTTTTGTAATTACCCATGTCGTAATCTTTCATCTCTTTAACAGATTTACTTGTTACTTTTTTTGGATCTGTTGATTTTTCAATATAAAGACGTTTTGTGATATTGCTCGTTGAAGTTCCCCACTCAACGATGATGTTCAAGTCTTTGCTTGAACCAATTTTTTCCATATCTTTTACGTTCATTTCACCAAAAGAACTTAAATTGTTGTGACCATTTAAAAAAATCAGGAACGTCCATTCCTTCTTTGTCGCTTGCGCAAATGATGTGGCCGAGAAAAATAGAACAGCTGTTAATGTGGTTTTGAACCAGCTCATAAACCCTCCGTGGTTTTTGAATTTACATTAATTAGTCTGTGCTTCTGTTTTACTTCAGGGCATTTAAAATCGCGGTTCCGTTTTGAAACTAGGCTTAAGAATTGAGCGTAAGTTAGATCTTGGTCTAGGTGTATGAACCAAAAAAATAGGAGCTGATTCTCATCAGCTCCTTTGGGGAAATTACCAAATTTTAATTTGGTCTTTCGGATCTAAGAATAACTTATCTCCTTTTTTACAACTATAAGCTTCTTGGAATCCCGGTTGATGTTTCATTTGCTCGTTGATTCGCGCGTAACCCATACTGTGTGGATCTGTTTTTAATTGCATCTCTTTTGCTTTGTCACGCATCACTTCACACCATAAACGTGCATTGGCTACGAAGAATTTTTTCTTATCTTCAACCGATCCTTTATTATCTGGGAAAGCGGCGTTGTACGCAAAAGTTAATCCCACTAAGTCAGCTACGTTTTCACCTAATGTTAAAGCTCCGTTGTGACCAATTTTATCAAACTGCTCACTCATTTTTGCACCACGAGCTTTAAATTTTTCAACATCGGCGTCGGTCATCCACTGTTTTAATTCACCTTTCGAGTTAAATTTAGAACCTTGATCATCAATAGAGTGTCCTAATTCATGTCCTACAACGGCTCCCACAGCACCTAAGTTTTCAATGATGTCTCCTTCAGGAACGAAGAATGGATATTGTAAAATTCCGATCGGCATAACAAATTTATTTTTTGTCGGATCGTAGTAAGCATTCACTGTTAATGGTGGCATTCCCCACGCATGAACGTTCACACCTTTTTTCAATCTTTCTAAAGTTCTTTTGTGTCCCGCTAAAGCTAATTTTCTTCCATTTTCATAGGGATGAGTATCGCTTAAAGTTTGGATCGGTTTAAAATCCCACTCTTTATCGTTGTTCGGCTGAATAATTTGTAAAGTGGCTTTTTGAATTTTCTCTAAAGCTCCTTTTTTACTTTCAGCTGATAACCAAGTGTTTTTGTTAATTCCATCTAAAATAGACTGACGAATTTTCGTCGTCACATCGACCATTTTTTGTTTCGGGAAATTTTTAAATACACGGTCAATCATTTCTAGATCTAACTCTTTACCGAAAGCTCCCATTACGGCTGATGTACAACGCTCTTGACGTTCAGCACGTACCGGAGGACCACCTAAATATTTATGACTGAATTCAAGACGTTTCTTGAATAATTCAGGATACGCATCATCCATGTACTCACGTGCACTTCTGAAAAGATATAAATCTTTTAAAACCGCTAAGTTTTCTTGTTTCAATTCTTTTTGCGCGAACACAAAATTTTCAGGAACAAAATCGCGAATTAAAGTTGATTTGGGAACGTTTCTTTTAAAAAAATCTTCTAAACCTACGATGCTGGTTAATTTGAAATAATCAGCACGTTTTACATAAGGAGCTTCCGTCCAACGTTTTCTCATTTCAGCTGGTTTCGGAGTGATTTCCTTGAACTTTTGCTCAAACGCCACAACAGCTTGAGAGCGCTTTAACATATCTTCTTTTTTAGCTTCAGGGTAAATCGTCATGAAGAAATCAGCCATCAACTGAGCATAGGCATCTGTTAATTCTTTATTTTCATAATAACTATGTTCAGGTAAGAACATGAAGTTCGCATCGAACGTAATATCGTACATCAACGGCTTGTTGATGTTCGGTGTAATCTCATAACCTAAGAATGACCACTCATCATTTTCCATATTTTTCTTATTTAAATCGATATAGTCTTGAATCGTTTTGATTTTATCGATCGTTGTTTTTAATTTTTGAACTAAAGCCACTTCTTCTTTGGCTGATTCTTTTTCATTCATACAGGCTTTGTAATATGACTTCATTTGAAGTGAACGTTTTGAAAGCTTCTTTTCCGAATCGATATTTAAAAAGAATTCTTTCTTTTTTTCTAACAAGCGTTCGCTTGAGTCACTGAACGAGAATGTGTGAGAACTACGATCTTCACGCAACTTAAAGCTCGCTTCAACGTTGCTACAAACGTACTCATGAAAATCATCACAAGGCTTAATTTTATCATTTAAATTGAACTCTCGTTTTTCAGGAATGGCTGAACTCGGCACCACTTTATCAGCGGCTATTGCGGGAGCTGCAAAAAGTAAACTTTGAAGCATAATAACTGAAACAATTACTCTAGATTTTCGTAACGACATAGGGATCCTCCGATTGAATATCTTTGCAGTTTTGAGATAGAACGTGAAGCTTTTTTTACACAGTGCGCGTGGCCTTAGTCTAAGTGTGCCTTTTGCGCCTTGCAGCCTTGTCCCCAAATCGACTTTCAGGTGACTTCCTCGACTTTCGGGAGCAATAATTAACACTTAACAGGAGATACACATGAGCGTACCGTTTATCGATTTAAAATCACAATATAAAGCCTTAAAAAATTCAATTGATTCACGCATTCAAAAAGTTTTAGAAAGCGGAGCCTACATCAACGGACCTGAAGTTGGTGAATTAGAAAAATTATTAGCTAACCACACAGGAACTAAACACTGTTTAGCAGTTGGCAGCGGAACAGACGCATTGGTTCTTCCATTAATGGGTTTAGGCATCGGACAAGATCGCCACACTCAAGATGAAGTGATCACAACAGGTTTCTCTTTCATCGCAACAGCTGAAACAATTTGTTTAGCAGGCGCGACTCCTGTTTACGTTGATATCGACAAAAAAACTTTCAACATCGACACAACTAAAATTGAAGCGGCTATCACTTCTAAAACAAAAGCGATCATGCCTGTTTCTTTATACGGTCAAGTGGCTGACTTAGATGAAATCAATGCGATTGCAAAAAAACACAACCTTCACGTGATCGAAGATACAGCTCAATCTTACGGAGCTGGTTACAAAACTAAAAAATCTGGAGCATGTACAACTGCAGCTGGAACATCTTTCTACCCAGCTAAACCATTAGGTTGTTACGGAGAAGGTGGAGCAATCTTCACAAACGATGACAATCTACTTTTAGCGATGAAAGAATTACGTGAACACGGTTCTGAAAAACGTTACTACCACACGCGTTTAGGATTGAATGCTCGCTTAGATACAATTCAATGCGCTATCCTTTTAGCTAAAATGGAACGTTATGACTGGGAAGTTGAAGCACGTAATTCAATCGCAACAAACTTCACACAAAGCTTTGCTGGATTAGAAAAAATCGATCCACAATTCTCTACTCCATTCATCAAACCAGGAAACAAAAGCGTTTGGGCTCAGTATACAGTGACTGTTTCTAACCGCGATACTTTCCAAAAGAAAATGCAAGAGCTTGGCGTACCAACAACAGTTCACTACCCACTAAGCATGCCTGATCAACCTTGGTACCAAAAACACACGCCTCAACGTTTCGATATCCCAAATTCTCGTTGGGCTGCGAACCACGTAATCAGTCTTCCTATGTTCCCGGACATGGATGAAGCGACTCAAGCTAAAGTGATCGAAGCCACGAAAACAGCAGTCAAGTTTTCATTTGAAAACAACAAATAAGGATACCTATGATAACTGAATTTAAACCGCTTCAAAAAACAGTAACTCTTGAATCTAAATTCGGGAACATCACATGGGGTGACGGTAAAACGTTCACTCTATTTGCTGGCCCTGACATTATCGAAGACGAAGCTATGGTGATTGAGACCGCTCAAGAAATTAAGCGTGTAACGACAGCTTTAGGTATTCCATGGGTTTTGAAATGTTCTTTCGACAAAGCTAACCGCCAAAGCTTAAAAAGCTTCCGTGGACCTGGTATGTCTGAAGCATTAAAATCTTTAGAAAAAATCAAAGTTCAAGTGGGATGTAATTTCTTAACGGACGTTCACGAAACAATCCAAGTTAAAGAAACTGCGGTGTATGCCGAAGTTCTTCAAATTCCAGCTTTCTTGTCTCGTCAAACAGACTTGATGGTTGAAACAGCTAAAACAGGTCGCGTGATTCATATCAAAAAAGGACAGTTCTTAGCTCCTTGGGATATGAAAGCCATCGCTCAAAAAGCAGTTCAATCTGGAAATGACAAATTATTACTTTGTGAACGCGGAACAACATTCGGTTACAATCGTTTGATCAACGATATGACGGGATTAATCGAAATGAGAAACTTAGGTTTCCCTGTGATCATGGATTGTACTCACTCGACGCAATTACCAGGTGCGACTGGCGAATCAAGTGGTGGACGTGGTGAAATGGTTTGGCCTTTAGGCCGCGCAGCTATGGCTGTCGGAGTTGATGGAATCTTCCTTGAGACTCATCCTAATCCAGAAAAAGCATTATGTGATGGTCCAACATCGTTACCTTTGAAGAACTTAGAAACAGTATTGAAAAACTTGAAAAAGATTTTCGAAACTCACAAAGCTTAATTCCAAAAGAACGACATTCATGAATAACGCAAAAACATACATTCGAATTGCAGTCGCGACATTGATGTTGTTTTTGCTTTATCGCAGCGGATTCCTTCAACTTGAAAAAATCCAATCGACTTTAAATAACCCGACAGTGATTGCTTCGGGTTTTGCTATTTTCATTCTCCAATTCTTAATGTTTGCCGGGCGCTGGAAACTGGTCACTTCTTTGATCGAGAAAATTTCCTTTCCACTCGCATTAAGACTTCACTTGACCGGACAATTCTTTAATACGTTTGTTCCTGGAGGCGTCGGTGGCGACGTAGTTAAGGCGATTGAACTCTCTAGCGCCATTCACCAACCCAAGAAAAATACTTTAGCCTTAACGCTATTAGACCGCGTAGTTGGATTATACAGTTTAATTCTTTTTTCATTTATCTTTTTGTCGATCGAAATGGATAAGTTAAGCGAAGCGAATAATAAATACCTGATCACTTCAGCTGCCCTGTTCGTGATTTCAGGTTTATGCATCGTCTTAAGAAAACAGATTCGCTCGTTATTTTATAAAATCACTCAAAATCTAACAAATGGCTTTATCGTTAGCTTACGCGAAAGCTTACTTTTCTTTTTCGACTATCTTGATCAACTCATTGCGACTGGAAAACTCAAATACTTTATCTTGATCAGTTTACTAGCGCAGTTTCTTTCTATTCTATTCCTTTACATCGTAGTGAACTCGCTCGTTGATGTACCACCTCCCTATATTCTGTTCTTCCCTTTGGCCTGCTTTGCGTTTATGGCCATGGCTATCCCCATCACACCGGGCGGAATTGGACTGGGACAAGCGGCTTTCTTCTTTATTTTTAAATCTTTCGGTGATCCGACGGCTGAAGCTGCCATCGTGGGAATCAGTTTGCTTCAACTTTTCTACATTGTTTTAAGCTTACCTGGCGGATACTACTTCGTTAAATCGCCGCATAAAAAAGACCCAGTACACAACAATTAAAATCTGTTGCGTCTGAAATAATTGTCCCTCTAAGATAAGCTAACTTTAAGCTATCTTTTACCGCAACTCAAAGAGGGACTATGACGTTACTTATTAAGCAAATTATTAATCTCATCAGAATGCTGCATTCTGAAAACGGTATCTACCAAATTACGTGGGGCTTAACCCTCGGAGCTTTTTTAGGCTTCTCACCTTTCTTTTCCATTCAAACATTTTTAATCTTCGCCATTTTATTAATTTTCCGCGTGCAATTTGGAGCGGCCTTCTTATCAGCCTTCTTCTTTAAATTAGTGGCGTTCTTGATCGACCCAATGGCCGATACATTAGGTCGCTGGGCTCTTGAAAATGAATCATTCCGCCCCTTATGGACATCACTTTACAACATGCCGATTATTCCCTACACACGCTTCAATAACTCGATCGTGATGGGAAGCTTCTTAGTCGCTCTGGTTTTATCTCCGTTCCTTTTATTCTTATTCAAATATCTCATCACTAAATATCGCACCCACATCGTTCACACATTCGAGCAAACCAAAGCATGGAAAGCCTTTAAAGCTACAAAGCTTTACGACTACTACGCCAAATACGACGATCTTTACAGTCAACACTCATAAGGGTTTAAATATATGAACGACACACAAAATAAAACGACTACAACTTCAAAAGTTAAAACAAAAAAGAAACCCGGAATCATTCGCTGGAACGCCATCATTCCGTTAGTTATTTTCCTTCTTCTTAATTACATCTACTTCCATTTCTTCTTCGACGGACACATGAGATCGTTAATTGAATGGGGCGGATACAA
>CAZXZW010000074.1:0-11149 GCA_964645745.1 uncultured Bdellovibrio sp.
TATTTGGAATGTCACTTAAACCCAACATCGCATTCACCCATGCTGTTCCATTGTAACGTAAAAAATTACCGCTTGTTAAAGCTGTAATCGTTACATCTGTTCCTTTGATCTTATCGACTGTATTCGCTGTCATTGTTCCAGAAACATCACCCGTTAATGTAGTTGATGTGACAACAGAAGGTGGCAACATCGCCACCGCGATCTGACCACTTGCATTTAGTTTTGCAATTTTATTAGCGTCTCCGGCTCCACCAGCTGTTCCCGAGTTCACACTCACAACACCTGCAGCCACATTCAAATCAGTTCCAACTTGAACCGCACCTTTTGCTAATGTCGTCGCATCATTAATTGTGATATTCGGAGTTAAACCACCCGAAGAAACCAAAGGAGCACTTGCTGTTACATTCGTAACTGCACCCGAAGCACTAGCTACAATTTGAATACCGCTACCATTATAATATTTTAATTGATTCGAAGTTGTATTATACCAAACACGTCCGACATCTGCCGCCGTGAATGAACCTACTAATGGATCTGTTGCGAAGTTTGAAACTAATAAAGTTTTATTCGCAGCCATGTTAATATTACCTGTATTCGTAATATCATTTGCACCCATATTTAGTGCGCCACTCATTGTGTCGCCTGTTTTGTTCACCGCATTTGTGATTCCGTAACCAGCAATCGTTGTCGGAGTTCCCGTTACCTTGCCCCAAGCTACGTCATTGATTTTTGCATTTGTTACTGCATTCGGTTGAATTGTTACAACACCTGTCGCGTTGACCGCTGTATCACCCGTCATCGCTGTGATCGTCGCAGTTCCGGCATTACCGATTAAGAATGATCCTGTAGGTGCAGCACCTAATGCTGTTGTGATATCAGCTGTATTTAACTGAGCACCAACTGTTACGCGACCTTTTGCATCCACTGTTACTTTCGAATAAGTTCCCGCAGTTACACCGCTATTCGCTAATGTTAAAGCTCCCGAACTTACGATTGTAGCATCACCTGATAAAGCTACCGGAGTTGCAACTCCGCCAGCGCTACCGACAAAAATTTGATTCGCTGGTAAAGCCGCGTTAGAAGGAGTAAATCCTAAAGCACCAACGACGTTGGCATTTGTTAATGATAATGTACCGGCCGTTACTGTAAGATTTGAACCTACATCAACAATACCTTTTGTTCCAGTTGTTCCTGCATCTTGATAGGCGACTGAACCTGCTGCAGTTAAACGACCTTGCGCATCTACCGTAAATGTCGGAACTAAAGCTGCTGTTCCGTAAGAAGCCGGAGTCACCGCAGTATTAGCTAATGCAATTGTTCCTGAATTTGTAATCGTACCACCAGTTAAACCCGTTCCTGCTGTGATACTTGTAACTGTACCACCTAAACCAACTGCTGAACCGATTTTCACCCAAGCACCCGCTGTACTAAACCAAGTTTCTTGCGTGTCTGTTGAAATATAATATCTTTGATTAGCTGCTGCAGCTGCTGGACGAGAAGCAATCGGCCCTGCTTGCATGTCTGTAATACCACCGGCATTTGTTAAAATAGCATCCGTAATTCCATAGCCTGCAATAGTTGTTGGAGTTCCGGTTACTTTGCCCCATGCAACATCATTAATTTTTGCATTTGTAACAGCTAAATTATTAATTTTAGTCGTCGTGATTGCATTCGCTCCGATAGTTAATGTATTACCGCCGGTAATCGATGCATCACCTACTAAAGTAACAGGAGTAGCTACACCTCCGGCATTACCAACAAAAATTTGATCAGCAGGAAGCGCATTCGATGCTGGAGTGTAGCCTAAAGCTGTTGTCACTTGTCCACTAGTAATCGCATAAGCTTGACAGGTTAAGGTATCGGTCACTGCACTGTATGTTAACGTTTGACCGGTAGCACAAGCTCCAGGAGCTCCGAACCAATTCGGGTTTCCGACGGCTGTCGATTTAATATCTGAAATATTTAAAAGTTTCGCTGCAGCTAAATTACCTGCACTACCAACCCAAACTTGTCCCGTAGGTAAAGTCGTTGATTGTCTTAAATTATTAAATGTATTGTGATCAGCCGCTGTTAAATATCCTGGTACCGCATCAGTTGCTGCAGCCATAGAGATCACTGGCGTTTGACCACCACTTGAAACTACTGGAGCTGTTGCAGTTACACTTGTTACGTTTCCGGTTGAAGGATTCGCCCATGAAGTATTTCCCGCACCGTCAGTGACTAACACGTAACCCGGAGTTCCTGCATTATTTGGTAAAACTAAATTTAAGTTAGCTGCTAATCCTGCCGGAGAAGAAATCGTCGTCGCGAAAGTACCACCTGTATTATAGAATAAGTAGTTACGACCTGAGAAATTATTCGCACTCGCTGTTGATACAGCGATATTTCCTGAAGCATCACGTTTTACAATTGTCGAAGCTGTGTTTGTCGCTGTAGCTGCGATTGTATCTGTCACACTTGTATTAATTTGTGCCGAAGTTCTTCCGCCTACAGAAGAAACTGTTGGATTCGGATATGTTCCGCCTAAATCTCCACCGGCTGCAGATCCACCTTGGATCGCTCCTACGATACGAGCATCATTACCGGCTGCAACTGTATTTGCAACTGTACCCACATTTAATGTTAGAACTGGAGTTGTGGTTGGATTTGTTACAGTAACGTACGCATTTCCTGAAGAAACATTAGTTACAGTACCACCGGAACCGTTGGCGGCTTCCCACGCTGTTCCGTTGTAAATCATGTACTGACCTGTAATCGGAGCTGTCGCTGAAACCGCAGTGCCACGTAATCTTGAAACGACCGTTGCACCTTGTGTTCCTGTCACATCACCATTTAAAGCTCCCGTAAATCCAACTGCTGGATCTGTCGCTTTTAAGAATGTTGTACTTGTTCCTGTTAATAACGCCATTAATTCTGTGTAATTCGCATTTGATAATGGAGTTGTCGCTAAAGGATTTCCTGAACCATCAACGAAACGCAATAACGAAGCTGAAGTAAATCCACCAACGTTTAACGCTTCTACGGCCATCGGAACGTAACCTATCGTTTGAACTGGAAGTGGTTCCCAAGAAACCATTGTCACGTCACTTGGATTGAAGAAATAAACGACTAATTTACGAGAATCTGTTCTTGCTGGAGACGGAGTAAATGTACATGAACCCACTGGTGGGAATGGATGAGCTGGAGTAATGGCCGCTGAACTATATGTTGCGTAGCTGAAATTTAAAGTGTTTGTATTCGACATGATGGATTGGAAAGAGAATCCACTTTCAGTCTGGCCATACGTCGTGGTTCCTACACCACTATTAATATTAAGAGCGAAGACACCTTGTGATAATGATTTTGTTTGTACTTCTTCGTACATCAAACAGTTGTTAGTTGATTGGATTTGAATCAAGAAGTTGACTGTGCCGTTGACCGCCGTATTTGTCGTGCTATCAACTAATCGTCCATGGTAAGTAAAGATCGGGCCAGTTTGGGCAAAAGCTGAAGAGAATAACATTTGAGACAACATGATTGTCGCAAAGGTTATGAACTTACTCCAGTTCAGCATGGTAGTTTTAAACTTCGTCGTCATGGATTAACTCCTGAGATAATGTTTCCTTGAGAATTCATATAAACGCGGTATTTTCCGCTCGGGGTAGTGGCTTGAAAGACTTCGTCTGTTTTGTCTCCGCTAGAAGCGAACACACGAGTCGGTTTGGCACCCGCAGATGTTTCATCTTGCGTACTGCCAGGAACTAATTCCGCTCCATATAATTTGAAGCGTGTTGGGATTGCTGACACGACATTTGAATCGCGGTAGCCGATAGAGTTTCTGGCGCGAACAAAAAAATCGTAAGATGTTCCGTTAACTAAACCTGAGACTAAGTAAGGAGAAGTTGTTGGTGTAATTTGAGAATAAGGAGCGGCTGATCCTGTTGGACGATAGAAAACTGTATAGCGCGCTGATGATCCCGTCATGTAAGCAGCATTCGACCACTCAAGTAAAACGGCGCGGTCTTGAGCTTGAGCTTCGTTGATCGTAAATAATCCCGGAGTCAAAACGTGCTGCACCGTTAACTGGAATGATGAACTCACCACTGTCCAGAAATCGAAGAGTTCAACTTTCACTGTTGTGACTCCATACTGCATCGCTTTCGGTTGCATTCTCAAAACACAATTTGGATAAACACCAGTTACAGTGAAACCTGTGTAATCAATTAAAGTTCCGTTTGATGAAGTAGCTTTCACAAAAATATTCGAACACATCAAGAAAGTATCGATGTCATTAATCACGAAGGGAACAGATTGAATATCATTCTCATCCATCGTGAAATCCGCAATAGGACTGATGGTTGGAGGAGCCGATGGAGTTCTTTTTCCTGGTTCATAATAGGTATCAATCGAAGACGAAGATCCTCCTAAAATATTCGTATCACAACCAAATAAAAAGAAAACACTCACCACGAATGTGGCGAAAACTGTAAAACTTTTTTTCAAAGTTTCGCGATGAAGCGCAATCAGTTTACGTGCCATATATAAATATTCTACCATATCAAAAACAAAAACTCCTGGTTTGCATGCCTATGTTTTATTATGAGACAGTACTTAAGAAATAGGGAACCTTAGTCGACAGACTCGACTTGTTCTAGACAGAAGTTCGTAGCCTTAGGTAGAGAGTGTTTTAAGACGAAACAATTCAAATTTTGGGGGCTTTTTTAAGAAAATAATCGATTTTAAACTAGACTAAATAAATATTTATTTTAAAACTGGACTACCAATCGCGAAGTTTCCAGGCGTAGCCAAAAGTGAAACCTAACTCGGTCGCTTTTTGAACTTCGATGGTCGTATTTTGTTCGCTGATACCGTATGTGATATCGCCGTAAATGTATTCTTTAACACGGTCATGAGTTACGCGAAATCCAATTGAGTATCCAGAACCTTCTTTGATATCAAATCCGCCCGTATGAGCGGTTCCTAATTTATAAATATCGGCACGAGCATCGTAGCGGAATTTACCTTCTTGATGGATCATATAGCTAATATCAGCTGATATTTGCGAAACTGAAGCTGTATGAACGAAGATACCACACCCAGCAAAACTCACATCAGGAGAAAAGCACGGTTGAGTCAATCCACTGAAGCGGAAACGGTAGAATAGCTTGTCAAATTGACGGAAACCTAATCCGAAACCCCAGGCTCCTGTTTCGTAGCGCACACCCAAACGAAAGCTTCCTAAATATTTTTTATTTCCTTCAATAGGAATTTCTCTAGATTCTGGTAAAATTTGACTTTGTTGGTATGTCGCGTACAACTCAGTCTTAAAATTTTCTGTCCAGTAGTTGTGCCAACCGATACCACCAGTAGGATTCAACTTAGATAAAAGAACACCTTTGTTATTCGAAGAAACCGCAGGGTCTAATCCATCATAACGATTATACCAACCCGATAATGTCGCATATAAAATCGAGTATCGAGTTACACACTCAGTTCCGGTCCACTCGCCATCACAAATCATGCGGTAGCGAAGAGCCTCTGACATTTCCATATTGCCCGACTCTGTTAACGAATCGATGTTCTTGCGATTTAATTCTTCGATCGGCTTATTATTATCAATGATTTGATCTGTCGTATTTTGCACGATGATCGCGTTATTCACTTTTGGTGCCGGAGGCTGAGCTTTGGCCAATTCAATCTCTGCTGGAGTAGATAAAATCGGTGTTTGAGCCACCACTTCTGTTGATAATTCAATTTGAGCACCAGGCTTAACTTCTTTATTATCTGTCGTCACGAAACTATCTTTTTGACGAGTTAACAAACGATCTGATCCACGATCTTGACTCTGCCAAACGGAAACTTGTTCTTCACAATTAAATGGAACAGCTAATTCTTGTCCCGGCTCGATTAAATTGGGGTTAGGAAGGCTATTAATTTTTAAAAGCCTCTCTAAAGAATTATTTTTTCCAAAGACAGGTTCTAATTGCAAAGTTCTTAAAATCGCTGCGATATGATCGCCTTTACGCACCAAGTATTTCGTTGGTTTTGAGACTGCAGAACATGACTCTGATTTTGCAGCTGGACGGAGATTAACTTCTTGTGCAGAAGCACCCAGCGTTACTAAAAACACTGAACAGAAAAAACAGATTAAAAGCCAAGCCGTGTATTTGCTTATGTATGTACTTGAAGTCATTCCTCTTTAGTCTTTCAAGCGAAGACTCAAAAAGGAAGAAAGTTATTTGGACGGACTGAATTCTAGACTAGATGGAAGTCTAATGGGCTCCGTCACAGAACGGAATTCTTCACGCACTAAAATCGCGTCTTTGAATTGCGGTTTGTTGATATACTTGTAAGTAAACTTTTCCGCATCTTCTTTAATTAAATGCGTAAACTTATAAGCATCTAACTCGGCTTCTTGGAAAATAGTGGCATAAACTTCAGTGTAGTTGTGTTTTTGAAGAAATAAATTAGTTAAAAGCTTGTCGTACCGACCCTCGACCTGGGTCGAGGCTAATTCACGGTGGAATGATTTCTTATCACCTAATTGATGAGAAATATAAGCTTTCATAAAATGATACTGACGGGACTCGGCTACTCGAGCCTCACTACGACTCAAAACATCTAGCGCTTCTTGATATTTTCCCGATTCAATTAATACGTTTACATATTCAAACACCACATCTTGGCCATCTGAATGTTGTTGAAATTGAGCCTCTAATCTTTCGCGCGCTTCTTTAACTTGGCCTTTTGATAATTCAACCTTAGCCGTTAAAATATTGTACTCTAAAGCATCCGGATGAGAATCACCCATAGCCGCTAAGTAATTTTTCATCGATTCTAAATCTTTTAATCTATAACCCACTAAGAATAAGTACTTAGCCGCATCTTTATAACTATCTTGAGTTAATAACTTTGTATAAAGCACAGTAGCTTTATCATATTTTTGCGATAAATAGTAAACGTGAGCTAAGATAATCTCTTTATCTTGGCGCGTTTCATTCAAAGCACGCATTTCATCGTTTTGATTTAAAGCTAATTGAAGTTGATCAATAGCATAATCATAATATTCCATTTTCAACGAAGCATAGATTATTTGATTCGTTAAATTTTTATTATGAGTTAAAACCGGTTCATACTTAATTAAAGTATCAAAAGCTGATTTCCACTTACCCTGAGCCATGAAGGCTGAAGCTTGCTTTTCGATTTTCTCTTCAGTGGATTCATTGTACTCAATCCCCTGAGCCGCATTCAGTTTAGTTACAGCCGCTGCTGTTTCTTTTTTACTGAGCTGATCTTGCGTGGCTTTCATACTGTTATAAATACCAGTACTTGTTTCTAAATAAATATATTCATTGATATCAACAGGTTGCTTTTCCGGGCGAGCATGATTATCGCTTCCCACGATGAAATGAGTGCAACCTGAGAAAGAAATCAAAAGAGCTGCGGCTAAAATAATTTTCATCATTCTAAACTCGCCGGCATACGTTGATCTTCGTAACTGCTATTTTGATATTTCGTATTTCTATTTTTCAATAGATCATTTAAATACTCTTTAATATTTGTTTCATCATGAAGATTACGAGCGTAGGCTTCATACTCCACGGCTTTGCTTTTAATATTCTTTAAGTAATAAATTTTAGACAACATTTCTGAATAGAAGAAATCCTTTGGATTTTCATCGTAAAGATTTTCAAATAAAGCGACAGCTTTATCTAATTTGTTCTGATCAACATAAACCCAAGCTAAAATTTTCATTAAGCTTTTGTTCTCCGTTCCCAACTTCATTGCCATATTTGCGAAGTACTCGATCTCAGATGTTTTCTTATCATCTTTATACCATAGCTCAGCCAACATCTCGTATGTTTTGGCGTTAGCTGGATTAATCGACATCACCGTATCGAATTCTTTTTTGAACATTTTATAATTTCTTAACTTGTAATGACAGAATGCTAAGTTCATATGAAGAACTTCGTTCGCCGCTGTATTTTCGATCCCTTTTTCTAATAAAGCCACTGCTTCGGCGAAATTATTATTTTCAATCAGGTACTCAGAATACACTTTATATAAAGCAATTGAATCTTTCTTCACGATATGAGCTTTACGTAAACGATTTAAAGCCGAAGCTTTATCCCCGTTATTGTAGTCAATTTCCGATAATTTAACCTGAGCATCGGCAAAGTAGACTGAAGTATCTTGAATTTCTGTTAAGATACTATTAGCTAAGTTCGATCGATTCGTTTGTTTATAGATTAAAGATAAGTAGTACTTAATCTCGTCTTCGTATTCAGGTAAACCAAATAACTCTTTATACTGCTTTTCCGCTACATCGTAATGTTTCAACAAGAAATTCAAATGAGCGATCTTTAATTGATAAAGACTCTTATCTTCAGCAAAATCCACCTGCCAAGTTAGCTCATCAATAGCTAACTGGTAGTCTTCGACTTTAATCGCAGCCGTTACGATAGCTTCAGAAACTGGAATTGTGTGCTTTTGATATCTAATATATTTCTGGCCGGTTTTAATCACGTCATTCCAACGCTCTAAATCCGTCAAAACTTGCATTTTCTTTTTTAAGAGCATTTCATCAAACGGCTTTTCTTCTTCAGCCAACTCTAATTCTTTAATCGCACGCTCATTATTTTTTTGAAGAGCGTAAATTTCAGCTTTAGATAAGTGAAGTAAATACACCGGTGCTTTCTCCACTTCATTTTTATTTGAAGCTAATAAACTTAAGACTTCAAAAGCTTGACTGTACTTTTTTAAACGTAAACTTAATTCATACATTTTCCATAAGCTGTAATTCGATTGTGTTTTTTCATACTGAGACTTATTAATCTCGTAGATTCTTTCTAATGATCCCGACTTTTCAAAGAAGTACGTTAATACTTTCATCTGTTCATCTGTTAAAACGGCCGGTCCATTCAAAGCTTCTTCATTTTGAGCTAAGTAGCGATTGAATTCAGATAAAGCCATTTCATTTTGATCAAGCGCTGTATACGATTGCGCCAAACCAAAACGAGCGGTATTGTTTTTACTGTTATGCAATAAAGACAAGCGATAATGATCAATCGCTTCACGGTATTTATTTTGTTCAAAATAATTATCAGCTAATTTTTCATAATAATCAGAGCGAGTTAAAGCCGATTTATCCAAATCTGTATTCATCGATTTCAAAGCTTCGCTCACTGTCAGCGTAGAACAACCTGACAGCACCATAAAGAGTGTTGCCACAAACATATAAAGGACTAATAGTTTTTTGTTTTCTGTTCGCTTCATCATTAAATGTATCGGACTGAAACCCAAAAGGCTGGATAAGACCAAGGTCCGTGAATGGTCTAGATGTGTAATCTTTTTCCCAAAACGTTCCGATATGATCCTTATGAGTACGCCTAAAATAAATTACGGCCCGCTAGAGCCTTTATTTAAATCTGTTGATGTTACAGAAATTATGATTAATTCCTGGGACAAAATTTTTGTGGAGCACAAAGGAATTATCGTACAAACCAATTTAAAATTTGAAGATAAAAAAGCCTTCGATTTTTTAGTCGGAAACATTCTAGATGCAGTTCCAGGAAATAAGAACCAATTTACTTTTGATGGAACATTGCCTGAAGGTTTTCGTTTCAATATTACACTTCCCCCGATTACTCCCAATGGAACGACTTTAACTATTCGTAAATTCGCAGCGAAAAATTTTACGCTGGACGATTTGATCGACAAAAATAGCATCAGCGATAAAGCCGCTATCTTTTTAAAAGAAGCCATCGCGAAGAAACTGACTATTGTTGTTTCTGGTGGAACCGGTACTGGAAAAACGTCGTTCTTAAATACTCTATCAGCCTACATTTCGCCGAGCGACCGCGTTGTATCGATTGAGGATACGCAAGAATTGCGTCCCGTACATCCTAACTGGATTCATATGATCACTTCTAAACTTACAGATTTAAAATACACAGCTCGAGATTGTTTGATGAATTCGCTGCGTATGCGTCCAGATCGCATTATTATAGGTGAGTGTCGCGGAGCCGAAGCTTATGATTTTTTACAAGCGATTAATACCGGGCACGAAGGATCTATGACTTCCGTCCATGCGAATAGCGCGACAGATTGTCTTTCTCGCCTGGAAAATCTTGTAACCTTAGGTCATGCAGAAATTCCATTAAAATATTTACGCGCTCAAATGGCTGAAGGCATTGATTTGATTATCCAACTCCGTCGTAATTCTGAAGGACAGCGTCAAGTCGTTGATATCATTGAACTGACTGGAATGGAAAATGAAGTGATTTCACGCGCCAGTATTTTCACTTTAAATAAAGCGACAAATACATTAGAGACCACAGGCTATGTACCTGACTGTATTCATCGACTTCAAGGCACCAATTCAAATATCAATCTAAATTTTTTCGATTCTCCTCCTAAAGTCGTTCGTTCGGCATAAGTTAAGTCAGATTGTATTATTCTGAGACAAGTTCTCTATAAAGAATTTCGCAGAAAAAACCGAAATGTTTTTTAGAACATGAACTACCATTCATACGTAAGATATTTTTTAGGACTCGTAATCACTCTTGTATTCATGACAAGCTGTGTACCTTTTGGACAAGTATCTATCGTAGAACTTTCAAGCTCAACACCCTTAACAAGTAGCAAACTTGAATGGCAACCTAGCTCAGTAAACCTCGGATCAGTTCCAGTAAACAGACTCAGCCTGGAACAAACTTTCACATTATCAAACACAGGCACTTCATCGACTTTAGGATGCGGCCTTGTCAATTTAAGCGACACTACGAACTACACGATTAAAAAAGATACTTGTGGAATATTAGATTTACTGCCTGGATCAAGCTGCGAAATCGTTGTTCAAGGAAATGCGGCAACGACAGGAATTAAGAGCGCGACCTTAACTCGAAGTTGCAGCGTTGGCGGAACTTTTTCAACTCAGCTTGATCAAATCGTCATGGCTGTAGAAGACCCTTATGCCGTTTGGGATTGGAATAACCCTGCTCTTATTGACTGGGGAAAACTGATGACAGGTCAAGAATATGACAATGGAGATTATTATTATAATCTTTCAAGTTTTGACGCTTTGTCTTGCGGAGCACCTATTTTAAGTGACACGGTTAATTATTCAATAACAACTGATAACTGTGGCGTCGTTGATATTTTACAAGGT
>CAZXZW010000075.1:0-10918 GCA_964645745.1 uncultured Bdellovibrio sp.
ATTTGGCCGTCGGCTACCGAAACTAAAAATGAAGCTGAATATCTGAAAATTATTGAAGAATCAGCAGCAGGACTTAATTCATTTGGTGGAAAAAATACCAATGGTCTTTCGGTGGATTACATGAAGCCATTTGAAAAAACAATGTTAGATTTAACTACGGAAGTCGTTACTCAGCCTGTTTTATCTCAAGATATTTTTAATCGCGAGATGGACGTTTTGAAAAAACAAATTTTATCTAAGCAAGATAATCCGTCTTATTTGTGTGGCCGTCAGTTTTTGCAGATGATGTTTCCAAACACAGTCATGTCGTATGAACAAAGCGGAACACTAGAGACATTAAATAATATTTCCTTAACAGATTTAGAAAAATCGTTTAACAAATTTAAAGCGATAGGCAACATGCAAGTGGCTGTAGTCGGTGATTACGACCGTTCTCGTTGGATCGATGCTGTTGAAAAAATGGAAAGTTCATTTTCATTAACGGGGCGTCAGTTAAAATCGCTTTCTATTCCTACTTTATCTGAAAATAAAGAAGCTTTCTTGAAAAAAGATAAAGAACAGTCGCATGTTATGATTGGGTGGAATGGCGTTTCGCTAACTGATCCACGTCGTTACATTTTACAAATTATTCAAGCCGTTTTATCCGGACAAGGCGGACGCTTATTTATCGAATTGCGTGATAAAAACTCATTAGCCTATTCAGTATCGCCAATTAAAATGGAAACGTTAGAAACGGGATACTTCGGAGGATACATTGCTTGTTCTCCAGATAAAGTAACTAAGGCTGTGGAAATGTTTAAACAAGAATTCCAGAAATTAGTAACAACGCTTATTTCAGAGGAAGAGCTGGAACGTGCGAAGAAGTACTTAATTGGTCAAAACGATATTGGACTTCAAAGAAAATCTTCTTATTGTAATATGATCGCCTTTGATCATTTCTATGGAAATAGTATTGATGATAATCTACATGTACAAAAGATTTATAATGCGATTACTCGTGAAGATGTTCGTCGTTTAGCGGCTGAATTATTTACTCAGAACTATGTGACTAGTGTTGTGGGAAGAGAATAGTTGAAGTCTAAAGAACACTTCGAACCATGTGGATAACCTTTTGGCGTTTATCCACATTTAAAGTCACATCATTAAAAGATTCTGTTTGTTGGCGGTTGCGACCTAATCCACCTATTTTTAAAGTGTATTTGCCGGGTGTAACCGGAATACGAATGATTTGAATCGTATTCGGTAAGAAGGACCACTGGCGTAGGTCTGCGCGGTCAGAGGCCACCATTCCAATAAGTGCCACTACCCCTAGTAAAGGATCTTTGTCGCCGATTTGTTTGGCTACAACATGCTTTGCCACTCGAGCCGCAAGTCTTCGTGCAATCAATGAAGCTTGGTCTGCATTTAAAGAAGCGCGAGCCGCATCGGCCACACTATATATAGTGTCACTGACAAAACTTTTCGATGCTTTATCTTTTCCTGATTCGTAAAGATCGATGGATAATTTTTGTGTAATATTAGGAACGTCCACTAGATAGGGAAAAGTTGGAGACCCGGGGTTT
Organism: uncultured Bdellovibrio sp.; assembly: GCA_964645745.1. Lineage (GTDB taxonomy): Bacteria > Bdellovibrionota > Bdellovibrionia > Bdellovibrionales > Bdellovibrionaceae > Pseudobdellovibrio. The sequence goes on from CAZXZW010000075.1 coordinate 1,563, forward strand.
TCTAATTTCTGAGGACCCCAGCCTTGAAGGTAAATCAAAACAATTTCTGATTTGGCTTTCGAAGATTTGGCTTCTGCGATTTCTTCGTTCGTCGCATTTATTTTTTTAACTAAGGTATTAAACTCATCTACGCGTTGAGCATTCCAGCACGTGGTCAGCATTTGCACGCCGACATCACGAAACTGAGTTGCGGTGAAGTAAGCGTCTTTATAGTCGATACAAGCATCGTCGAATTGTCCGGTCGACTCCCAGATTAATCCTGATAAATATTTAGAGAAAGAGTTCAGTTCGTAATTTTTACGTTCTTCACTTTTAAATTTATTAAATTTTTGATTCATTCGACGAACTTCAACCAAGGCTGAGTCCGTATTTTTTTCTTGAAGAAAGTTTAAGGCTTTTGATGCATTTAAGAAGAGTTTTTCAAAGGTATCACCTTTGTAAGTCAGCATGCCTTCGCTAGAGAGGGTCGCTGCTGCGACTTCGGAAACCGAAGTGTAATCTTTTGATTCTGATAAATCTTCAGCCTGAGTGAAAATACGGGTACTTTCAGAGTATTTTTCGCAGATTTGAAGAGTCGTTCCGTGTTCCATAAGTAAAGCCAACTGATCAACACCAGTTGGCTGACTTAATTTTGAAATCGATTCGATGGCTTGGTCACACTGTCTACTTTTCAAATAATTCTTAGTTGGCGCCACCTTACTTTGGTAAGAGGCGCATCCAACTAGCAGTAAAGGAAGAAGTAGAAAGAATTTCAAGAACTATAAACCGATTGATTTCTTTTTGAATGTTTTACGAATTTGTTTTTGATCAGTCCAAACGATACGAGTCGTTTTTAAATCAGTCATATTTAAAGTGATTTTGTAATAAACTGATTTATCTTTTCCAACTTCTTGCACGATTGAATCGATACGTCCGTTGATGATGTAATCAACGCCGATTTGTCCGCCAGCACCTTTTTTAGTTTCTTTAGAAACCATGCCAGAGTTTTGGTAGTCGTATTCATCAGAGATATCTTTACGAGCTTCTTTGTCGATGAAAGAAACTTTTCCAGAATTAGTTAATTCAACACGAACCATGTCCATGATGCTTTGAGTGTCGATGTGCTCAGATGTTTTATTTTGTAAGTTAGTCACCATAACATCTGGAGGATTTTTAGCTGCTGCTACTTTAGGGCTTTTTGTTAATGATTCAACCATAGCTTTGACGACAACTTGCATGTCTGTTTCAGACCATTGATCATTCATTAAGTTTTCTTTGTTAACGTCATCATATTGACCTTTAACGAAAGCTTTAGGACCACAGCTTGTTAATAAAGCTGCTACGACAGTTACAAGAGTTACTAATTTCAATTTCATTTTGTATCCTTTGTTTAAGTTGAACTTGTTATTATTGTTTTTCAAATTTAATTAATACGGCACCAGACTCCACAGAATCGCCTTGCTTCACACAAACTTCTTTGATGGTAACATCGGCTTGCGCGCGCATTTCGTTTTCCATTTTCATCGCTTCCATGATGAGTAGTGGTTTGCCTTCTTTAACTACGTCTCCGGCTTTCACAAAAATTTCAATGATTTTACCAGGCATACCTGTTTTCAATTGAGCATCTGTTCCCATGCCGCCGCCTTTTTTCAAAGACTCGTGAAGAAGCATTTCATCATTGAAGATATTGATGGTACGGAATGAGTTACGCGTATAAACCGTGTATTCCGTATCTTGTCCAACCACGTCGATTAAGTATGATTTTCCAGCGAATAAAAAGCTGATATACTCTTCGGCGCTTTTGTAATCGTTTTTAGAAATATCGTGATGAACCCAATCTTGTCCCTCTTTTTGTAGAGAAACTTTCCAAGAGTTACGATCTTCGTGAACATCTACTTTATATTTATTTCCATTTAATTTAGCTTCAAAATACATAATACTTCCTATGTACGTAGCTGGATTTTTCTTCCAGTACGTCTCCAGTTGCTAGCTACACTGTAACGGCGCACATCTTTCGATTTACGATCTTGGTAAGCCGTAATAGCTGCCGCGATCAAGAACACCGGATCTTCAACTGATTTAAAGATTTCGGGCTCTAACACTTCAAAGTTCTTTTCAATAAACTGAGTTGTGTATGATCCATCTAAAAATGTTGGATGATCTAGAATTGTTTTGTGTAAAACGATATTCGTTTTAATTCCCGTTAAAATAAATTCAGATAAAGCACGTTGCATACGATCGATGGCTTCTTCGCGGCTATCACCATAAGTAATTACTTTAGAAATCATCGGATCGTAGAAGATAGGAACTTCATAACCAGGGTAGGCGTATGAATCCACGCGAAGGAAAGGTCCTTGCGGGTGACGACAAGCGCGAATTTTTCCTGGATGCGGTTTGTATGTCACAGGATCTTCCGCACAGATACGAGCTTCGATCGCATGACCTTTTTGCTTAATATCTGCTTGTTTGAAACTTAAAGGTTTTCCTTTAGCTACCCAAATTTGCTCTTTCACTAAATCGTATCCCGTTACAAGTTCTGTAATAGGGTGTTCTACTTGTAAACGTGTATTCATTTCCATGAAGTAGAAATCTTTAGTTTTATTATCAAAGATAAACTCAATCGTTCCAGCGCCGACGTAATTAATTGATTTAGCAGCACGTACTGCAGCAGCACCTAATTTTTCACGAACATCCGGAGTTACGCTCGGAGAAGGAGATTCTTCGATGATTTTTTGATTACGACGTTGAACCGAACATTCGCGTTCAAATAAATGAACAACGTTTCCGTGTTTATCGCCGAAAACTTGAATTTCAATATGTTTTGGATCAGTGATGAATTTTTCCATGTACACTGTTGGATCAGCAAAATAGTTTTGACCTTCACTGCGGCAAGCGCGGAAGGCGCTTTCCAATTCAGATTCGGCACGCACGATACGCATTCCTTTACCACCGCCACCAGCTGAAGCTTTGATGATAACAGGTAATCCAATTTTTTTAGCAACTTTCATTGCTTCTTCAACGGATTCAAGACCGCCATCACTACCAGGAACAGTAGGAACATTAGCTTGCTTCATTAAATTCTTAGCAGAAATTTTATCACCCATTTGCTGCATGTTTAATGGAGTAGGTCCTATGAAGGTAATTCCATTTTTTTCACATTCAGCAACGAATAAAGAATTTTCCGATAAGAAACCGTAACCCGGGTGAATCGCATCCACTCCGGCTTTTACAGCCACTTCAATAATTTTTTTATAATTCAAATAGCTCTCTTTAGAAGGAGAGGGCCCAATGTGATAAGCTTCGTCAGCTAAGAAGACATGAAGACTATCACGATCGGCGTCACTAAATACCGCGACTGATTGAATTCCTAATTCACGACAAGCGCGTGTAATACGAATAGCAATCTCTCCACGGTTAGCAATTAAGATTTTTTTAAATGGTGCTGGAATCATAAAGGAATATTCCCGTGTTTTTTAGGAGGATTCATATCCCGTTTATTTCTTAACATTTCAAGTGAATCGATAATACGTTTACGAGTTAAAGCCGGTTCGATTACTTCATCTGTGTAACCAAGTTCTGCTGAAACGTAAGGGTTACTGAACATTTTTTCATATTCAGAAGTGAGTTTCGCTTTTTCTGCTGCAGGATCTTTTGCTTTAGAAATAGTTTCACGGTGAATAATATTAACAGCCCCTTCAGCACCCATCACGGCAATTTCAGCCGACGGGAAAGCTAAGTTCACATCAGAACGTAAAAGTTTAGAACCCATAACGATATAAGCACCACCGTAAGCTTTACGAGTAATTAGGGTTACTTTAGGAACTGTCGCTTCAGCGTAAGCGTAAAGAAGTTTAGCTCCGTGAGTGATGATACCATTCCATTCTTGATCTTTACCTGGAAGGAATCCTGGTACGTCGACTAAAGAAATAATTGGAATATTGAAAGCATCACAGAAGCGAATAAAACGAGCCGCTTTTCTTGAAGCATCGATATTCAAACAACCTGCTAAAACTTGCGGTTGATTGGCTACTATACCTACAGGGCGACCATTCATACGCGCGTAACCGACGATGATATTTCCTGCGAAGTGTTTGTGGACTTCTAAGAAATAACCTTCATCCACGATTTCCGTGATGATTTGTAACATGTCGTAAGGTTTTTTCGGATTATCAGGAATAATATTATTTAAATTTTCCACGATACGATCTGGACGATCATTTGTTGATAATGTCGCCGTGTCGTCTAAATTGTTAGACGGCAAGAAGTTCATCAATTCGCGAATTAATAATAAACAGTGTTTATCATCTTTCGCTCCGAAGTGAGCTACGCCTGATTTTTGTGTATGAGTTGAAGCTCCACCTAATTCTTCTTTTGTTACATCTTCATGAGTTACTGTTTTAATAACATCAGGACCTGTTACAAACATGTAACTTGTATTTTCCACCATGAAAACAAAATCAGTGATTGAAGGAGAGTAAACGGCTCCACCAGCGCATGGGCCCATGATCGCTGTGATTTGTGGAATCACACCAGATGACATCACATTGCGAGTGAAAATGTCTGCGTAACCGCCAAGAGATTCGATACCTTCTTGGATACGAGCTCCGCCGGAGTCATTGATTGAAATAAATGGAGCGCCATTTTTAATCGCTAAATCCATCACTTTACAAATTTTATTAGCTTGAGTGCGAGACATCGATCCACCAGTGACAGTGAAATCTTGTGACGAAAGGTAAACTAATTTTCCATTGATGCGGCCGTAGCCAGTGATAATTCCGTCTCCGGGAACTTTCGTTTTCTCCATGCCGAAGTTTGTACAACGGTGAGTAACGAAACGATCCGTTTCAACGAAACTACCTGGATCTAATAAAATATCCACACGCTCACGCGCTGAAAGTCGTCCACCTTGTTTGTGTTTTGCAATTTTGTCTGGACCGCCACCAGCTAACGCTTGGTCGTTCTTTTTTTCCAGCTCTTCGATCTTTAATTTCATCATTTCTGTCATGGTAAATCCCCACTCTTACTAGAGGATAAACTCTACCATGAGAGAGGATTATTTCAACACTATTTGCTTTAGTTTTGAGAGTGCGTTTTGCACATTGATTCGACCACCAGTTGCGGTTTGTAAATATTGTCCCGGCACATCAACTGTTGTCATTAAAGCCTGTTTTACTTGCTGTGCATTGGCCTGTGGAACAGCACTCATTAATAATGCAGCTGCTCCTGATACTACAGGTGCTGCCATGCTTGTTCCGTCCATAGCGGTAATAGTATTTCCTGGAGTTGTTGAGTAAATAGATTGTCCTGGAGCAGCAACTTGCACAGTTCTATATCCACGATTTGAGAATGAAGCGAGTAAATCATTAAAGCCGGTTGCAGCGACATTAATTTGGTTAAGTGCCATAAATGCGGCAGGGTAAGTGGGATAAGAATCAGAATTTGTAGATTCATTTCCTGCAGCTGTGATCAATAAAATTCCATTGTTAGAGAGTTGATTCATTGTGGATTGTAGATTGTCCACACATGGAGCACCACCCCAACTTAAATTTACAATTTTTGCACCTTGTTGCACAACTGCTTGCATAGCCATAATCGCATCACCGATCGATCCGCCACCATCGTTACTGATAAACTGTCCCGCTGCAATTCGTGCTCGCGGAGCAATTCCCGAAACAGCTCCTAGATTGGGATCTGCCGCGATAATTCCTGCAACGTGTGATCCGTGACGATTAAGATTAGCATCATTGATTTGATTATTAAATTGTCTTGAGTAAGCAATATTGTTTCTTAACTGTGGATGAGTGGTATCGACCATACCATCAACAACACCAACAATAATATTTTGTCCGTAGTAACCTTGGCTCCAAACAGCACGCGCACTGACTTGATCGACTTGCCACTGCATATCGTAAGCTTCTTCGCGAACACTCATAGGAGTATCCAACTGACGAATTTGAATTCTTACATCGCGGTCGATGTGTCTAATCTTATCTAAATTTTTAGAGACGAAATTTTGACGAAAAGATTCTTCTGATGAAGCATGTTCAATCGAATAAGTTCCATCTTCCCAACCAACAATAAATTTATTTTTAATCGATTGATTGGCACAAGCCGCTGAAGCTTGATTAGGAAATACTGATTCATTTGTTTTTTGGCTTCCGCAAGAAAACAAAAATGCAGTTGCGACTGAGAGAATAAGAGTTCTGAAAATGCGTTTCATAAAACCTTCTCAAGAGCATCGTCGGGGTCTGACGTGCCTTGCTCTTATTTTATCGGATTTTCGTGAATATCTATGAGTCTGGAAAAAGACGAGTCCATAGGTCTAGTCGGTGTTTTCTATTACAGATAAGCGATAGACGTGCATAGGCCGCAAAACCAATACTGGCTTATAAATCTGGACTTAAAGGGGTAAGGTTAAAAAGGTGATTTTAAGGGGCGAGTATAAAAGACCTTTATACTCGCTATTGGAAAAGAATATTTTAAGAATTAAATCTTAACGACGAATTCTTTTAAGAAAGAGCAGAATTGTTGTTCTACTTGTTTTGCAACAATCGTTACTTCTTCGTGATTCAATTTATTTTCAGTAATACCGGCAGCTAAATTTGTAATACAACTCACGGCGGCGACTCGTAATCCCATATGATTAGCGGCGATCACTTCTGGAACGGTCGACATGCCGACAGCTTTTCCACCTAATGATTTGAACATTTTAATTTCAGAAGGCGTTTCGTAAGTAGGACCTGTTACACCCACGTAAACACCTTTGTGGCAGAATGTTTTTTGAGAGCGGAATACACGTTCTGCAATTTGTAATAATTCACGATCATAAGCTTGAGTCATATCTGGGAAACGAGGACCTAATTCTTTAATATTCGGACCCATTAAAGGATTTGTTCCCATCATATTGATGTGATCTTCGATTAACATGAAGTCTCCGGCTTTCATGCCGTCACCGTATCCACCAGCTGAATTTGTTACGATAAGAATTTCAATTCCTAAAGAAGCCATCACGCGCGTTGGGAAAGCGACAACTTCCATCGAGTGTCCTTCGTAGTAATGAAGACGACCTTGAAGAACCACGATTTCGACATTATCAATTGAACCTAAAATTAAATTTCCAGAATGTCCTTCTACTGTTGGAGGAATAAAATTTGGAATTTCGCCAAATGGAATATGCGTATCCACTTTCATGTGTTGAACGAAGTGACCCAAGCCTGAACCTAAAATAATTCCCACGCGAGGTTTAATTTTAGTTTTTGTTTTAATATAAGAAACTGTTTCCGTAATTTTTGTAATTAAGTTCATGTTAAAACCTTTTTGATAAGTTGATGATCAGCGACCTTGTGTTTAGTAATGCGGTAACTATCATGCAAATGTTGTTCAGCTTTATGGAAATGTTCTGGTTCATCGCCATGAATCGTGTAAATCAAATCGCCCTTTTGAACAGGGTCATTGATTTTTTTGTGGAATTCAATTCCTGAAGTTGGGTGGATAACATCAGAAGTTTGTCTACGACCAGCGCGAAGTAAAATTCCAGCCACGCCGATTTGTTCCACGTTAAAGTGAGTTAAGTATCCACTGTGTTCAGCTTTTATTTCATATTTTTGAGATGAAAGTTTTAAATCATTTAATTTGCCAGATTGGATTTCACACATATCAGCAAAGATCTTTAAAGCTCGTCCAGAAACTAAACACTCTTCCGCTAGCTTATAAGCCTCTTCAACAGATTTTGTTTTTCCAGACAAATGAATCATCTGTGCAGAAAGCTGTAGTGATAATTCACGAGTTTCATCGTACATCGGATGACGAACGTTTTTCATAATCTCAACGCATTCAAAAACTTCCCAAGCATTACCGGCGTATTTGCCTAATGGTTGATCCATGGAAGAAATAACTGAAACTACTTTTTTGCCGTAACCTTGTCCGATGGCCATTAATTTTAAAGCTAACTCTTCTGCGTTTTCAGCAGTTTTCATGAAAGCGCCTGAACCGAACTTAACATCAAGAACTAATCCATCAATGCCTTCAGCAATTTTCTTCGACATGATGCTGGCGCAGATTAAAGGTAAACTTTCAACTGTGGCGGTCACGTCACGAAGGGCATAGATTTTTTTATCAGCCGGACAAATATCTTTTGTCTGACCGATAAAACAAGTTCCAATTTTTTTAGTCGTCTCAATAAATTTTTCTAAAGTTTGTTGTGTGTTGAATCCAGGAATCGATTCTAATTTATCTAGTGTTCCACCAGTATGGCCTAAACCACGACCTGAAATCATCGGAACAAATAACCCACAGCCCGCAACTACGGGTCCTAGAATAAGACTTGTTTTGTCTCCAACTCCGCCAGTTGAATGTTTGTCTACTTTGAAGCCAGGTAAGCTTGAAGTATCAACAGTAATTCCTGAATGAAGCATCGCTTTGGTTAAAGCTAATGTTTCTGTGTTATCCATATTTTTAAAATAGATCGCCATCAATAAAGCTGACATTTGGTAATCGGGGAGAGCACCTTTTGTGTATTCCTGAATAACAAATTCAATTTCTTGTTCTGTTAAGGTATGACCATTTCTTTTTTTCTTAATCAGTTCAGCTGCTAACATTAGTAACTTCCTGGCGCTACAGTTTTGTTTGCGATCAAAGCTACACCAGAACTTGTTCCCAAGCGGTGAGCGCCAGCTTCGATCAATTCAACAGCAAATTCAGGAGTTTTAATTCCACCGCTAGCTTTGATTTCCATTTGTGTTCCTACAACGGATTTCATTAATTTAATATCGGCGACTGTAGCCCCACCACCACCGAAGCCTGTGCAAGTTTTTACAAAATGAGCTTTAGCTTTTAAAGATAATTCACAGGCGATCTTTTTTTCATCATCAGTTAACAAAGCTGTTTCTAAAATAACTTTTACTTTGTTTCCAGCCGCCGCTTTAACCACTTCGGCTATATCGTTTTGAACGTAATCATATTTTTTTTCTTTTAAAGCGCCAACATGAATAACCATATCGATTTCAGTGGCTCCGTTTTTAACAGCTTGAGCTGTTTCAAAAGCTTTTGAGGCGGTATCACAAACACCTAATGGGAATCCAATGACGCTGGCGATTTTAACAGAAGATGATTTTAATTCTTGCGCGCATAAAGCGGCATAAGATGAGTTCACACAAACGGCGTAGAAATTATTTTCTTTGGCTTCTTTGCATAATTGAATAATTTGCGTCGATGTGACTTCGGGTTTTAAAACAGTGTGATCAATATATTTTGCTAAGTTCATAATTACTCTCGTTGTATAGAGCAATTAAACCAATAGCAAGAGTGCGCTGTCAACGCACCATTACACAGTTAAGCCATGAATTTTATGCGGCTTTTCCACCCGTATCGTCTTTACC
>CAZXZW010000076.1:0-10883 GCA_964645745.1 uncultured Bdellovibrio sp.
AGTAATTAAAGAAAGCCATCAGCTCTTGAGTAATTTCAGGGTGACATGTTAACAACCCCACGTCGGTATAGAAACGTGAGGTCACAACATTGTAATTACCCGTTCCGATATGAGCGTAAGTTTTTAATTCACCCTCTACGGTTTTACGCACAATCAACGTAGTCTTCGCATGAGTTTTTAATCCCACGATACCATACACAACGTGAACACCGGCGTTCTCAAGTTCTTGAGCCCAGTAAATATTTCTTTCTTCATCAAAGCGCGCTTTTAATTCAATCAAACAAACAACTTGCTTTCCATTTTCAGCTGCACGAATCAAAGACTTAATAAACGGACTGTTGTCACCGGTACGGTACAACGTCATCTTAATAGCTAAGACCATCGGATCTTCAGAAGCTTCAGAAACAAAACGTTCCACTGAAGCTGAAAAACTTTCAAAAGGATGGTGAAGCAGAATATCTTGTTTATCAATGGCTGCAAAAATAGAACTTTGCTCTTGAAGATTTGCCGGCATGACTGGAGACCAAGAAGAGAAGCGTGTTCCTTCTTGCGGAAGTTCACCTGATAATTCTGAAACTAATAATTGTAAATCGTTAAAATCAAAATCCACAGTTAAAGGATGAATATCTTCATTATTCAGCTCTAACTCTTTGACTAGAATAGTTTTAAGCCATTCATCTGAACAACTTCCAAATTCTAAACGAACGATTTCCGCAAAACGTCTTTGGCGAAGTTCTTCTTCGATCGTCGCCAGTAAATCTTCGGCATCTTCGTCTTCGCGATCCGAATCCGCATTACGAGTGACCTTAAATACAAGCGTTCCCATAACTTTCATATTAGGAAATAATTCATTCACGAAGTGTTTTACGATATCAATTAAATGAATATATTTTTGCGTGCCTTCAACTTGAACCCACTGATCAATCAGTTTAGGAATCTTAAGACGAGCAAAAGTTTTTTCGTCAGTATCCTTGCCCTCTTGAATGAGCGAGATACCTAGCGAAGTCGACAAGTTCGAAATAAAAGGAAATGGATGTCCAGGGTCCACTGAAAGCGGTGTCAAAATCGGAAAAATATTATTCATAAAATATTTTTTCAAATTTACTTTTTGCGCTTCATTTAAATGTTCAAATGATTCAACGTAAACGTTGTGCTTATGCAGCTCTAATCTTAATTTATGATAAATTTCTTGCTGCGCTTTTAACATAGGCTCAAGCGCCTTCGAAATCATAGCTAATTGTTTTTTCGGCGTCTGACCATCAGATGATTTTGGACTTAACCCATAGGCGATTTGACGTTTTAAACCACCCACGCGCTTCATAAAAAATTCATCTAAATTTGACGAAGATATAGCCAAAAATTTGAATCTTTCCAGAATGGGATTTTGCGGATCTTTCGCTTCGGCTAAAACACGTAAATTGAAATTAAGCCACCCGATTTCGCGATTGTTAAAAATTTCTGAAGAAGAAAGTGGATGTTCTTTAAACGTATCCTTTTTCTTTTTACGCACAGGTTTCGTTTTAGCCTTCTTGAGGCTCACTTTAGCTTTCGATTTAGCTTTACCGACCACTTTATTCATGTGTTTCTCATTTTGGGATTTGCCCTGACCAACAGGACTGAAGTATTGCTTTAATTATAAGTCAAGATTAGAGCTAAAGTAACCGAAAAGTAGGTATGACTGGATCTTTAGCTCGATACCATGCGCGACAACCTAGATACATTCTGAATGCAACAGACAATAATCTGATTCGCTATTCAGGCGCAGAACGTTATAGCTGGGAAGAAAAAACAGAATTAAAAAATATCTCTTTAACTGGACTAACCTTTTCTGCACCGATCGACATCAAGCCTCAACTAGGCGAAGTGATCAAAATACAATTCGAAGTTCCTGGTGCTGAGCCAATGGCATGTCATGCTATCGTAACACGTATTGAACACATCAATTCTTACGATTGCGAAATCGCCATTCACTTTTATAAATTAGAACGCATTCAGCGTATTAACTTAGTTCAAGGTTTAACGATTAAAAACAGTCAGAACAAAATTCTTGAACCGAAAGCTGAACCAAGCAAAATGCGCCGCCTTTTTAATGTTGCAGCTTTAATGACGGCCGCTTTTATCTGGGCCATTGTTCTTAGAATATTTTTCTTACGCTAATTATTTAATTCGATTTAAGAATTCCATTTTAGAAATATACTTGCCACCAAAAGCTCCACTGACCTCGGTGATCATTTGAAGATCCATCCAGGTATATCCTTGAGTTTGCAGATATTCAACCAGTTTAACAAAAGCAAATTTTGATCCGTTATCAATTTTAAAAAACATACTTTCGCAGCTGAAATATTTTTTAGACTTTACACCATAAATACCGGCGATCAATTTACTCTCAAGATAACACTCTAAAGATAAGGCTCCACCTAACCGACTGAGTTCGGTGTAAGATCTTTCAATCTCTGCATTAATCCAACTGCCTTTTTGACCGGCTCGCTTTTGTTGACGGCAACTTTTAATGACCGTTGCAAAATCATGATTTACTTTTATCTCAATCATCGATTCGTGTTTCTTAATCCACTTCGACAAAGATCGACTTAAATGAAGATCTTTAAAATCGATAATTCCACGTTCTTCTGGACAAAACCATAAAAGAGGATAACCTTCGTGGGGCCAGGGGAAAATTCCCATCGAATAAGCCTGAATTAAATTTTCAACGTTGAGCTCTCCGCCAACTGCAATAACATCTTCAATAGTTTCCGTTGTTGCCGGATGAGGAAAATTAATCCGCATCAGTGCACACATCGCAAATACCACAGTCCGCGTTATGCTGATGACCAAAGTATTTATAAATTTGATTTAAACGGCAATCATCCACATTTTGAGCCCAACGAAGAATTTCTAATAATTTCTTCTGATGTTCTTTTTTCAATAAACTTTGATTTTCCTTGTTGAATAATTCATCCGATAGCGGTTCCGCAATCTTAAATCCAAAAGGAGTTTCATCTTCTTCTAAGTTTCCCCAACGAGCCAAAATAGATACAGCTGAATTTACGCGGTAATCACGTTTATTCTTAAACACCATTTGCTCACGCAAGAAATCGTAACCTTCCACACTGACTTTGGCTGGATAAGTTTGAATCAGATCGAAAACTTTACGGATGAATGCTTCGTCGGGATAAGCCCATTCCAAAAACTGCATTTGAATTGAAACATCTTCCTGATCGTAAAACAAGATAGCTTGAGCTAATTCCCCGTCTCGTCCGCCACGTCCAATTTCTTGAAAGTAAGCTTCTAATGTGGAAGGAATTTCAGTGTGAAACACAAAACGAATATTGGCTTTATCCACCCCCAGTCCGAAAGCAGGTGTAGCTAAAATCAGCTGTTCTTTACCGGAAATAAAATCGTTTTGATGACGACGACGAATATTTCCAGGTAGATCGCCGTGATATTTCGTGTGGTGTATTTTTTTAGAAAAAAGAAAATTCGAAAACTTTTCTAATGTTTGAATCAACGAAAAATAAACAATACCGGATTGGTTTTCAAATTCTTGAAGTTTTTTAAGCATCGATTCAAACTTTTCAGTTTCACCGTAAGTATCGCCAACTTGAATCGCGAGATTGGGTCTTTCGATACCACCCAAAATCATAGCTTCGGGATATTTTAATCCTAGAATCTGACAAACTTCTTTTTGCACCGTCGGCGTGGCCGTAGCGGTCAAAGCTAACACGGGAGGATTGTTACAAAGCTTAATGAATTGACCTAGCTTAGAGTACTCCGGTCTGAAATCATGCCCCCATAACGAAGCACAATGCGCTTCATCCACTACAAATAAGGAAACATGAGCTTTCGATAAAGCTTCTAAAAATTCAGGCTTCTTGAATCTTTCTGGAGTCACAAAAATAATATCTAATTGTCTAGCCGAGATTTTGTTTTGAACCGACTGACGTTCCGAAACCGACAGCGATGAATTGATGCACGCAGATTTCAAACCTAAGTTCTTGGCTTTTAAAACTTGATCTTGCATCAAAGCAATCAACGGCGACACGACTAAAACCATCTGATCGGCAGGCTTGAGAAAGGCCATCATTTGATAACAAAGACTTTTCCCTGTTCCAGTTGGCATTAAAGAAAAAACTGAACGTCCAGCCAATAGCGCATCCAAGACTTCTTTTTGAACGCCACGGAACTGCTCAATTTTAAATTTATCGCGAAGAATATCAACGTAGTTCATAGGACTTTTTGAACAAGATCTTTCAATTGTTTATCTAAGTCTGGATTCGTAATACCTACTCCATCTTTAAAATTTTGATGGAAGTTTGGTAAACTAAACGACGAGACAACCACTCCACCGTTGAATGGAAAACGTTTTGTAGCTATTTCCAAAACTGAAGATCCACCGCGCGCACCTGGTGATGTCGCCATTAAAAATATTTTTTTATCCGCAAAAACTTTTCTTTCAGGAATGCGAGATGTCCAATCAAAAATATTTTTAAAAGCAGCTGAATAATTTCCGTTATGTTCAGCTAAAGATAAAACTATCAAATCACATTCATCGATTTTTTGAGCGAATTTAAAAACCAATTCTGGCATATTAGCTTCTTTATCGACCGAGAAAACAGGTAGCTCAAAATCATTTAAATCGATCACCTCTACAGTGGCATCACTAAATAGTCCGGCCGCGTAGACCGCTAGTTTTTTATTAATGGAATGACGACTGCTGCTGCCACCGAAAGCTAGAATTTTACGACCCATTTTATATTCCTCCTGAGCGAAATCTGACTGTAACTTTTATCAGTATTTTCCATGTTTTTTCCCAGATAAGTAGCTATTTTTGATCTCAATTGACATTACGCTTAACAATCCCGTTAAAAAGAGTATAAAAGGGACTTTTAAGGACGCACTATGAACTCATTTTCAGACTTTGGCTTAATTCGTACATTAATTAACACTCTCAAAGAAAACGGCATCTCTAAGCCCACAGAAATCCAGGCTCAGGCCATTCCTTTGATCATGTCTAAGCAATCTGTGGTTGGGGTATCTGAAACAGGAAGCGGTAAAACCTTAACTTATGCTTTACCGATTCTTCACACGCTTAAAACTTTAGAAAATGATGGCAACCCTGTGACTGAAGACTCTACTCCTCGAGCTGTTATTATGGTTCCAACACGCGAACTTGGAGAACAAGTCGCTAAAGTTTTTAAAGTCTTTACTCATGGCACACGATTACGTGTTCGTCCCGCTTTAGGTGGAATGGCTTTTGAGCAAGCCCGTCGTAATGTATCAGGTCCTTTCGAAATTTTATTAGCAACTCCAGGACGCTTGGTTCAGTTATTAGAAAAAGACTTGGTCCAACTTCATGATGTTCGTATGTTAGTTTTCGATGAAGCCGATCAAATGCTCGATCAAGGTTTCTTACCCGATTCAGATCATATCGTTGATTCATGTCCTAAAGACGTTCACCTTTCATTGTTCTCAGCTACGGTTTCTAAATCCGTTCAAGAATTGATGAACAACTTATTCTCGAAAGCTGAAGTGATTCGCAGTGCCGGCAGTGGAAAAGTAGCCTCATCTTTGAAAACTGAAAATAGAACTGTCGTTGACGGAAAACGTTGGCCGGTTTTAGAAAAAATTCTTCGCATCCCGCTTAAGAAAAATCAAGGCGGTACAATTCTATTCACTAACACGCGCGAGCAATGTGACAAGTTAGCTCAAGAGCTTAAAGATCATGGTTACGAATGCGCTGTGTACCGCGGAGAAATGGATAAAAATGAACGTCGTTCTAATTTAAAAAAATTCCGCACAGGTGAAATTGATTTATTAGTTTCAACGGATCTAGCAGCCCGTGGTCTTGATGTGGAACACGTGGGACGCGTCATCAATTATCACTTACCAGAACAAAAAGAAAACTACCTTCACCGTGCTGGTCGTACCGCGCGTGCCGGACGCTCTGGTGTAGTCATTAATCTTGTAACAGCTCGTGACGTTCGCTTGATTGCACAGCTTGAAGGTAAAAAACCTGAAATCAAAAGAGGCCGTACGGACAATCCATTCCGTTCAACGAAAGAAGGTAAAGCTGAAGAAATTAAAATTTCAGCTCCCGCTTCGAAAAATAAATTAGGTAAGAAGACAGACTATTCGGTCAATGAATACACGAAAGCTAAAGTGAATAAATTAATCGAAGAGAAAAAGGCGACTCGTGCGGCTAAAGGTCCACAAAAAAATGCCAGCCGTCCTTTCGCGAAACCTAAAAGAAAATAATCGAGGATAGCATGGTTAATAATGATGTTATTCGCAGTGTTCGCTTTATTTTAAATGTCGGATCTCAACAAATTCTTGAGATGATTGCGCTCTCAGGATTGAAATTAAACTTAACTCAAGTTTCTGATTTTATGGTTGATGAAACAGCCCCGAGCTACCTTCCTTGTGATGATCTTGTCATGGCCCACTTCTTAGATGGATTAATCTATTCAAAACGCGGCAAAGACGAATCTCGTCCTCCGATGCCATTTGAATTTCCCATCACCAATAATCTTGTTCTTAAAAAATTAAAAGTGGCATTCCAACTTAAAGAAGAAGATATGCACGATATCCTTAAGCGTGCGAACTACCCCATCGGCCGCGCCGAAATGAGTGCTTTCTTAAGAAAACGTAATCAAGATAATTACCGTGAATGCGGTGACCAAGTCTTACGTTACTTCCTTAAAGGCTTAGCCCTAAGAGAACACAGCTTTAAACCTAAAGCTCCGTAACCACACTCTTTCGTTTATTACACACCGACCAGAATATAACTTTGATCGTCTTTCCAAAAAGATGCTCTTCTTGACGATTCCAATTAATCGTTTCGCCACAAATATTTTGCAATGAGACTAAATCATCATAGCGATCATCAGCCACTAACAAAATGGATGGAGAATTAGCAATATTCGTCTCCCAATAACCAAACTGATGTTGCTCCCAGACTGTCCCTACAGGACGAATCTGGTTTAAGTACTGAGGCCCCAGAGCCCATGTAACCTGAGAAGCCACATGAAAATCTGACGTGATGATTTCCATCTTATTGAATTCAATTTTCTCAGTTTGAATTTTCTTTGACCAATTTTTCCAGCCTGTCACATCGCCACCGACCGTGTGGCGATACTGGTTCGGCTGATTGGTCATCTGATCAAACCAATACCCTACGGGCATCATCGTGCTGACGATAATCAAAGCCCAGTTGGTCATAACTAACACTAAGAGCACTCCCCAAAATTGTTTTGATCTATTCTCGATTTGTTTTGAAAAAACTTGAACAATGAAAATGCTCATGACAAATAAATTCAGACAGGCCCAGTAATAACGATTCTGTCCTTGAATAGCCGACATGAATGAAATGATAAACATCGGAGCCGAAGTCCAAAGAAAATACTTTCTTTGATCCCAATTCGCTCGAACAAAAGCCCAAACTGAACCGATGACGAGCGGAATACCAAAACAAAAAAACTGAGAGCCCACATAACGTTGTAAATTGTTAAAATACTCTGAAAAAGTAAGGAACCCATGACTGTGGCGTTTGAAAAATTGGAAATAGAATGTGGCCCAGTCATGCTGCTGATTCCAAACTAAAACTGGAATTTGCAGAGCGGCCACAATGAATACGCCAATCACGACTTCCTTTTTGCTTTTCTTCCAACAAGAATAAAGGAAATACGGAATAAGTCCCATTAACGACCACTTACTGAGAAAGCCCATACCCAAAGCGATGGCCCCTTTTCGAGTCTCACCTTGATCTAAAAAATAAATCGTGGCTAATCCGATCGGCACACTTAAAACATCGGGAATTGACAAAAGCGTACCCATGCAAAGAACGGGCGCCGTAAATACCAACAAGAAAGCATAACTAATTTCGCTTTCTTCTAATTTTTTACGACAGAAAATATAAAATACATAACAGGTGACTAATTTTCCGATTAAGGCTGGCAACCGAATAACGAAAGCGGAGTTTCCAAAAAGTGAAGTGAACGCGGTAATCACCCAAGAGAGCATCGGTGGATGATCGAAGTAACCTAGGTCAGGCTTTAATGACCAGGTCCAATAATAAGCTTCAGTATCTGTTAACTCAAAATATCCAGCTAAGATCAGCGCCACCACCTGTGTGATCATAAGCAAAATGAGAATTGCTTTAAGTTTAGTTTTGTTTGAAGACGTTATGGTGTCGACCACTGAGAAGCTCATGCGTACCGTAAAGGTTAGTCCCAAATTTTATGAGAATCTAGTGATTTTCCTCTCTCTGCCCGTATCTTACGCTGTATCGGAACCCTTATTGAGCACCTCTGTCATGATCCTGTAAGGATGCATGATTCTACTGGAATTTAAGTCAAAATCTTTGCATGATAAGCAAAACTTTATGTGAGTGAGGGTTTATGCTTAAATGGATTTTATGTATTACTTTATGTCATCAATTTGTGAAGGCGGATTTAATCATGCCGCGTGAAACACCAGCTTACAAAATGATTAAACCACTCATCATCGGACACCGCGGAGCCTGCGGACACCGTCCGGAACACACTTTAGAATCTTACAAACTAGCTATCTCCATGGGAGCCGATTACGTTGAACCCGATCTGGTCAGTACGAAAGATCACGTGTTGATTGCACGCCACGAAAATGAAATCGGTGGAACAACCGACGTTGAAACTAAATTCCCCAATCGCAAAACAACAAAAACAATTGATGGGAATAAAGTGACTGGCTGGTTCACAGAAGATTTCACATTAAAAGAAATTAAAACTTTACGTGCCAAAGAAAGATTAGATTTCCGTGATCACAGCTTTGATGGAAAATTTGAAATCCCGACTTTTGAAGAAGTGTTAACTTTAGTTAAAGCTGAATCAAAAAGACTTAAGAAAAATATTGGCGTCTACCCTGAAACAAAACATCCCAGTTATTTCCAAAGCGTTAATCTTCCGCTAGAAGAGCCACTGATTGAAATGTTAAATAAATTTAAACTCAATGATGCCAAATCTTTAGTGTTCATTCAGTCTTTTGAATTAACTAACTTAAAGAAACTTAAAAAGCTGACTCCTCTACCATTGATTTACTTACTAGATGATCCAGAAATCGTTCCTTACGATCACGTTTTGGCTAAAGACAAACGAACTTACCTAGAAATGTTGAAACCTGAAAATCTAAAAGAAATCAGCTTAACCGCTTCAGGTATCGGACCTTACAAACGTTATATCATTCCAGCGGATAGTTCGAATCACTCAATGGCTCCGACTACATTGATTGATGATGCTCATGCGGTGGGTTTAAAGGTTCACCCTTACACCTTCCGCAGCGAAACAAAATACTTGTTAACGGATTACAACAATGATCCTTCAGCTGAATACTATGAATACTTCAAACTAGGAGTCGATGGCTTATTCACGGATTTCCCCGATGCAGCCGTTAAAGCTTGGGCTGAATATCAAATTAAATTTAAAAAAACTAAAACGCCATTAAAAGGAAAACACAAATGATTCGTCACATCTCCATTTTACTTTTAGCTTTAACTGTTTTTTCATGTACTAAGAAAGATGACAAAGCCACTGTGTGGATTTACACGTCATTGTATAAAGATACTGTAGCTGATGTACAACCTCAGCTAGAAAAAGCTTTCCCTGATATTAAAGTTCAATTCTACCAAGCCGGATCTGAAGAAGTGGCGGCCAAAGTTCAAGCGGAAAACTTATCAGGAAAAATCCAAGCCGATGTTTTGATTTCATCTGATCGCTTCTGGTATGAAGACATGGCTGAACAAAAAAAATTAGTGGCCTACTCTCCTAAAGGCAGTGAAAAAGTAGATGCTTTATTCAAGCACCCTGAATCTTTCTACAATACAGTAAGCTTCCCGGTTATGGTGATCGCTTACAACAGCGATGCTGTTTCTGAAAAAGACGCTCCTAAAACTTTTAAAGAGTTAACGGATGCGAAATGGAAAGATAAAGTTTCTATCGGAAGTCCATTAGCTTCCGGCACAAGCTTTACCACAGTAGCTTTCTTGGTTGAAAAATATGGCTGGGACTATTTCACAGCTTTAAGAAAAAACAATGTCATCGCCGAAGGTGGAAACTCAGGCGTGGTTCGTCGTCTTCAAAGTAAAGAAAGACCCGTTGGAATTGTTTTGATGGAAAACATCCTTCGTTTAGAAAAAACAGATCCACGTATCAAGTTTGTTATTCCTACTGACGGGGCCGTTATCCAAACCAACGTTTTAGCCCTAGTTAAAAAAGAGGGAGAGGCGACCAACGCTCAAAAAGTAGCGGACTGGTTCTTCACAGAGGCCGGCCAAACGGCTTTAACAAAATCATTCATGTACTCTGGCAATGGTTCTGCAAAATTAGAAACAGCTCCTGACTTCGCTGAATTACTTAAAACGGCGAAACCTTGGACTCGTGACTTCATTTCTAAAACAATGAAGGAACGTGAAAAAATTAAAGATCAGTTCTCTAAAATCGTCTTTTAATGAAAAAAATATTTTACGCTGCTTGCCTTATTCTTATTGCAGGATTCTTTGTAGCCCCTCTGGGCTACATGTTTTTTGTTCCAAAGTTGTCTGACCTTTTAAGCGTTCTTCAAAACGACAACACACTGAAAGCGGCTCAGAATACTTTTTTAGTTTCGACGGCCGTCAGCGTATTTTGTTTAGCTTTAGGTTTACCGTTAGCTTGGCTATTAACACGTACTGATCTTCCTTTTAAAGCTTACTTACGTTCTATGTTCTGTCTTCCCTACGCCATTCCTCCTTTCGTTGGAGCGATCGGCTGGATTATTTTAGCTAATCCTACCAGCGGAGTTTTGAATCAATGGTTAGGACTTCATTTAAATATTTATTCTTTCTGGGGATTAGTTTTTGTTGAGACTAGTTTTCT
>CAZXZW010000077.1:0-10864 GCA_964645745.1 uncultured Bdellovibrio sp.
ACGGAAGACCGCGAAGCCGTTTCCTACCGGACTATCACTTTCCCTCTTGATAATGATGTCAATCCCACCTTATTTTTACAAATCGCAGCTCCGATGATTACTTTCGAATCTCAACTGAATCAAATGAAAGTGATTCTTTTATTTGGCTTACCGGCTATCCTTTTAGTCGCTATGATTTCGGGTTTATTTTTATCGTCGCGCGCGCTACGTCCCGTGCAAGACATGATTGATAAAACAAATAATATCAATGCGTCTAAACTGGATGAACGCGTCGCACTTCCTCAGTCTAAAGATGAAATTAAAAAATTAGCGGAAACGATTAATCTGATGCTAGAACGCATCGAAATTGCTTTCCAATCGCAAGAAAAATTCATCTCGAATGCCTCTCACCAATTACTGACCCCGATCACGATCCTTAAGGGTGAAGTCGAATTAGAACTGAAACACGAAACACAGCCTCAAAAAAGAAATTTCTATTCAAGCATGCTACAAGAAATTGATTCTTTAACGGGAATCATCACCAGCATGCTATTGTTAGCGCAAATTGACTCAGGAAAAAATATTTTAAATGTCGTTGATTCTCATCCGGCAGAACTGATTATCGACTTACTTCCGCGCATGCAGAAGTTAGCTGAGCAAAAGAAAATTAAAATCACTTTAGATATCATTGAAAACAGCGAACGCGCTCCGTGCTTAATCGATGTGGAACTGATGGAGCAGCTGTTTTCAAATTTAATCGAAAATGCCATTAAGTATTCTTTTGAGAACAGTACCATTTTGATTCGTGTTTTTTGGAATGCCACTACCACGAAAGTTGAAGTGGAAGATTTTGGTCGCGGTGTACCGGAAGCGGCTCGAAAAGATATTTTCAGTCATTTTAGTCGTGCCGATACCAGCAGTAAGATCAAAGGCTATGGTTTAGGTCTTTCGATCGCCCAAAAGATCGCCCATTTGCACCAAACTTCGATTGTCCTTGAAGAAAAACAATCGGAAGGCGCGTTATTTTCCATTGAGTTAGCTCATAATAAAACACCAGTAAATACCTAGACCTCATTAAAGATTAAAAAAAATTAATTCGCTTTTAACATCATTATTACCTACTTGGGCTACCCTGATGAAGTAAACAAAAGGTCGATAACGACCATAACTAAAAGGAGATCCCATGAAATTAATGACATTGATCGCTACTGTTGCTTTCGCTTTTGCTGCTCAAGCTAACGAACCTGCTGCTGCTCCAGCTCACGCTGCTGATTCAGCTGCTGTTGCTGCTCCTGCAGAAGCTGCTGCTCCAGCTAAAAAAGAAATGAAGAAAAAAGGTCACGGAAAACACAAAAAAGAACACAAAGAAGAAACTAAGTAATTAGTTCTTTTCGATTTCGATAATGAAGGCTGATCTTAAGATCAGCCTTTTTTTATTTGCGACATAAATCTTGATGATCGCTCATGTACGTCAGTTGTTCCTGATATTCATTCTGAGTGATTTTAAAATTCGAAACGGAACACTTTGAAACTTTAACTAATTCAGTAATGGCTTTGACTTCACGTGGAGTTAAACGCAATTCCCAGATAAATTTTGTTTCCAACCAATTTTTTAAATACTGACAGTGATAAGTTTTATCCGAAGGCATAAATTCCAAAGGACTGCGATCGCTCTTACTTAAATTTTCTTTGGCTGAAACCGAAATTAAATGAAAAGTGTCACCCATGTAATTCGCATACAAACAACGTTTGTTCGCATCCCATTCAAAAGCCCCTGTCATATAGGCGTGCTTCAACGGAACTAAGTGATCGATCTGAATCATTGTTGCTGATTCAAAAACTTGTCCCGAATAAGGATCATGCCACAACCCTGTCTGTACGCGGCAAGTGTGACTTACTGTCATCTTGGCATCCGTGTCACGTTCTAACACTAAACCGCGTGTATCAAAACATGAATCATCATTTTTAGGATTGATCCAACTTCCGAAATGTTTAGCACGATTGTAAGGATCTGATGGCTTTGGAAATTCAGAATTAATATGATCAAAATCTAAAAGATCGATCTGACCGGCTACAGCCGCTTTTTGCTGAAGGTAATAATCAGAGTAATTGTAGTCTTCAGCGCCTTTACCATCCGTGGCGGCTGCAAAACTTAATGATGAAATTAAGAATAAAACTGAAAAAACAAAGCGCATGAAAAAACCCCTTCCTTGAAGTTTTGTTCGGACTTAGGTAGAGTACACGTGATGAGAGAAAAGATCGCAAGAAAAAAAGACACATATCGTCCCGCGTTTTGCGATTCGCAATTCTATCTTGATAACGTCGAAAAATTTAAGATTATACAACAGAAAGTGAAACACCTTCACATTCAAGAACAAGTGACCATTTGGGTTTTAACTTGCACGTGTTTACGAAGACCCGATTCTTGGTTTTCGGGGATGCAGGATTTAAACGACTCGCTTAAGCACACTTACGATAAAAATGAATTCTCGATGTTCGATCTTTTTAAGGAATTGAACTTAGCTTGGTCGCAAAAATTAGATCCTCATATTTCACTTCATCAATTCGCCCGCACAGTTCGGATCATTCCTCTTCCTTATGCGGCGGCGAATGCCCTTTATCATTTTTATTTAGGACAATATCCGATTGAAATTTTATGTTACGAGCCTGAACCTTTAGAATTATTAAAATTCCAAATCGAGGGAAAAAGAATTCTCACGTTCAACCCGAATGTTGAAGAATGGCCGCATTTAAAATACGGCGAACGTGATCCTTTAAGTTTCTGGTTACATGATTTGATTCATGCCGAACACTTCTTTGCTGACCCACAAGATCGCCAAGGACAGATCGGATTCTACCGTTTAATCCACGAAATCCTAACAAATAAAATACTTGAAACTCTTTTGTTAAATGATGAATTTAACAAATCTTTCTCGTATTTAATGTCAGATATGAACGCTCACCCACTTCATTTAGTGAAAACCTTACGAGCCTATATCAAAATCCACTCCGGCTTAGAATCCGAGCAACTTTGGAACAAGATCACAAGTCTTCCGTCAATCAAAAATCACCCGAAAATTCAGATCGCTTTTAGAGAAGTTAATAACCCATTATTTACGACCGATGACGCAGTGACATTAACCCACTTTTTAAATCAAACAATCGACCTAGACCTTAGCAAGAATCATTATCTTAATACAGCGCAGCTCTAGTATTCTAAGAGTATGAAAACTCAATCTACACATACTAAAAAAGAAGAGATCACAACAATAACAATGAACAAAAATGCCGAGATCAACACGGCCAAATTAAGCAAAAGAAAACGCAAAGCCATCAAAGGCTGGTAAATTTCCTTGAAGCTGTATTACTCAAAATCCTCTCCTTTCGCGCGCAAGGTTCTGATCACAGCCCAAGTCACTGGCCATTTCCACGAAATAGAAACTATCGACACGATGGATTCCGGGACCTTCAGTCTCTCTGAAGATTACTACCGCCTAAACCCGCTCCTTAAAATCCCAGCCCTGCAAGTGAGCCCTGACAACACGATCATCGATTCCAAGGTCATCTGTGAGTATCTCAACATGAACTCAAAGAAAGATACCATTTATCCCAAAAACCAAGACCAATACTTCTTCCAAAAAAAGATCGAAGCCATCGCCGACGGCTTCACCGACTCCACAGTTCTTCGTCGCTACGAAAGCCTTCGCCCGGAAAACTTATTCAGCAAAGACTACGACGAGAAACAAAAGCTCAAAGTCGACAACAGCTTAAACTTCTTAGAGAGCATCACTCAGGAACTCAAGAGTCTTCATTTGATCGGAGAGATCTCTGTTATGTGCGGACTGAGTTACCTTGATTTAAGATTTCAGAAAGAAGACTGGCGCGCCACCCGTCCGAACTTAAGCAAATGGTACGAAGAATGCCGAACTTGGGGTCCGTTTAAGACCACGAACTTAGGATAATAGCTCATACACTCAGCAAAATACGAAATTTAGTCCAATTAGGCACGATGGTTTTGACTTTTGACGCCACAACCTTTAAAAAATTTATCTGTCAATTTTAAGAACGACTGTGGTGGGGTAGCTCAGCTGGTTAGAGCAACGGAATCATAATCCGTAGGTCGGCGGTTCAAGTCCGCCTCTCACTACCATTTTTTCTTAGACAGAAAATTTTATAAAAAATTTAGCGATTTTTTAGATCTTTGAAAGCCCTGCTAGAAATAGCGGGGCTTTTTTTTCATTAGGCAAAATCACATTATTTTGTTACTCGTAAGGCGCTCGTTTCCCCAAGGAGATTGCCATGAGAACTAATTTAAATTTCATTACACTGATCTATTTCATTTTCCTAACAATGTCGGCGAAAGCTCAGCATTCAACTTCAGTAACATTCCAAGACATGAATGGCATCGCCGCCGCTTACCGTTGTTCGGCTTCCATCATTTCAACAACAGGCCAATCTGATAATGATCCAGCTTTCGTTTTATCAGCGGGCCATTGCACAGCAGACAACGACAACGCCACTTACTTACCAGGTACTGCGAAGATTCGCTTCCCGATCACTCACCTAGATGAATATACATCTTACTATCAACAATTACCGAACCAACCGATGTCTTACGGAAATTTCCAGTTAGCCTCGATCCACTATGCTACGATGACCACTGAAGACGTTACGCTTTTCCAAGCGACGGTTTCTCTAGGCACTTTAAAATCAAGAGGCGTAAGAATTTTCACCTTAGCTGATCGCTTACCAAAAACAGGTGAAAAATTACAACTGACTTCTGGCCTTTGGGGACAAACACAAACTTGTACTGTAGAACGCATTATCGCGAATAACACCGAAGAGAAAAAACTTTTTGGAACAAGCCCCTCACCACTTGAATTAAAGAATACGATCTTACTTGGTGCTGATTGTACAGGTCGCCCGGGATGGTCAGGATCTCCGTTATTAGATCCAAAAACAGGATTGATTTACGGAGTTGCGAGCCGCATTTACATGCCACCTGCTGGATCTCCTTTAGCCGGATCTTCACCGCGCATCTTAGTTTCCGGACTTCAGGAACTGAGAAAATGTTTGAACAAAGCTGGACAGATTGATTTAAGCACTTCGGGCTGCCAGCTTCCTTGGAAGAACTAAAAAAGTCTGAAATTTCTTCCAGACTTTTTTTATTTTTATAACTTACAAAGGTCTGCGTTCTCTTTAATATAATTCTGCTGCTCTTGGTATTCCGAATACTCAATTCTAAAATCTTTCGCACGGCAGTTTTCATCGGCGATCGTTTTCATAATTCCTTTATGCTCTTTCGGCGTGATTTTTAGATTCCAAATCAACTTCACTTCTAACCAGTATTTTAAATACGTACACACGAATTTTTTATTCGGTGGCACGTAGGTATCTGGCGCGCGGTCACTTTTTTCCTGATTAGCTAAACCTTCCACTGATAATAAGTGAAACTTGTTACCCATGTAGTTGGCGTACAAACAACGCTTCTTTGCATCCCATTCATGAGCACCGGTCATGTACGCATTTTTTAATGGAACCATATGATCGATTTGCACTAGATCCGGAGAATCTAAATATTGTCCTGTATAGGGATCTAACCACACACCCGTTTTTACGCGGCAACGACGACTTGTTCTGACATCATTATCTACCGCATCTCTTTCTAAAACTAATCCACGCACGTCCATACATGAATCATCTCCCGAGGGATGCACCCATGTACCGAAATGTTTATCTCGGTTGTAGCGCTCAGCTGGTTGCGGGAATGTGCCGCGCATGTGATCCATGTCTAATAGATTAATGTTGGCTGCATTCGCTTGAGGTTTTAATTGATAGTAGTGGCTGTAGCGAAATGTTTCTGCATTAGATTGGAAAGCTGAAGCTACTGTGGCCGCAAAAATGGCGATCAAGCTTATAAAAATACAGATTAGATTTTTCATGATCTTAAATCCTTTCGTGAAGATTTATCGAACTTGCGATGATTAGAATTTATGAGCGCTTTGGTGGCAAAGAGATTTAAGCTTGGACAAAAAGTGGCTCTTTATTTTGATTCTCATCTCGAAGACCTTGAAAAAAATGCGTTTTACCGCCCCTATTCGTCACTTTGAGATTATAGGCCAAGTGCGAGCTGGGATCCGTGTTCTAGTTTTTCTTTTTTTCGATAAATAGGAAATAATCAATTTCATTATAAGCCCGAGTAAAGAAATAACGAGTATCAGCTTGTTTAAGGTATTTACGGACTTCTCGCACGGCTACTGGTAAAATACAGGAGAAATCTAAACGCTGTTCTATCTCACATACTTGAGGAACCGGCATACCACGCTCAAATTCTAAAAAAGTGATGCTGAAGTAGTTGGAACCTAAAACCGTTTGAATCGATTTTAAAGATTCATTTTTTGTAAGCTGACTGGCTTTTTCTTTTTCAATTTCAATCCAACATGGTTTTAAGCATTTTTTAATTTCATCGGCCGTGGTTTGTTGATTCCAACGAAGAACATTCGGACGAGCGCCGAATTGAGCTGCATGTTCATTTTGTAAAAGTTCAAAAATAGTTTCCTCTTCGGAAGAAGCAGATGGATTAATTCCCCAAACGACATAATCCGTTTTCTGAAAATGAGGAAACATACGACGAATCACACCGTAAGTTATATTTTCATATTTAGCATCAACGGGAGATGGCTTGATAATAGGTTCCGAGCGAAGACTTACGCCTTTAAAAACTAAAAGAATCATACAAACAGTAATAATTAATAAAGCGGCGCCAAGAATGTAGTAAATCTTTTTCATGAATTCAATCTAGCAGTCAAAAGCGATGAATTCACCTGTCTTTTCAATTTTTACATGTCGTATCTTAAATCCTCGATTGGGCTAGCTCCATGGATCTAAAAAATTAGTTTTTCATTAAAAGAGCATCGCCTAATACACTGTTGTAAAAAGAGATACCATCATCATCGTGACGATCAAGACATTCAATTGAAGCCTTAGTTGATCCATCTTTACTAATAAGTTCAACTGTCGTACGTGGAGCCGAGTAAGAATTGTAGATATAACCTAAACGGAAAACTTCGCCTTTTTTAATCTCGCTTGATAGCGATTCAATACGGCACTCGCCATCCGCGCTGTTGTGTAATACATTTAAAACCGGTAACTCTTCATCTTGAGCGATTGTTTTAAGATCTTTTTGAATCGTAATACGAGTGATTGATGAAGAACTATTAAAGCCTTGGCCATCACCTTGTCTTAATTCATTTCCAGCTACTTGAGCTTGTGAGTAAACTGCACCAAGAATTAAACACGCAAATAACATGACTTTTTTCATAAACGCTCCTCGAATAATTAGATGACTCTAATTTATTGCCAGTTCTATTCCATCCCCAGCATGGTCCTAATCAAGCTTAGCGGAGAACCTTGTCTCACAATCAAACACAGTGACAAAGACCGTCACCATAAAAAAAAGCCCAGGCTAACCCGGGCTTCTCACAAATAACATTTAATTTAATCTTACAAGGGACAGATCGCTACGGTCGTCGGAACTGAAACCACGCTGATCAACTTGTCTATGTCGTCATTTTTCATAGCTACACACCCTGCTGTCCAATTACTATTTACACCCAAAGGCCATTTTGTTCCATGAAGCATGATATCACCACCAGGAGAAACACCATGATCACTGGCAAATTTGCGATCGTATTGACTTGGGTAAGAGACATGAATTGATTTATAAAATTTGGAATCATAGTTTTTATAGTCTAACGTATAAATACCTTCAGGCGTACGACCGTCACCTTCTTGAATTTTTGGACCATTCGAATAGCCACTACCGAAAGTTGATTTAAACTTATGCGTTAAAACCGATCCACTGAATAAATAAGTATAACGCGTTTTCTTAGAAACTAAAACTAGGTCCACTTTTTTTCCAGATGGAACTTTTCCCGTTGGAGACATTTTATTAATCGCAGAAATATTTTTACATTGCGCATGAAGTGTTACAGGCTTAACTAAACCCGCGCGTTTCATCTCCGTTAATTCAGAATCATTTAATTTGAAACGTTCTGCATCGGCATGCACATTTAAGGAAATCGTCAGTAAGGATAACAAGATAACATTTTTCATTTTGGCTCCCGGGTTATGATCACATCGATCACAACATCTATCGGGAGCCGTTTTGCACGATACTAGTCCAGTCCAAGTCTAGTTCTTAACAATAAAGCATAAGCTCTAAATTATTCGAATTGAACCTTCGATTTATGACTACGTTGAGTATACATGTGTCTTTATTTGATACTTTTCATCTCTGGGTAATCTGTATACCCTATTGATCCTTCAGCATAAATCGTTTCGAACACAATCGGATTCAAAGCTGATTTTGTTTCGTATCGTTTCACAAGATCAGGATTCGCAATATAATCTTTTCCGAAAGCCACAGCATCGACATCCCCACGAGCCAAAGCCGCATCCGCCGTTTCAAAATTGAATTTCTCATTTCCGATGAATGTACCTTTAAAGATACTTCTGATTTTAGGATTCAGACTGTCTGCACCTTGATATTCACGAGTAAAAATAAAAGCGATTTTTCTATTATTTAATTGCTCAGCCACGTAAGAGAAAAGAGCTTCCGGATTTGAATCTGATAATTTGTGAGAGTCTCCGCGCGGAGCTAAGTGAACTCCGACTTTATCGGCTCCCCAAACAGAGATCACCGCATCCGTAACTTCCAATAAGAAGCGCGCACGATTTTCAATCGAGCCTCCGTATTTATCTGTACGAAGATTTGTGCTGCTATGTAAGAATTGATCTGGCAAGTAACCGTTAGCCCCGTGCACTTCGACTCCGTCAAAGCCTGCTCGTTTCGCATTTTCAGCGCCTTTGCGGTAAGTTTCGACGATTCCAGGAATTTCATTTGTTTCTAAAGCACGCGGCATAACGTAATCCACATAAGGACGAACATTACTCACATGACCTTCTAACAGGACTGCACTTGGCGCTACTGGCAATTCACCATTTAAAAACATAGGATGAGAAACACGCCCCACATGCCACAACTGTAAAATAATTTTTCCACCAGCCGCATGAACAGCATCTGTGATTTTTTTCCAACCAGCCACATGCTCATCCGACCAGATCCCTGGCGTATTTCGATATCCCACACCCATTGGCGTAACCGCCGTAGCTTCCGTTAAAATTAGACCGGCGTTGGCACGCTGAACGTAGTACTCCTTCATTAAATCATTTGGTGTGCGTCCATCAGAACCGCTCGCGCGGCTACGAGTTAAAGGGGCCATGATCATTCTGTTTTTAAGCTGAATAGATCCAATAGCGATAGGTAGTAAAAGTGATGACATATAATCTCCTTAAAGATCTAAATATAGACCTCAAATAAGAGGACTGCTATCGGTATAGATAATAGCAATGACGCTTAAGATGTTATTTATGGATTCGTGGTCAACGTCGAAGCGCGGGCTGCGATATCTTTATTAATGAAGTACATCATAAATAATGTGAATGTGGTTAAACCGCACATGACGTACCCGATCACATCAAAATGAAGAATCATTCCATCAGCCTGCTGCACCACAATTTTACCAGCCAACATCGCACCGATTCCACCAGCTAATTGTTGAAGCGAGGCCCCGATTGACATAAATGCACCGCGATTAGCCGGAGTGGGAATCGCCGACATCAAGGCTTGCGAAGGGATCATGCGCGAGAAAATACCGATAAACATGATCGCGTTCACTAAAATCACGACGGCCAAAGAGGACACGCCCATATGAGTGTAAATAACGACCATAATCATACTCAGTACGCTACCGAAAATAAAAGTTTTAAATTTGCCGATAAGATCACTGATTTTTCCAACTAGTGGACCAATCAAAATCGAAACTAATCCTGTAATTAAATAAATCGTTGGCAGCTGGTCCTGATGCAGTCCTAAATTATTGACTGTGTACGCGCTAGAAAATGGCATCATCATAAATCCACCGATAGACAAAAAGGCCGTTGTCGCAAAGGCAAATATATATTGTGGAACTTTCAATGTGTGCCACAAATGAAGATAAGCTTTTTTATCCGACTGAATTTCCAAATGAGCATTGATCGGTTTCAAATACACTACGATAAAAAATCCCGCAATCAAACTGATAGCCACGATCATCATAAACGGCATATGCCATCCCCACATATTAGATAAATACAATCCAATTGGAAGACCTAAAACTTGGCTAGCCGCAAAAGCCGTTTGCAAGAACCCCATGACTCGACCACGTTGTTGCAGAGGAAATAAATCTGTTAAGATAGCCATCACGATAGATCCGATCACACCACCAAACAATCCTGTGACAATACGAGCTCCCAAAAGAAACTCATAAGTCGGAGCCAAACCACAAAGTAAAGTTCCTAAAACGAAACCTGCATAGAAAAACAAAAGAAGTTTTTTGCGATCGAACTTATCGGCAAAGCCCGCAGCTAAAAAACCAGAGGCCGCCGCACTGACGGCATAAGCTGAAACGACCGCTCCAAACTGGCTAGTCGAAATTTTTAAAGCTGGTAACAATAAAGCACCTAATGGTGAAAGAATCATAAAATCTAAAATAATAGTGAACTGCAAAAACGCTAGCAAGGCGATCACAAACTTTTGATAAGAGGTAAATGAGACCGAAACAGCTTTTGAATTTTCCATGATCTAGCCTTTTGTATGCAAATATATTAACCGGGTATTTTTATTTATCAACCCACTCTCGACCTTTATCTACCTAGCGCAAACGTTAACCGAAGCGCTTCACCCTTTCTTGAGAAGGCTCCTAACTAAATAATCATTTATATATTGGTTAAATACTTTAGTATTTACAAAATAAGCCGAATAGTTATGCATCACCCACAATCA
>CAZXZW010000078.1:0-10777 GCA_964645745.1 uncultured Bdellovibrio sp.
ACCCTATTTGGCGATAATAGTAATTGTAATAACTTTTTATCCAATAATAAATAAGTATCGGAGTTCGCCCCCGTACAACGAGCACGAATATCTAAATAAGAACCCGTGTCAGCATCATTATATGTTCCATAAACATCACGTCCAGCCGTATGCGTAGTTGTAATAGGAATAAATCTTCCCATTGGTGTTTTAATTTCTGCATTCACCGTAAAGCTTCCATCAGTAGCTTCTCCCGGTAATTCAATCACAGTAATTTTATATAATAAGCCTTGAGCATTAGCAGCGTTGTTTGAATTTGTATTTACAACAGGATTCATCTGTTGCGCTTCCGTTTGTCTAACGGCTCTTACACCTGTGGCCTTTTTAGCGCAGGAAAAGCTGAAGGCAGATAAAACAACGACTAGTGGTAAAACTAAGTTTGTCAGTTTAAATGTTTTCATAAAGGACTCCTATCAGCTGTTAAAGCTCAATAAAAAGGTTCAGTTATGAATAGTAGTTCAAGTTCCGGACCATGTCTCAAGGGAGTACGAATAGTGTCTTAGTCCGAATCACAAAGTGCAGAAACAAAAAAACCCGTCTTTTGATGAGACGGGTTTAATCAATATGTTTATTCTTGATACACTCAAAAGTGTCTAAACATTAGTGAGCTGTCTGGATTTTACTTTTGCGCTGTAACTGAAATATCGATTTTAATGTTATCTTCAATCAACTTATCACCTAGCTTAGAAGCTGTTTCAAACTGTTTTGAGTGGTAAACGATACCGTATTTTGTGCGATCCGCAATTTCAGTATTCGCTACTGCCGTAAATTTTCCATCTTTTTTAATGACGTTAACTACAAACTCAAGAGGAGCCGTTTTATCTTTAATTGTTAAATCACCTTTAACAGTAAATGCCGATACACCGTCTTTAGGTCCTGGATTAACTTTGGCTGAAGTAGATTTGAAAGTCGCTTCTGGATATTTTTCAACGTCAAAAAAGTCTGCATTTTTAAGATGAGCTTTTAATTTATCGCTGTCTTTCGTGTCTAAAGATTTCATATCTAAAACGAATGTGATTTGCTGAGGCACATCTTTATCCCCTAACACAATTTCACCTGACTTCACATTGATGGTTCCTGCGTGAGTTTTACCAACACCGTACCCTGTCCAGTTCACTTGACCTTCAACTTTTTTCAAAATTGTTTCAGATACTTTAACATCTTTAGTTTTAGATGAAGTAGCTTTTTTAGGATTCGCTTGGGCGATTCCAACAACCAGCATAGTAGCTGAGAAAAGACCTACGATTTTTTGCATGTTCATAACGACTCCTTAGGTTTTATGTAACTTGTTAATGACCTGACAATCCTAGCTGACTCTCACTAAAACTCAAGACTCAAAAGAACCTAGACCTAATTTGACACGAGATGTTTTTTCACGTCATAATAAGAGGTATTATGAGCAAAAAAACAGCGTTGATTTTATCTGGTGGTGGTGCTCGCGGAGCCTATCAAGTTGGTGTTCTAAAAGGCCTAGCTGAAATTTTAAAAGCAAAAAAAGTGGATAACCCTTTTAAGATCCTTTCAGGCGTTAGCGCCGGTGCTATCAACACGGCTATGCTTGCCGGAAGCTCTGACAATTTTACAACCTCTGTGGAAAAACTGATTTACCTTTGGTCTCAAATTAAATCTGACCAAGTGTACAAAATGAATCTGCTCTCAATAAATAAATTATCCTTTACGAGTTTATTAAGCGGTGGCAAAGACCTTAAATTTAATTCCCTCTTGGATACAGACCCATTAAGAAAGCTTCTCACCAACCATATCAATTTCGCGCAAATCGAAGAAAATGTTAAAAACAAAAAGTATGATTCGGTTATCATTACAGCCAACAACTACTTTGATAATGCTGCAGTCAGCTTCATCGACCACAATAAGACAGCCCAGCACACGTGGCAGAGCTGGAATGATTCACGTCGTATCCCTGAATACACAAAGATCTTACCAGATCATGTCATGGCCTCGTCAGCTATCCCGATGCTATTTCCACCGATCTCAATCAATGGAGCGGACTATGGCGATGGCTGTGTTCGCAACAGCACACCCTGTAGCCCGAGCTTACGCATGGGCGCGGACAAGTTATTTGTCATTGGCGTGAGAACTCAAAAACCATTTGAGAATGCTTCGTCGGAAAGAAAAATTAGTCACCTGGAATCACCTCAGCATGCTTCATTCATTACAATCATGAACACATTACTAAATGCGGTTTTACTAGATTCTGTCGAACAAGATGTTCAGCGTATTCTGAGAATCAATGAACTGGTTCGCAAAGTTAAAGCTGGGACAAGTACGGATAAAAATGATGGCTATCTCAAAGAGATTCCCGCTTTATGTATTTCTCCGAGCGTAAATATTGGTGAACTAGCTCGTCAATATGCTCATCGCTTGCCTCGAATTGTAAGATCGAGCTTGAATACTTTTGGATCTTTAGATGATGCTAATGAAATCATTAGCTATCTGATGTTTGATTCTGATTTCTGTAAAAAATTGATCGCCTACGGCTACGATGACGCCTACAATGCAGAAAAAGAAATTCATCAATTTTTTGATATTTAATTTAAAGGGGTTTGAAAATGAAATGGTTTATCAATCAAAACAGTCGTGTTCACGGTCCCTACGACAACAATGAGATTCAAGGCTTAGTTCAAACGATGGGTTCAGGATCTAAAACGACTTTTATCTGGACTCGCGGCATGAGCGATTGGATTACGGCCGACAAATGGACGCCTTCGATCGCACAAAGCACAAAATCAGAACGCCAATTTAATCCAGCACCCACTGTATCAGAGAATACTCATACCCAAGAAGCTCGTGGCGCTTCAACTGCCGCTCGCCCTACGAAACCTGCGCCGACTTCCAGCGAACGTCGTTACAAAGTTCAGTACAATTTCATTGATCAAGATCCCATGACTAAAGAAGAACTCTTGAACTTCACTTTAAAACAAGATGATGTTTCCAAAATTGCCGTTTTCGATAGTGCCTCTAAAGAATGGAAAGAAATTTATACTATTCCTGAAATTTCAGAAAAATTAGGAATTTCTCGTCGTAAAAATGCACGTGTTCCTATTCTAGCGCAATTCACAGGAGTTTCCGCTAAAGATATTAAGCTTAATGCTCGCGTCGTGACGATCAGTACAGGAGGTATGGGATTTACAGATACCTTTGATCTAAGTATTGGAGAAACCATTCGCGGACAAATCACTAGTCCTCACTTCTTTACACCGCTTAACATTGAAGCTGAAGTCACTTACACGGGCTCTGACGGCTACGTCGGTTCAAAATTTTCACAAGTTAATGATGATACTCTTGCCTTAATCACTGAGTATGTTAATAAATTTAGCGATAAGGCTTAAGTCTTTATTGCTAAAGTACATTCTCGTTTGGTCGAAAACCCTTTGCGCTCAATCAATCTAAAACCATTATTTTTAAGAGCTCGATTGAGAGCTCCTGTTTTTGAATAAGAAGCGAATACACATTGATCCGCACTATACTCTCTAATAAATTGATCTAAAAAATCTGCGTCCCATAGCTTTGTATCCATCTTACTAGAAAAAGCATCATAACAAATCACATTGAATTTTCTAAATTGAAGATTTTCCGCCTTATCCAAAGCGGACTGAATATGGAGTCGATCCCTCAGCGTCTCTTGCATTAAACTCATAGGGTAATCTATACCAAGTTGAGTGAGCAATGATTGAGCTACTTGATTATGAAGGTTCGAGTCTCGTTCACTCCGCCATTTTTCGAAATCACGAACTAAGTCGGCATCTTTTTCAAAACTGAGTATATGCTTAAAATCACCACGGGTCATCAGACTGATCAACATTTCAATGTAGCCTAAGCCTAAACCCACAACTAAGTAATGACTGTCAGAGCTTTTAATTAACTCCTGGGCCTGCTTAATCGCCTCGCCGTAAATATAAATAGTTTCAGAGGCGGCTCCCGTTGAGTAATGCATTTGTTCGGTATAAAGTGGATCCTGGGGGCTTCCGTTCATTCTCATGGTGGGGCTTCCATCTTTAGTGATTTCTACAAGCTTTAATCTGTTGTTTTGCATTCCGGCCTCAAATGATGGTAGAAAGCCCTATGGAAAAAGGCTGGTCCGGATTACCCTATCATAGCATCGCAGAACACTACAAAAGAATCTTTAACGAGAAAGTTTACAAGATTCCTGTAACTGTGGTGGATAACTGTCCGAATCGCATGGGTTTAAAAGGCATGAAAACTTGCAGCTTTTGTGACGTGTGGGGATCAGCCGCGCGCGAAGAATCTTTTGAAATGAGTCTCGATCAGCAGATCCGTGACTTTCAAAAACTCATCGAAGAGAAATACAACGCTAAAAAGTTCTTAGTGTATTTCCAAGCCTACACCAATACTTTTACTAAAATCTCAGCCCTAAGGCAAAATTTTGAAACCGCTTTAAGTTACGATTTCGTTCGCGGCTTTGTCGTCGGAACTCGTCCTGACTGTTTATCTCCGGCGGTTCTTGATCTTTGGCAGGAATACTACCAAAAATCATTTGTGGCCGTTGAGTTGGGCGTTCAAAGCTTCTATGACGATCACTTAGAATTCATGCGCCGTGGACACACAGCTGAAGACTCAATTAAAGCGATTCACAAAATTGCAAACTCGACCGCGGTGGATTTAGGGATTCATTTGATCTTTGGATCACCAAATGAAACGAATCAACAAATTATTGATACGGCCAAACGCTGCAACGACTTACCTATCACGAATATCAAGCTTCACAACATGCACGTGTTGAAGAATACGGAACTTGAGAAATGGTACAACGACGGTACTTATCAACCGATCGAACGTGAAGATTATAAAAACAAAGTTCTTTTATTCCTCTCTCACCTTCACCCGCGCATTGCTGTTCACCGTTTAGCAGCCTTTGCTTCTCGCTGGGAAGAATTGATTGCTCCTAAGTGGACCTCAGACAGAATGGGCACGCATCAGTACATTGTGGACCAACTTCGTGCGGAACAAATTTTCCAAGGATGCCTAGTTCAACCACAAACCGAATCTGACAAGTATTTATTTGAAAAAATGAAGGATCGAATTGTCCGAATTGAGCGCACTTAACAGGGAATTTAAGAAAGTGAAATTTTCCGTCATTTTTTTCCTAA
Organism: uncultured Bdellovibrio sp.; assembly: GCA_964645745.1. Taxonomy (GTDB): domain Bacteria; phylum Bdellovibrionota; class Bdellovibrionia; order Bdellovibrionales; family Bdellovibrionaceae; genus Pseudobdellovibrio. The sequence goes on from CAZXZW010000078.1 coordinate 5,169, forward strand.
AAATTTAAGTAAAAAAATAAAAAATTTCACTATTGACACTGTTTTTCGAGAGAGAAACGCCTATTTCGAAACCACCTGTTTTTTTCAATTTAGCGCACAGCATCTGCTCAAAAGTCGAGCTAGACCTTAAAAATAATTTCGTTTTTTTCATAAAAAATATTGATTCTTTCTAAAATCTGACTGAACCTTATTTTAAGACGAAACCATGCCTTATAGGATGAGGCGCTGCCAACAGACACTAGATATAGTGTTTTGAGGAGGTTAGAAAGACTTTGCAAAAAGTAACAAACCGCTGACAAAGACCATGAAGGTCAACATTTTTTCTTGAAATAATACATACTAGACTAAAGAATAGCTCGAAACTTTGAGGGAAGTTTTGAAGGGTTCTTTTGTCTTAAAAACAGATTGAACGCTGAGAAGCTACGAAAAGGATTAGAGGGGAAAGTCATGATGACGAACACGAACTTAAACAATAACGGAACAAACATGGAACCAAATTTATCACACGTGATGAGAGTTAAAAAACGTGATGGCACTTTAGAGCCGGTTGACGTAACTAAAATCGTTGAACGCGTAAATCGTTGCGGACAAGGTCTAGGTCAGATCGATCCCCTACGTGTAGCGACTAAAGCTATTAGTGGTCTATATGATGGCGCTACAACTAAAGAGTTAGATAATCTTTGTATCCAAACAGCTTCATTATTAATTGGTGAAGATCCTGAATACTCTCGTTTAGCGGCTCGTTTATTATCTACATATATAGATGAAGAAGTTAAATCTCAAAAAATCGGATCTTTTGCCGATTCAGTTTTAGCTGGATTCAAAAACGGTTTGATTGCTGAAGACACTTATAACTTTGTAAATACTCACAAAGCTGAATTATGTGCGGCGATCGAACATTACAAAACAGATCGTTTCGAATACTTTGGATTACGTACTGTTTATGACCGTTACTTATTGAAAAACCCTAAATCTCGTCAAGTTTTAGAAAGCCCTCAATATTTCTTCATGCGTGTAGCTTGTGGTCTTGCGACAACGGCTCAGGAAGCAGTTGATTTCTATAAATTGATTTCTTCTCACGATTACATGCCTTCGACTCCTACTCTATTTAACTCAGGAACATTACGTCCTCAAATGAGCTCGTGCTACCTTCTTGATTCACCAGAAGACGATTTAAAAGCGATCTATGATAAATACACAGATATCGCTTTATTATCTAAATTTGCTGGCGGTATCGGCGTGTCTTACAGCCGTGTTCGCTCTCGTGGATCTTTAATTAAAGGGACCAATGGCCATTCAAACGGAATTATCCCTTGGTTAAAAACAATGGATTCTTCAGTTGCCGCTGTTAACCAAGGTGGAAAACGTAAAGGTGCAGCCTGTGTTTACCTTGAAACTTGGCATGCTGACATCGAAGAGTTCCTAGAACTTCGCGACAACACAGGTGACGAAGCAAAACGTACTCACAATATCAATACAGCGAACTGGGTTCCTGATTTATTCATGAAACGTGTTGAAGCGGATGCGATGTGGTCTTTATTTGATCCACGTGTTGTTCCTCATTTCGTAGATACTTTCGGTCCAGAATTCGAAACAGCTTATCTTCAAGCTGAATCTGAAAATAAATTCGTAAAACAAATTAAAGCTCGTGATCTTTACTCTCGTATGATGAAGACGTTAGCTCAAACTGGTAACGGATGGATGACTTTCAAAGACGCAAGTAACATGAAAGCCAACCAAACTGGAAAACCAGAAAACGTGATCCATTTATCAAACCTTTGCACTGAGATTTTAGAAGTCACTTCTAAAAACGAAACTGCGGTTTGTAACTTAGGTTCAGTAAACTTGGCTCGTCACATCACGAATGGTGAGTTCGACTTTGATAAATTAGCTAAAACAGTTCAAACAGCTGTGAAATATTTAGACCGCGTAGTCGACATTAACTTCTACCCGATCAACACAGCTTTATCTTCAAATAATCGTTGGAGACCAGTTGGATTAGGTATCATGGGATTACAAGATGCGTTCTTCCAATTAAAGCTTCCATTTGATTCAGAAGCGGCTCAAAAATTATCGACGAAGATCCAAGAAGAGATCTACTTCAACGCTCTTCACTCAAGCGCTGACTTAGCTGAGAAAAATGGACCTCATACATCGTTCGAAGACACTCGTGCTTTCATGGGCGAACTTCAATTCGATTTATGGAATGTTAAACCAACTGATGAAAAACGTTGGAACACATTAAAAGCTAAAATCAAAAAAACGGGATTAAGAAACTCATTAATCATCGCAATCGCTCCAACAGCGACTATCGCTTCGATCGTGGGATCTTATGAAGCCACTGAGCCTCAAATCTCTAACTTATTCAAACGTGAAACACTTTCTGGTGAATTCATGCAAGTGAACAAGTACTTAGTAACTGATTTAAAAGCTCGTGGTCTTTGGAATGAATCTTTAAGAAATGATATTAAAGTTCACGAAGGTTCGATCCAAGAAATTCCGGAAATCCCACAAGATTTAAAAGATCTTTACCGCACGGTATGGGAAGTTCCCATGAAAGCGTTAATTGATATGGCGGCTGATCGCGGTGCTTACATCGATCAATCTCAATCATTAAACTTATTCATGGAGTCTCCATCAATCGGTAAACTTTCTTCGATGTACATGTACGCATGGAAACGTGGAATCAAAACCACTTACTACTTACGTTCACGTCCAGCGACTTCAATCCAAAAAACGACGACAAATCGTAAAATTGAAGCCACTGAAGTAAAAGCAGCTACTCCGATGATGGATGCAAAAGCAACGACGATGTCTTCTGAAAAGAAAACTTATTCTGATTCAGAAATCATCGCTTGCAGCATCGATAATCCAGAAGCTTGTGAAGCGTGCCAATAATTAATTTTTAAAGAAATAGGTAATCATATGATACTAGATCCAGGCTTTAACTTAACATTACGACCAATGAAATATCCGATTTTCTACGAAATGTATAAAAACGGAATCAAGAACACATGGACAGTCGACGAAGTTGATTTCTCGACTGACTTAGCTGATCTTCATTCGAAAATGTCAGTTTCAGAGAAACACTTGATTCAACGTCTTGTGGCTTTCTTTGCAACAGGCGATTCGATTGTTGGTAACAATTTAGTTTTAAATCTTTACAAACACATCAATTCACCAGAAGCGCGTTTGTATTTATCACGTCAACTTTACGAAGAGGCTTTACACGTTCAATTTTATTTAACATTGCTAGATAATTACATCCCTAATCCGGATGAACGCGAAGCCGCTTTCAACGCAGTTGAAAACATTCCATCTATCAAAAAGAAAGCGGAATTCTGCTTTAAATGGATGGATTCAATCAATGATTTACAAGAAATCAAAACAGTTGAAGATCGTCGTAAATTCTTAATGAACGTGATCTGTTTCGCAACTTGTATCGAAGGATTATTCTTCTTTGCGGCATTTGCTTACGTGTATTTCTTACGTTCAAAAGGTTTATTACAAGGTTTAGCTTCAGGAACAAACTGGGTTTTCCGTGACGAGAGCATGCACATGGCTTTCGCGATGGAAGTGGTTCAAACTGTTCGTAAAGAGGATCCAACAATCTTCAATGAACAAATGGAAGAAATGGTTGTTCAAATGATGGAAGATGCGATCGAATGCGAAATGACTTTTGCAGAAGACATCTTACAACACGGTATCGCCGGTCTTTCGATTGTTGATATGAGACAGTACCTTGAGTATATCGTTGATCGTCGTTTAGAAATGTTAAACATCAAACCTCGTTACAATTCAAAAAATCCATTCTCTTTCATGGAATTACAAGACATGCAAGAATTAGCAAACTTCTTCGAGCGTCGTGTATCAGCGTACCAAGTTGGAGTTTCTGGACAAGTGGCTTTCGACGAGAGCTTCTAATCTTATCTCTCAAATGAAAATATAAAAAAAGGCTTCGGAATCCGAAGCCTTTTTTTATTTATTAATTCTATCGTGAAAAATTATTTTGTCAGTGGACAAGTTACAACATTCGACCATTCACCTTTGTATCCTGTAACTCCATCGATGTATCTAACTGCCACGCCATAAGAACCGTTATAAGTATTCGATGCATTACTAGAACATGAATTTTTGGGATAATTTTCAGGCCTAAACTCAAACTCATTAGAGCCTACTAGTGTTGTTACCCACGATGTTCCTGGTGGATTTTTACAACCTTCAGTTGAACTAGATGGAGTCGGACCTGCTCCCCAAATAGCCCCCGGAGTACAAGCTTGCGTAGCCACTAAAGGATCATAATCAACTGCCCAACTTGTCATATTTTTAACAACCATCCACTCATATTCACCCGAGTTTGTCACACCAGCCGTAGGATTCGGAGGAGACGCCACCGTGATCGGCATTTGAGCGATGAATTTACATTTTTTCATACTATTACCACATGAAGAAATAGATCCCGAAGCATCCATATCGTAATCACTCGAACTAGGCCCATCTAAATTTAAAACCGGGCGCCCATCAGCTCCTAGCGCTGGAGAACATGACAAATCATCAGAGAAAGGACTTTCCTCAGTAGTCACACCCGGACTCGGCAACAAAGCGTAAGTATATTTTGTATCTCGAGCTTTTACTTTCACTCGATATTTTACCCCTGGAACGATATTATAAATTCTATAGTTTGTAACATGAACTAGCGGATTGACCGGAATAGGATCAACATAAGGAACTGGGGCTGGCGTAATTAGAGTAGCATTGTCTACAGCAGGATTTCCCAAAATATAATTGGTACTGACATAAATATCATATTTAACATCATTTAAATCATTTAAATTTTTAGAGGCATTAATTTGAATATCACACTTGTAATCTGTGAAAGGTAAAGAGTTTTGACTAAACGTAGGTTTTGAAACACCTCGCTCAATCAAAGTTGAATTCCAAGCTGATTCAGATATGGCCCCATCAGTTGTACGGATTTTAAAACGGACCATGTATTTACGACGTGGATTATTAACTTCGTCCAAAACTGCACCAGCTCCACTATCCACTGTTCTTAAAAGGCGACCTAATTTAACTGAGAAAGAAAATCGACCGTTGAAACACTGAGGATATTCTAAACCAGAATCAATAACACCTCTACCTTGAGTAAGCCAAAAACATCTTTTCCCATTATTACTAGGTGTCGTGCTGTTCACACAATTGACTGAACTTTCATTATCCACGTATGGAGGTAATGATGTATCTTCACCTTCATAAACTTGAACTAAAATGCGATTAGCTCGAACGCCTAGATCAGAGCACTTTCCGCCGATTTCAATCATATCACTTTTATCCATATTTAACTGATAAGCACCTTGATCCGCTTCAATAGAAAGAGAACCTTCAATTTTCGTTGGTGGAGTTGGACAATCCTCTACAGAACACGATTGTTTATCGGTTAACAAAGTACTTTCGGCTTTTTGATTAGTACATGACGAAAAAGATAGAATTATCGCGCTGATATAAACTGAAATACGAAGTAGTTTCATCCCTTTATTCTATGCTATTTCCCAGAGACAATAAAGTTCCATCCAGACCTAGGGCTATGTTTTATTTAAGATTCATTTATA
>CAZXZW010000079.1:0-10597 GCA_964645745.1 uncultured Bdellovibrio sp.
GAAAAAGGTTTTCATTTTCACGAAGATATTTCGCAATCGTATCTACGAGCGAATTCATTAGGTGAGCTGACTCAATTACATGAATCTCATCGCTTAACGCCGTTGCAAATTCGTCCATCGAATTTAGAAGATGTCTTTTTGAAATTAACAGGACAGGAGTTATCAAGTGATGCGTAATATGATGGAATTTATTCGTCTGTGTTTGTACATCACAGTGAGAAACTGGATCGTGTATAAAAAAGATTTAATCGCTAATATTTCCCCAACAGTTGCAGATCCAGCTTTGATCATGGTGTCACTTGGATTAGGTTTAGGATCTTACGTCACGCAAGTCGAAGGCATGAGCTACATGCAGTACTTAGCGCCGGGATTAACAGTGGCGACAGCCTTATTTACTTCATTCTTTGAAAGTAGTTATGGCTTTTACGTGCGTATGACTTTTGAAAATGTATTTAAAGCGATGTTGACTACGCCGATTGGAATTAAAGAAATCGTTTTCGGAGAATTATTCTGGGTGGGATTAAAAGGCGGGTTGATGGCCGTTGGTGTAGCTGTTGTTCTGGCAGTATTTAATATGATGTCGAATCTGTGGCATATTCCAACGTTGTTTGTAGTTGGTTTCTTAGTAGCTGTGCCTTGCGGCGCTATGGGGTTGTTAGCGACAGCTATGGTTAGAAACATTAATCAGTTTCAAAGCGTGTATTCATTTATCATCGCTCCACTTTATTTCTTGTCGGGAATTTTCTTTCCGATCGATCAGATGGTAAAGCCAGTTCAAATTATTGCGGAGTTTTTTCCGCTGATACACGGCGTACGTTTAGCGCAAGCCTTGTTCTGGGATAAGGGAATCGGCCAGGCGTTTGCGTACAGTGGAAGCCTTCTGGTGATTCAAATGGTGGTTTTGTCGACGTGGGCGTATTTTAGAATTTGCAGACGTTTAGTTGCTTAAATAAAAAAAGGAGCTGTGAAAGCTCCTTTTTTTATTCTTACTTGTTAAGTTAAGATTATTGTCTTTTTTGGATAGAGAATGCGACCTTTTTTAAACCTTGAGATTTAACTGTGTCGATAACATCAGTCACCATTTCAAGTGTTACAGCTTTATCAGCGACAAGGATCGCGCTCACTTCTGGATTTTTTTGGAATTCAGCTAATGATTCATTACGTAAATCATCTAAAGAGATTTCTTTGTTGTTTACAAAGATTTCGCCTTTACCACCGATAGTGATTTTCATCGGCTTTTTAGATTTATCGATATCCGTCGAAGAAGACTTCGGTAATGTGATGTCGATTTTAGGTTGCATAACTAACGGTGCTGCCACCATGAAGATGATCAATACAACAAGTACGATATCCACAAGGGGAACGATATTAATCTCAGCAATTGTTTCGTTATCGCCGCCACCTGCGTTGCTAGCCATGACTAAGCTCCTTTTTTGCTTTTAGAAAATAACAAGCAAAGATCTTTAGTCGCATCGATGTTATTCAAGATTAAAGCTACTTTTTTCGAGAAGAAGTTGAACGCGATAACGGCAGGGATAGCTAATGCTAAACCAACTGCTGTTGATACAAGGGCGTGACCGATACCAGTCATAACAACTTCGTTACCTTGACCAGGAGAGTTTCCTAAGTCGTTGAACGCTTTCATGATACCCATTACAGTTCCTAATAAACCGATATACGGAGCATTCGAAGCGATTGTTCCTAAGATATATAAGTTACCTTCTAATTTAGGTTTTTCCATAGTTTTGAATGAAGAGAATAATTCATCTAAACCATTTTCGCTATTTTTAGATAAGTAGTTTAAACCGTAACCTAAAGCTTTACCTTCGATTGAAGCGTTGTAAGTAGAAAGCTCTTTCATTTTAGAAGTATCTTGAGTTGTGATAACTTCTTGGAATTTAGCTCCGATAGATTTACTGTTTTTAGAAATCTTATTCAAAGTTAAAAATCTTTCGATAATGATTGCTAAGCTGACTACGCTAAGAAAGCCCATGAAGTAAAGAATGAAGTTCGCGCTCGCCTCTGCAATTTTGTACAATGATTCCATTTGTATTCCTATTTCCTTTTCCGTGTTGTTATTATTGTGTAGCTATTTCGTCTTTAATTTTAAAGTCTACTCTAACCATATAGTTCGTCTTTTTTATAGGATTTCCTGCAGCATCTGTAAATGGTTTGTATTTCCATTTTGCCACAGAGCGCGTAGCTGCTGATTCAAAAGTTCCTACTTTTTCACCACCAGTTACTTTGATGTTTTCAACTGTACCATCTTCTAAGATATCGATCGTCATTTGAACGTTACCTTCAAGGCCAGCTTCTAAAGCATCTTTAGGGTATTTAGGTTTAATTTTATAATAAGGTACATCTGAATAAGTCGGAGCTGACGGGGCTGACGCTGTCATCGGCTTACTTTTTTCTTTTTGAAGAGATTGTACGTTTGAAGTTTCGTCCTGCATTTCTTCAGATTTTGCAGCAACAGGAGGAGGGAGTGGAACTTCGTTCAATACTTGGTATCCAAGATCAACATAAGTTTCTTCATTAGCGGCTACAGGCGTCGATTGGAATAAATATCCATATTTAACTGCACCAAGCATAAGCAAATGCACGGCTACAGAAATTGTGATCGCGTAGTTTGAGATTTTCTTTGAGCTAATGTTGAAAGTATCTAAAGACATATTAGCTGTGTTTGATGTGCTCATTATTTTGTCCCCTCTATTAAATCTTCTTTGTTCGTTAAACCCTACTGGTACTAAAACGAACCACATTAAGAACTATTTGTAGTAATAAAGCAAACAGTGTTCCACAAATTTAACCGAAAAAATGGTGCCACACCGACTCTAATTTAAAAAACAAGCATTGGTTTTTTTATTGCATACCCGTACTTTTTAGTTGATAAGTAACGACCAAATAACCTGAAATCATTGAAGAAAATGCTTATTTAAAAAGCATGCCAACGGTGATCAGTTGTCAAAATTGAAAGAGGGATCTGATGACGAACATTGAAAAAGCAGGGCTAAAAGTTAATACACGGTATGTAAAAACTATAGCTATTCTTGGAGTAATATTTACCATGAATTTAACGGCGCAAGCGCAGGATTCTACTGCGAAAGTTGCTTCGGGTGATTCATCTCAAGCGGCCGCAAGTACACAACAAGTTGAGCGCGTTGAGGTTATCGGTAGTCGTATCAAACGTATCGCTAAAGAAGGTGCTTCTGCAGTTAAAAACGTTGGTAAAGAAAGCATGAAAAATTCAGCCAATGTGTCTGCATCAGATTCATTACGTGACTCTACAATCGCTACTTACGGTGCTTCTCGTGAGCAATCTGGGAGTAGCGCTGCAGCAACAGCAACGATCGGTCTTCGTGGTCTTGGTGACACCAGAACTCTAGTTTTATTAAACGGTCACCGTTTACCTAAAGATCCAGATGCGGAAGCAGTAGATTTAAACTTAATTCCTCAAAGTGCTATCGAGCGTATCGAAGTTCTTAAAGATGGTGCCTCGGCTCTTTACGGATCTGATGCCTTAGGTGGAGTTATCAATATCGTAACTAAAAAAGGTTATGTAGGAACTGAAGCTTCAGCTAAAGTTTCTGCTGTAGAAAAACCAGGTGGAACATCTTACGATATTTCAATGTTAACTGGTTTAAACGGCGAGAAATATGATTTCATGGCTGTAATGGGTTACACTCATACAGATAAAATCTTCGGCAGAGACCGCGACATCACGAAAGCTGGTTTATCTTCTACAAGTACAGTTCCAGCTTACTTCGCTGGCGGTCCAGGTGGAGACGGTAAATGGCATATTCTAGGAACGTGTCCTCCTCAATACATTAAAACAACTTCAACAGGCCAACGCTGTTACTACCCATACAATGAAGTAGCGACAACTCGTCCTCAAATCGGTCAATTAAATTTATTAACGGATTATACATATCGTTTAGATTCAGGTATCAAAATCTACAATCGTAACTTGGTTGTTCATAAAGATATCGAATGGAACTATGCTCCAACTCCAGTTGTAACATCGCTTGCAGCCGGATTACCAGGTGTCCCTGAAGCATCTCAGTTATCATACCGTTTAGGTGATGCTGGAAATCGTGATTCTCATGATACAGAATTTAACTACAGCACTTTATTGGGTGTTAAAGGTAGTATCACTAGTATCTGGGAATACGATATCTCTGCAGGGTATTCTGAAATTCACCGTAAAAATAGAGGCGTTAATGGTTACATCGATGCTGCTGCATTCGATGCGTTGGTTAACTCTGGAACGTACACTCCTGGTGTATCGTCATTGGGTAATGTTGTTACTCCAGTATGGCAAGATTCAAAATCTAAGTTAACTACCTTTGATGCAGTATTCACTGGTGAATTAGGTGAATTAGAAGACGGTGCTATCGGAATTGCGACAGGTATCAGTGCGTTCAATGAAAAACTTGAGCAAGATGCGGATAGTAAATCAGCTAATGGCGAAGTTTACGGATCTTCTGGTTCAATCAGCAATGATGCTCGTGACGTTCAATCGGGTTTCGCTGAGGTTGCGTTCCCATTAACTAAAGAACTTGAATTAGATGCAGCAGCTCGTTTAGATCATTACTCTGATTTCGGAACGACTGTGAATCCTAAGTTATCTTTAAAGTACACGATCAATCCTTCAGTGATGGTTAGAACTTCATTAGGAACTGGATTTAAAGCTCCTACGTTATCTCAATTATACGGAGCTTCTTCAGATGGTTTCATCGAATTCATCGATCGTAAAATGTGTGCGACTGATGCTTCATACTGTTCGAAAAGCCAATACCACGTAACGGGTGGCGGTAATAAAGATCTTAAAGAAGAAAAAGCTTTCGCAGCAAGTATCGGTACTGTTATCCAAGCTACATCTAATATCTCTTTCTCAGTAGATGCTTGGTACACAAAAGTTAACAACATCGTTGGTATTAACTATGAAGACATGACTCAGGCTGAATTAGGTGGTGTAAATCCATCTGACTACGGCGTGACAGTAACTCGTTTACCAAATGGCGAGATCGACGTTGTCAATGCTCCAAATCTTAACTTATCGAATGAAGAAATTATCGGTGTTGATTTCAATATGGAAGTTGGCTTGATGAATAACTTATTTGGTCACCAATTAGTATTAGAAGACGACTTCTCTTACATCGTGTCGGATAAACTTCAAGGTTTCCCTGGAGTTGAAGCACGTGACGTTTCTGGTGAGTGGGGCTTCCCTAAATGGAGAAACTCGACAACTCTTTCTATGAAGAACGATGTTGCGACTTACTCAATTACAATGAGAAATATCCCTGGCCAAAAATTACAAGATCGTTTTGTTGATGCGAAAATTTCTGATTTAACAGAGTACGATCTTTCAGCGGGTTATAAATTAACTGCTAAATCTAACGTAACTGCAGGTATTAAAAATATCTTAGACGGTAAACAACCAGCGGATTCTTTCGGTGGAACAGGTGGCGTTGCTGCTGTGAATACAGATTTATACGATTACAATGGTCGTAAGTTCTTCTTAGGTTACACTCAAAAATTCTAATCTAGAATTTTAAGTACAAACTTAATAAAGGTAAAAAAGGTTTTGGTTGATCCCAAAACCTTTTTTATTTTAGGCGTATTTACTTTTTGCAAATGAGATTGCATTTAGACTGTCAAAACTCTTTACGGCTATTTAATACATCAAAACAAGCCTCTAATCGGATAAAACGACTTTAGCTAAATAGGTTGGTTAATTTCAATGTTGTTCTTTAAATTGCGACGTACAACAGGTATATCCATTCCATACAAACAGGAGATATTATGAAAAAATCAATGTTCGCATTAGTGGCTACGGTTATGACTCTTTCTTCTCAAAATTTATATGCTTTAGAAGGTTATTGTGCGGCGGAAGCTAAACAAGCGGCTGAAGCACTTCATGAAATTAATCAAGGAACTAAAGCCTCTGCTGATCGTGTGGAAGCTGTTAGTTATGCTGGTTGGAAAACTAAACGTTACGAAGTGAGTATTGAAGGAAAAGGATATGTCGTAAACATATCTGAATACGAAAGTCCGTCGAATCCTCAATGCTTAATCACTTTAGTTGCAGCTCAGTAGTTTACTTTCGAACTTGGCCTTTTCCATTGACGATCCATCGTTCGCTGGTTAAGGCGCTGATTCCGACCGGTCCTCGCACATGAAGCTTCTGGGTGCTGATTCCAAGCTCTCCACCCAGGCCGAACTCAAACCCATCTGTAAAACGGGTAGAAGCGTTCCAATAGGCGACGGCCGCATCGACAGACAGCTGAAAATTTTCAGCTGTTTTTTTATTTTTAGTCACAATGGCTTCCGAGTGTCGACTTCCATATTGCGCTATATGTTCTAAAGCTTTGATGTCAGAATCTACAATTTTACAATTTACGACTTGATCCAAATACTCCGTATTCCAGTCTTGATCCGTGGCTAATTGAATATCATTCGACGTGATATTGTTTTGCGAGAAAATATTTTTCACATCACTACTTACGTGCCAATGAACACTAAATGGTTTCATGGCTGCATACACCAATGGAATCAGTTTTGGAGCGATCGCTTTGTGAAGTAGAATTGTTTCCATTGAGTTACAAACAGAAGGGCGTTGAGTTTTTGCATTCACTAAAATGTCGACAGCCATTTTTAGATCGGCATCTTTGTGAACGTAGATATGGCATAGGCCACGATCATTTTTGATGATGGGAATAGTGGTATTATGGCTGACATGCTCAATCAGAGATTCACCACCACGAGGGACGACCACGTCGATAAATTGTTTTTGTTTTAATAAGTTATTCACAAGTTCACGAGAGGGATCGGTAATGCCCCAGACGCAGTCTTCGGGTAGTTTATATTTCTTTAGAGCTTGTTGAATAATCGTATAAAGACATTTTGTCGTGTGCCTACTTTCTTTTCCACCACGTAAAATCATGGCATTGCCAGCTTTGAATCCAATCGAAAAAGCTTCAATCGCCACATTAGGTCGAGACTCGAAAATCATGAAGATAACACCTAAAGGAGAACGAATCTTTTTTAAAACAAGTTTGTTTTTAAGAACTTTATTTTCTCCAACAGGTTTTAATGGATCTGGTTCTTTAGCTACAAGAATAAGACTTTGAGCCATTTGTTCGAGGCGTTTGGGATTTAAAGTTAAGCGATCACGGAAAGCCGAGTTTTGTTCCGGAGCTAAATTGATGAGATCTTTTTGATTGGCTAAAATAATTTTGTTCGCCTGACTTTTTAAAAGCCTAGCCATTTCTAACAAAACTTGATTGCGTTGCTTAGCTGAGGATTTCTTAAGTACTTCGGCGGCGGCTTTAACTTTTTTTAGATTTAACATGAGTTCCCACTTTTTTCCCATTCAAGATATCAATCAAGATGTTATTGCGATCACCTTTAACCAGGTGAGTATCAATCTTACTTTTATGAGCGAGTTGTGCGGCAATTAGTTTAGAATACATTCCGCCAGTACCGCGAAGGCCACCAGCTTTTAATCCCTGCGTATTTAATATTTTTTTTGAAAAGGTTGTGATTTCAGAAATCAACTGAGCTTGGGGATTATCGTTAGGGTTGGAATCATAGAATCCATCTACATCGGTAAGGATAATTAATTTATCCGCTTTCATGTGAATGGCCACTTTAGCGGATAAGGAATCGTTATCACCGAATTTAATTTCTTCGGTGGCTACGGCATCATTTTCATTAAGTACCGGAACAATTTTCCAGTTTAATAAAGTTTCCATGGTGTTTTTGAAATTACCTTTGCGTTTCTTATTTAACAAATCATCGTAGGTTAAAAGAATCTGAGCTCCGCGCAAACCTTCCGCTTGAAGAGCGATATTGTAAAGCTCCATCACAATCGGTTGTCCTATGGCTGAGAAAGCTTGTTTTTCATGGATAGAAACTTTTTGCGAAGCCGGAGTAGACATTTTATCTTTCGCAGTAGAAATAGCTCCTGAGGTAACCCAAATGATTTCGACATTGTGTTTTTTAGAGAGAAGTGAGATCTGTTGCGCCCAAGATCTTAAAAGGAGCGGGCCACCTGAGCAAACCATTTGGCTTCCGGCTTTAATGACCCAGCGTTGTTTCTTGTTTGTGTTAGACGTGGTTTTTTTAGATTTGGCAGCGGGGATCTTTTTTTTCATGTCGTTTCTCTGTAATGTTGTGTTAAATCGGATACTTCAGGCACGAATACCTTCATAATTATGGTGTCAAAATTTTAGTCGGGTATAGTCTTAAAAAGTCGGTGGAACCGAAATCTAGACCAGTTATCTTGTTTTGAGACGTTAATGGCGATTATACGTCAAAATAGTTGGTCAAATTGTTGAAATACATTTGAGTAACGATGAATACTCAATTCTTTAAATCTATATTAATGATCTGTTCGGTTGGTCTTTTGATGACCGGATGTAAACCTAAATCGGTCGAAGACTGCGGCTTCGTGCAAAACGTTTATGGACAACGTATCGCATGGAAAACGAAAGAACCGATTGAATTAGTTATCACGAATCAAGTTCCGACCCAGTTAAGACCAGCGATTTACCGTGCGATTAAAACTTGGGAAGATCGTATTGGTCAGAAAATGTTTAATGTGACTGAAGATTTTACTCGCGCGAGCGTCTCTCCAACAAAAGATGGCAAAAGCGCCATTTATTTCCTATCATCTTGGGAAGCCGATAGAACTTCTGAGCAAGGTCGTACTTCGATCTACTGGGCTGCAGATCAAATTATGGAAGCCGATATTCGCATTAACGCGCAGAACTTTACATATTATGACCATGATAGAACTCAACTTGTTTATCCTGCCGGAACGGTACATGCCATGACAGGATCTGATGCTTACAACTTTGAAGCTTTGATTTTACATGAGTTAGGTCACTTCCTGGGGTTAAAGCACACTAGTGCTGGTGGTTCGGTGATGGTGACTCACTTAGCTTCGTACAACGATCGCATTACGCCATCGGAAGCTGACTCGCAAAATGTACAGTGTGCTTATAAATAAATTTAATTACATAGAAGGCTTTTATGAAAATGATTTCAAATTTTACCGAGACAACGATCCAAACCAACGAAGAGGTCATGACTCATTTGGAAAGTCAGGTTGATCAAGGCTTGATTTATACAGACTCTGTAGACTCTGATGATAAAATCGATGGCATGAAGCTTTTACAACACATTAATTATCAGCTGGATTTACTTTATAAAGAAAATAAAAAACGTAAGTACCTTCTTAAAGAAGTTTCAACTTACATCATTCAAAAATAATCGGATTTATTAGTTTACTGAGCGGCTTGATTCGCTTTTTCAATCGCGCGAGCAATAATAAGTTCTCGCTCCATACGATAAAAAATAGCTTTTTCTTCAGAACCATCACTGGCTACAGCCTGCGTATCGGAAATAATATTTTTAAAAACTTCAATTTTCTTTTCAATCGTTACGCGTGTTGATTCGCGATTCTTCGTTTCCCCTTTGGCAAAAGTGAAAAGAAGCTTATAACGAGCCCCAGGATAATCAGGTTTCTTTTTATAAGGGGGAACCCATCCATCTACAGACTTTACGAAATCGGTTTCAATAGTTCCGAAATCTTGGTTTTCTGAGGCGATGGTGTATTTCAAAGCGGTATGAGCCACTTTCCAAACTTGATCGTAAGGTGCTAGAAAAATTTTTTGATGAGAGGCTTTTTCGATGATTTGGTCGGGAGATTCAGGACGGGGATCAAAGATCCCGCAGCTGCTGAATGCCATTGGTATTAAAAACAAAAAAGCCAATTTTAAAGACATATCTAATATTGAAGATTAACTGCAGACTTAGTCAAGTGTGTAGCTTGATCTAACATGTTTTTAACATCACTATTTTGCGGAGCTTGGCCCTGAGCAAAATAAGTCGTTTCAAAAGTCTTAACTACAGCCTTTGGTAGCGTAATGTCCATAGGCCATTTTGGAAGCTGAATATTATGTTCCCAGCTTGATGAATAAACTTCCCATTTAGGGTTTGAGATTTTAACAGCTTCTTGATTGTAAATCGTTTCACTGATTTCTGAAAGAACAGCCATAGTGCCGGAAGCATAAAGACCATTGGGAACTGAAATTGTTTCTGTCGTTACGCTCACTGGATATAAAGACTGCATTGCCGGATCTGCTATCAATGGAAGATAAAGTGTCGCTGAGGCGTCATTCGGCTTAACAAACGAAGCTGATAAGCGAGTTTGTTCATTTCTTAAAGAAAACTCGGGAGATTTTTTGAACATAGATAAAATACTGACTGCTGAATTATCTAAAGTATTAAATTGCGCCGTTTCGAAAGCTTTTAATTTTTTAATTCCGCTCGGTAGGAAATAATTGGATACAGAGTTCATAGGTAAAACTAAGGCTTGCTCTTCATTGCTAATGGCTGGAGCGCGAACCGTTGTCGTTTCGTCTAACTTTAAAGTAACTCCAGAGAAATTAGCATTCGTCGTACTTTTATTTAAAGTAACGTTTAAATTTCCTAAAGATAATATTTCAAAGTAATTGATGACTTCAAAGAATGATTTTCCGCCGATAAGATCGTCAGCGACTTGTTTGAAGGGGAATCGTCCCGCCAT
>CAZXZW010000080.1:0-1146 GCA_964645745.1 uncultured Bdellovibrio sp.
TAATGAGAACTTTCGGTTGAGACTTCTTCTGCTTCTAGATTTTCACCCTGACGATAACGCTCGAGTAAGCTTGCGTCTGTGGTTGGAAACGAGAATAAAAGAGAATGAACTTGTGTTTCAGGCTCTTCCTCAGTCACAACCACATAATGAAGATCCTTCTCGCTAGAATCTGTGACTTCCTTAATGAAGTTCACTAAAATATTTCCCTCAGAGCTCACTTGGCGCCAGATCTCATCAGGGTTATTAATCGTATCATCACGGAATTCAGCGTATTCTTTAAATTTATCCGTTGGGATATCTTTATCTGAACGAAGCTTAATCATTGATTCTAACAATCCTATAGCTAAGTAATCCCCTTCTAAAAGCGAATCCCCTTCAAGAGCTGCGAATTGCACCGATTCTAATTTGCTGTGATAGATAATTTCCTTCTCGCGAAAAACTTCCGCTAAGTTAGCATCCACTGTAGCAAAATGCAGGAACACAAAAGTCGGATAATTCTCTTCCGAGTTTAAGTACACCACCGCGACGTAATTGAAAATGTCATCGCCATTGTGGATCTCTTTAACCAATGTGTAGACTGACAAATCATCAAAAGTTTCAGAGTTCACCCAAATTTCATCTGGATCATCTAAAGTCTCTTCTAACCAGTAATCTAAGTTATCGATTTCTTCGCGTGAGAAATCATTTTTAAAATCATAATTTTTTAAATACTTATCTTCTAAAGCTTTAATCGTATTAGAAAAATACCCGTAAAGAGTTTTTTCATTTTCAAAGATGAGGCCTTTAGCTTCATCAACCACGATCAATTCTTTATCTTGAAACTTTTTAGTGGTCTTACGCATCTTCGTTTTTGATGTGCGTTTATTAACCGCCGAGGCTTTTGGCTTTTCTTTAACCTTACTTTTGGTTTTAACTTTGATCTTGATGTTTTTCGACTTCACTTTGGAAGCGACAGAAGATTCAATCTTTTTGTTTAATTTACCAGCAGGCTTACTCATGATATAATCTCCTCTGCTGAATATCGTAGCGAGAAAGCGCACACATGTAAAAGAAACTTGATGACTAAGTAAGTCATCAAAAAGGCTTCTTGATACTTTCATTTACGTCTCTAGAATTTTGAGTAGAGGTATTCTTGTCAAAAATCGA
>CAZXZW010000080.1:1246-10276 GCA_964645745.1 uncultured Bdellovibrio sp.
TTGGTTCGTGCTTACTTCTACATTATCGAAAACGATATTAAGCAAAATCAGACTCGCCCCCACTAAGAGCTAGACCTTCATCCATTACATTTATAACAGTTCTCTGCCGATAAGCAGACATGCGTGTATTATTAATCTGTTTATTCTTAGTTTCTCTCTCAGCCCAAGCTGAATACCGCATGTTTGTTTTAAAGATCACCAATAACAAAACACAAAAATCTCAGACTCGCTATAGCACGATGGACCCTTTACAGTATAAGACCATCTACCCTTTATCTCCTGATGAAAGCATCGAATACGTCGATACCTGGAGATGTAAAGGCAACACCAGTGGATTTAAAGTTCATTGCGCCAAACCGCCTACAAGAATTGGCGAAAATCAGACTGAAAACAATCCCCAGAATTAGGTCTAGAATTAGTCTATACCCCTCTCAAAAAAACAATATTTTGACCTGACTTGAGTCAAAATATTTATATGTCATCAACGATAAAACCCAAATTTGATACGCAACTTCAACGACAAGTTTCTCAAGCTACTGCTGAAAGAAAAAGTGAACTCACATCTCATCACGTGAAAGATCTTAAAAATTTAGGTCAAGCGATCAAACAAAGTAATGCTGATAAACGCGCGATGGCCAACGCCGCTCACGCTATCAATCACATTAAAACTCGATCAGTTAATAGCAGTAATTCAGATGAAGACGTGACTCCACCACAAATGGACAACAACCGTCTTTACACCCGCCAAGGTAAATTAGAAGATCTTGAAGAAAACGATGAGATGCCAAGCTTGAGCTCTCAAGTAGAAACAGCCGAAGAACGTTTAGCCCGTCATAATGATCAAAAAGTACAAACACAACAAAATAACGAAATAGCTCGAGCAGATGACGAATTCTATCATGTTAAAGACCGTGGCAATACCATCAAAGAAGATATGCGCGGTTACTACATCGACGCCTATGCGCCTGAACATGAAAAAGCCGGTGTTCGCGTTTCTATTACACACAACAAAGCTGTGATTTCAGGAAGCCGTAAAGCCCAAAACGAAGAAGAGCGTGAACAAGGCAAAATGGTTACAAACAACTTCCAAACGTTCCGTGAAGAGTTTAATTTTAACTCACCAGTTGCCGCAGATGGTATGACCCGCGAGCGCGACGGCGACTATATTCGCTTTTTTATCCCTAAAATCAGTGCTAACAACGATTCTGAATCCTAAGTTGTCTCACGGGGCCTAGTCATATATACTGGTCTCAAACAATGACATTCCAAAACATCACCCTTCTTTACAATGAACTCCACGCACGAAGCACAACAAGTCTCTGCGTTTTTGATTTAGACTCTACTATTTTTAACGTCAGTCCTCGTTCTGAAAAAATTCTGCATGAATTTGCCGTATCTAATAATTTTCCAGAATTACTGAAGATCAAAATCAAAATGGAAGACTGGGGTATCTACGAAGCTTTACTGCGTGCGGGTTACACCAAAGTTCAAAATGAAGAACTTCATATGCGTTTGAAAAAATACTGGAATGAGCGATTCTTTTCACATAATTATCTTCACTACGATACACCTTACTTAGGTGCAATTCATTTCGTGCAGTCTTTAGTGTCTTGTGGTGTCGGCGTTCATTATCTTACGGGACGCGACGTCTTCCGCATGGGAACTGGCACAGCTGAGGTACTGAAAAAATGGGGGCTCCCTCATGATCCATCACAAATTCATTTAAAACCACATAGAGAAATGGACGATCACACGTTCAAACTAGAATGGTTACAAAAACTAGCTACCGATAATCCGAATTACACTCTTTATCTTTTTGAAAATGAGCCCGTCAATATCAACCTTGTGGGAGATAAAATGCCGGATGTTCGCATTATCTACATGAATACGACCCATTCTCGTCGTGAAAATGTTCGCGCTCCTCATACTGAAATTTTTAATTACACGATTGAAAGGGATTAAATGTTACACCTTGTAGCCACACCCATCGGAGATTTTACTGAAATCACTTTCCGCGCTGTCGAAATTTTAAAATCAGCCGACGTTATCTTATGCGAATCAACAAAGGAAACATCGACTTTATTAAAACGTTTAGAAATCAAAGCTAAACGCTATGAAATTTTAAATGAACACACCACTTTAGAAGACCTAATCAAAATTGCTGAAATGTGCAAAAATGAAAACGTAGCTTTAGTTTCTGATTGTGGGACTCCTGGTTTTTGCGATCCCGGAAATAACTTAATCGACCTTTGCCGCAAAAACAAAGTGCCTGTAAAAACCGTACTCGGCGCTTCGGCTTTAATGGGTTTATTATCTTTAAGTTCTCAACGTATTAATCAGTTTTTATTCCGTGGTTTTATGCCAGCTGAAACAGAAGCCCGTGCTAAAGAATGGGTTAAACTTAAATCAGAAAAAAATGCGATCATCATTATGGATACGCCTTACCGCTTGAAAAAAACTCTAGAGGAAGTCGTTCAACACTTCAACACCCGCGATATCTTGTTGGTCATGAATCTTTCACAGGAAGATGAAGAAGTGATGGAAGGCCGCCCTAGTTTTGTTTTACAAAATTTAAAATTCGCTAAAGCCGAATTCATGTTGATGATCTACCCGGCTTAATCATGAACAGAGTCCCGCTCCCCATAGATCCGCATTTAAAAAATATTACAGAGAAACTGTTTTCTCCGCTTCCAGTTATTTTAAATGCGTCTCCTGGCTCGGGAAAGACGACTCGCGTTCCGGCTGAGCTTCTTAAAAATCTAATTGAGCAAAAGAATTCAAAAAAAATTATCGTTATTGTTCCTAAAAGAATTTCAGCTTTATCAGCAGCGACCCGCATAGCCGAGGAAAATACTTGGGCTTTAGGTGCTGAAGTAGGCTACATGGTTCGCTTTGAATCCAAATTAACGGCACAAACACAGCTTATTTTTATGACCGATGGGATGTTTCTGAAAAAGTACACCGATCCGGCCTTCATGAAAAATGTAGGCTTTATCTTTCTTGATGAATTTCATGAAAGAAAATCAAGTATGGATTTGATCTTAGGAGTCTGTACGGAACAAAAAATTCTGCAAGACAATCTACAAATCATGGTTATGTCAGCGACAATGAATATTCAACAGTTGCAAAAATACTTTGGTTCATCTCATTCGATCGAAATCCAAGCCCCCCCTTTTAAAATTGAAAAAAACTATCTGACAACGAACCAACGTTTAGCCTGTGACAAAGAATTTTTCGAGCAATTAAAACTAACGACTCTAGAGGCTTGGTCAAAATCAAAGAAAGATATTCTTATTTTTCTTCCTGGCATGCGCGAAATTAACAAAGCCATTGAGGTCTTAAAACCTTGTCTTCCCCAAGTGATGCTTGAAGTGCTTCATGGCTCTTTATCTTTGGAAGATCAACGTAAAATTGTTAGCAAAACCTACGCTCATCGCCGCATCTTGCTCGCCACCAATGTGGCGGAATCTTCCATCACTTTACCTGATTTGGACTGTGTGATCGATTCCGGTTTAGAAAAGAATATCCAGGTCGAAAAGAAAATCGGCTTTTCCCTTCTGAAACTCGATCGTATTTCGATTTTTTCAGCTACTCAACGTGAAGGACGTGCAGCTCGAACTCAAGATGGACTTTGTTTCAAGCTCTGGCATCCTTTTGACGAACGATCAATGCCTGCAGCTATTCGTCCCGAGATCTTAGACAGCTCTTTACATTTAGAGCTTTTGTTTTTAGCTAGCTGTGGCGTACAGGATTTTGAAAACTTCAGTTGGCTGGAAACACCCAAGGTCAGCGCCATTCAAAAGGCTTGCAAAGATTTAATTTCATGGAAACTTTTATCACAAGATCACCATGCAACCGCTTTAGGCCTCCTAGTAGCCTCATCTCCAGTCAATATCGTGAACTCTGTTCTATTTATTGAACTTATCAAAACACAACCTATTGAGACGACGGCTGAATTAGTAGCTCGCTTAGATGATGTTGAAGGGCGATCTTCCACTACGATATCGAAAACCAATTATGCAAACGATTTAGAGCGACTCTTCGATAGCCCTTTATCATTTACCCAGTCGAAACTGAAAAATTCCCTGATTCGCTTTGCTCAAGATATTAAACTTACGTCTCAACCTTCTTCTGAAAGTTTATCATTTCTTTTATTTAAAATTTTTAGTCAGTATTTTCCTCATCGAATTATCGCGAAGAAAAGTTCGACACAAGGATTATCATCAGCTGGCCGAGGCGTTGAACTGGCCAGTGAATCTAGCGTTCATCATTTTGATTTCTACGCGGCCCTTTCCGGCTATGAAAAAAACGATGCCACAACTGTTGTCAATTTTGGTATTGGCGTAGCTAAAGCTGAAGCTCTTAAAATTTTGATGGACTATTCGAAGTACGAAAATAACGTCTTCTTCGACGATGTAGCTGAGGTCTTCTTCAAACAAGAGACTCTTTATTTTGGATCTTTCAAACTCAATGAAAAATCTAAAGAAAGACTATCGACGGCTGATCTTAACTTAGCCTGGAAAAAGTATGTCTCTGAATCACCGGAATCTTTCTTAAATTTAAATGATTCTTATTTGAAAAATAAAATTCTAATCCAATTCTTAAAAAATAAATCGACTGAACTTAAACTCTCAGAAAGTCATTTTAACTTCCAAGACGATTTCGATACCAAGCTGGCTCAAAAGCTCACCGAGAACATAAGCTCATTTGAAGAGTTTAAAGAGTGTGATATTTATTACTATCTGACGGACCTGGTCCCTGCAGAAATCTACCAGCTTTTAAATCAATTACCAAAGTCGATCAAATTACCTTCGGGCAAACAAGTTCTGATCAATTACGAAGATCCCAAAGCGCCCATGATCGCCGCCAAGATCCAAGATTTTTTTGGCTGGAATGAAACACCTAAATTAGCCGATGGACGCTTAAATCTCACATTAGAGCTTCTAGCACCGAATATGCGTCCGACTCAGACGACAAGTGATTTGGGTTATTTCTGGAAGAATAGCTACATTGATGTTCGAAAAGATCTTCGTGCTCGTTATCCAAAGCACTCGTGGCCCGAAGATCCCACTCAAGATTTAATTACTTACAAGTTTGAGAAATAATATCCACTGAAGCTTTTTGAGATAAGACTTTGCCTAAACCCGTTCCTTCGATACGAACCGCCGAATTGAGAGCCAACATCACGTCTTGTCCGCAATCTGTTAAGATATGCTTATTATCAACCGACATACGAACTTTTTCTGATTTCTGAGTTTCAACAAATAACTTTACTTCAGGATTAATATTCACAGCAAAAACATCTAAATTCAGAACCGCTTTAGCTTTAGCATCTAAAGTCGTTTCTGCATCTTGCTTAATATTTTTAATAATTAAACTTTCGTTCTTTTTTACTTTAATTGGGATACGTACACTGCAGATTTCACGTTCAATAAGCTTACTGTTCTTCTTATCGACTAAAATTTGCAATGGCACATGAATTTTCTTTCCATGTAGATCGAGTGTTTCTGATTCGACAGGAGTCGTCTTAGATTCACAATCTCCGCTGATCGTTACTTTTCCTAATTCGTAGGAAAACGCGTTCATAGCAAAAAGAAGGGATCCCATAAATAAAAACTTCATCTTAGACCTCCACAAATAAAAAATCCTCTAAACTTATTTTAGTTTAGAGGATTCAATTTGAATTTCAAATACTTTTATTATTCAGGAGTATTATGAGCTTCAGCTGTTTCCGGCTTAACCGCCGCATCTTCAAGCGAAGACGAAGAGATTTGTTGGTTAGCTGTTCCTACGCCTGTTACTTTATAAGTTTCCCAGTTCACTTCGCGACCAGCTTTATTCACTAAACTCGCACGAACATAAGCTGTCTCACCTTGTCCAACTAGCGCAGCTAATTGTTCATTTGAGATCTTACTTGCATTAACTGGTTTAAAGTTAACGATAAGTTGTTTTCTGAAACCCATTGATTGAAGTTTAGCGTTATCTGTATCTGACATCGCTTCGAAAGCACCATCACCTGAATCTAAACGCACATCCGCTAATACCGGAGCAGCGATATCTTTGATTGAGTTATCATCTGGATACTTCTCAAAGCTTGCATTGCGGTAAGCAGCTAATTGACTTGGAGATAAACGATCTAACCAAGAAACGTAGTCTTTCATCGTCACACACTTCACTTCTGGTTTATTACAAACGAATTGGATAAATTCTTTCATACCTTCCCAGTAAGCTCCACCATTCCATTTAGAGAAGTGATGTCCGATTTGTACTGGAGCACGACCACCGAAGTAGTTCTTTTTGAAATAGTATTTATAACTATCAACCATTTGGTTTTTCAATTGAGCGTATTTATCTGGTGTTAAGTAAATACCTTGTTTACACCATTTGCTGCCTTTGAAATCGGGATCGTTAGCACATTTTTCTTGAGTCGTTAAGCTTACACCACCTGTTTGGAAGACAAACCAATTGTAATCCATAGATAATGTATTTTTAGGACTTCCCGCTACACGAATATTAGCCAAAGGAATATTCCAACCACCCCAAGCTTCTCTTTGTGGCCAGTATGAAGGTTTATTGATTTTTGAAGTGTCATAATTGAAATTGAATTTCTTCAATGTTGGCCAAAGACCCGCCGTCACCGCTAAAGCTGGAGCACGGAATCCTTTGATATCGTTTTGACCGAACTTCATCACGAAATCTTTTGGAGGAGTAATTTTGTTATTGGCGAAAACGTTGAATAATAAATTATTGAACTGAGTAAATTCATCGGTCCAATTCTCTTCTGACCAAGTTTTTCCGTATAAAGGATCACTTGGACCACCCGAACCGTCCGCACTACAATGTGAATTGGCGTGTGATCCGATTTCGTGACCATGCAAGAAAGCATTATTAGTTAATTCAACACGTTTCATGACTGAACCAGCCGGAGCCGCCCAACCGATACAACTTGTTGCGTGACCT
The DNA here is from genome assembly GCA_964645745.1 of uncultured Bdellovibrio sp. Lineage (GTDB taxonomy): Bacteria > Bdellovibrionota > Bdellovibrionia > Bdellovibrionales > Bdellovibrionaceae > Pseudobdellovibrio. The sequence continues at coordinate 8,207 of CAZXZW010000080.1, forward strand.
ACTGTTGGCGTTCTATAAACTGATTTATATTGTTTCTCAGTGTAATAAACGGGATTAATGAAATAACTGAATCCAATATTTTGAGATTGGTTGTTAATACCACTTGTTTTAACAGTATCAGCAAACGCTACTGTTTCTCTCCACATATCTAAACTTGATGAACCATCAAACGCTAATAATACAAATTGAGGAGGTCTATCGACCGAAGAAGGATCACGCTTTTTGGTTTTTGCGAAAGCTTGTGCTGACATCAACACCGTTGAGGTAATTAATGCGGCACTTAATATTTTTTTTGTCATTTTTTTTACACTCCTAATAACCCCTATCATAAATATTTCAGAGGAGAATTGATAGATCCGGGCCAGATGAACAAGACCTAAGTAATGCGTTTAACCATTGGGTTCTGAGCTGGCATCGAGACGCAATTTGACCACTGTCTAACCTATAGACGTTTTAACCGTCTCAAAACGGACCATTTGGTTTATAGACGGTCATAGGATTGCAAAGTAACCCTTCTATGAAAATGATCAAACCGTTGCACGTTATAACTTCCCTATTCATCGCAGGCCTTATTGGGTGCGCGGATCAAAAATCCGTGACGGCAAAATTCGAAAATAACGATAATAATAAGATTGTTGGCGGCAAAGCTTTGAAGTACAGCGATTCAATAGCCTCTTCCGTAGTATTTATTTCAACTGAAAATGCTCAAGGTCACAATGAAATCTGCACAGGCACATTTATTTCTGAAAATTTAATTCTAACGGCAGGCCACTGTATCGCAAAAGACAAAGATGGTATGTCAGTTAGTTTCCGCCCAAAAGACTTTGCTTCGACACAAAACATTGTCGACATTGAAATTGTTGACGCTTACAAACTGGATTTCTCACCACTGAACGTTGTCCGCAATGACATGGGAGTTATCAGATTCAAAGGTGGCTTACCTCCTGAAGCGACTATTGCTCTACTGCCGACTGAAAAGAATCTCAAAGAAGCTAAGGCTTTAACGTTCTCGGCTGTTGGCTATGGACGTAATACGGGCGTTAAAAGCGATGATCCTATGGCACCCACTGGAGAAGGCATTTTAAGAACTAAAAAATTAATTTCTGAGCCGATCAGCGCTCAATCGGATATCTTTAAAATTGATCAGTTTAAAAACAAGGGCGGAGTATGCTTTGGTGACTCCGGCGGCCCAGCTTTCATTAAAGACTCTAAAACAAATAAAAATATCGTTGTTGGAGTCGCTTCAGCTGTACTGACAGACAGAAAAGGCACAGGGATTGATGAGAATGACGATTGCCAGAACGAATCAATGTACTTAAATATGTATTATTACTCTAAATATTTTAATGAGTACTTAAATAAAGCGGCTGAAGAAAAAGCAAAAAGTGATGTGGCTGAAATCGAAGCGCGTTTACCTGGAAAACGCGCTCCTCTTGTTCATTAGAAACTAATCAACTTTATACTGAACGCTCACATCGGTACGGATCTTAATCGCTCCGTTACCTAATTCAGTTGCCGACGAAACATCAGCCGCCATCATTTTAGCTTTGTAGCCGCTCATTTCGCGACCTCCACCAAAACTAGGTTCTGAATAATTAATACTGTGAACTCCTTGAATACTTACGTCTGCAGCTTTAGCTAAAAGGTTCGCTTTCTTTCTTGCATCAGCTACTGCATCGGCAATCAAACTTTCCGAAACCTCTTTACGAGTATCATTATCCCACGTGATTGAATTAATATTCACACCTGCATTATCAATTTTACTCGGAGACGAAATAGCATCGATGAATTCGCCAGATTTTTTAATCTCGCGAATAATGATTTTGATCTGGTGAGAAACACGAAAACCCACGGTCTTTTGCGACTGTGTTTTTTCATCATAACGATACTCTGGACTTAACGTCATATTCTCTGTGATGAAATCTTCTTTTTTAACTTTAAATTCTTCCACTGCCGTTTTGATACGAGCGTATTCATTAGCTTGTAGCTCTTGAGCTACTTTCGCCTGCTCTGATTTTCCATACGTTTCAATGGATATGACGAGCATGTTCGGATCAATGAATTTTTCGG
>CAZXZW010000081.1:0-10237 GCA_964645745.1 uncultured Bdellovibrio sp.
AGCCAATGGGCTGTTCAAATTGCATCTGATTTGAAAAAATGGGATGTGGCTTGGAATATCCACAAAACAGCAACAAGCAACGTAACTACAAATAGCAAAGATCCTAAAGCTGCTGCTACTGATTTCGAAAACCATTTATTATTAGGTATCGAATTAGGTGAGGCTTCTAAAGATCCAGCTGTTTTAGCAGAGGCTCAAAATGAATACCTAACAAATTCAAAAACGAAATCTAAGTACTGGGAAGTTTTCTACCAAAAAGCATACGCTGGGTACGAAAAAGCTGAGAACGAAGAATTCTTAAAACCATTAGCAACAATCGTAGAATCTAAAGAAGCTCCTGCTGATTTAAGAATTAAATCAGGCGATCTTTACTTAGATTATTTAGCTTCTAAGAAAAAAGATGCTGAGATTGAAATTCAAGCGCGTTCTTTCCACAAGCTTATGGCTGGTGTAAAAGGTTACGACGGTGACTGGGCTAAAATCGCTGAGAAATCAGTATTGAATCAAGTTGCTGCCAACGTACAAGCTAATAACTTGAATGCAGCATGGGCGAAAATTGAATCGTTCCAAGTAAAAACAGCAGATGCTAAAGACGTTGTGACTTATTACAAAAATAAAGTGATCATCGCTGAAAAACGCAATGACATCACAGCGGCTTACAACGCGGCTAAAGATTTAAGCGTATTAAATAACGCAGACAAAGAAGATAAAATTTTTGCACAAGCGAAAATGGCTTACTACTCAGATCTTAAAATGGATTTCAATGCGGCTTTAAAATTAACAGAGCAATTGCCTGAATCAATTATTCCAGCTGACAAGAAAAACTTAAAATTAGCTTTATACTCTGATTTATTAGGTCAGAACTCGGCTACTTATTTGAAAAAATTCGTTGAGACTTCTAAAGACCAAGCTTCTAAAGAAGCTGCGGTAGTTGAGATCGTGAATAAATCTTCGAACATGGATGAAGAGATTAAAAAACAAGAGAAATCAATTGCGACTAGCTACAACGTATTAGGTCAGTTAGCAGCTTTATCATACGCTAAAAACGGAGATAAATCATACGGGCGCCAAATGGTTGAGAAAAATGGTGAAATCAAAAAAACAAGCTTTGGTGCAATGGTTATTAATGATCAAAAGTTAAAAACTTTAGGTACCTTAGGTGATAGCATTGAGAAAATGGCTTTAGATTCTGATATCACGAAAAAAGATTTCCAAAAGAAATTAGGAAAAGACATGAGTGCCCGTGTCCAAGCTTTCACGAAATTGGATGAGTTAGCGGCTGATGCAATCAAAACTAAAGATTGGACTCTTCAAGTTGTCGCTTTAAGTTTAATCGCTCGTGAATCAGATCGTTTCTACAATGAGATCTTATCTTTACCAATGCCTGAGCAATTATCTGCTGAAGAGCAAGGTGAATACATGAGATTATTAGGCGAGAAAGCTGAACCTTACAAAGCTAAAGCCTCTCAAGCTAAAGCTAAATCAATTGAATTCTGGAACGATACAACTTGGCAGTCGGCTATGGCGACTAAGTTAAATGGTAACTACGCTACTTTAGCTCAAAATGAAAAAGCGCAGTTAACTAAAGTAGCTGATGATAAAAATAAAGCGGTTTTAGCGGCGATGAACACAACAACTCCAGTTGCAACTAAAGATACAAAAGTTGCGGCGAAAGGTGCTGTTTCAGCGACTGATATCGAACAAGCTAAAACGCAAGTTAAAAACGAGCCTTTCAATGTTTCGAAAATTCAAACATTAAAAGATTTAGAAACTAAAAACGGAAACCGTGCGATGGTTCAGTATTTAGAAGGCCGTATCAATGATTTAAATACAAATACGAACACTAAAGAAGATTCTAAGGGAGTTATGTAATGAAAATATTTTTAATGAGTCTATTGGTTTCTTTAAATGTACTAGCAGCTAACAAAGCTACATCTCCAGCTGCTACAACAACTGAGCCAGCTAAAGCAACTGCTGGAACTGGTAAAAGCCATAACTTCGAAGATTTATTAGTTAATGGTAAATACCACTTCGCTGACGAAGCTGTATCAACAGTTGAAGCAGATAAAGTTTTTGATTCTTTAATCGGAGTTCGTAACGATTTCAAAGATCGTTTAGAAGACTCGGCGACAAACAAGTAATTTAAGAGAAGTTAGGAAGTATACAACATGGAAAAAAACTTAGTCTTAGAAGATAGCACCGGCGCAGTAGTTCGAGTTTTTAACTGGAACGGTAACAATGCGACTGTTGTTCGTAGAGCTGATACTAAACGTGTAGAGGTTACGGATAATCTTGAGTATTATTTTGATAATGATATCGACTTCGTTGAGCTTGGAAAAGTAAGCGGCGATACATTTGAATCAGTTGGAACAGCGAATTCAGCGGCAAAAGCTGGAAAACACGGTGAATTAGCTTTAGGAACATACGGCCGTTTGACGGTTGTTCCTAAAGTTGAAACTCATCAAAAAAACGAAGAAGAGGGCGAAGATAAAAGCCGTCTTTGGATGTTGTCTTTATTGTTAGTTTTATTATTAACAATCACAGGATCTTTCTTGGTGAAGTTAGCTCCAGCAACAAGCCCTAGAATTGAAGCTGATTTAAAACAACAAGTAGTTAAGATCGTTAAGAACATCAGAAAAGAGACTCCAGTTCAAAAAATGGTTCAACCAACTGAAACTAAAGTGGAGCCTTCTCAAACTAAAATTTCTCCATCTAAAATTGCTGGTCTTAAACGTATGGGAGCTTTATCGGTTCTTGGAAGTTTAAACTCTGGAAAAAATAAAGGTGGATTAGATATGTCTGCGGCACAAAGCACTGGAGGCCCAGGAATGGGTGGTACAGAAGGTTCTGGCGGCGTGCAAACTTCTTTATACGCTAAAGGTATCACAGGCGCAGCTTTAGGTGCGGGTCACAACGTTAATGGCGGTGGCGGATACGGAACTAAAGGTAAAGGCGGCGGTCAAGCCGGTTACGGTAAAATGGCTTTGACTGGATCTTCAGGCGCGACTCCAATTCCGTTGGGTAACGAAGCGAATGTAGCTCAAGGTTTAGATCGTGACCAAATCGCAGCGGTTATCAACCGTAACATTGGTCAAGTGACTTACTGCTACGAACAAGGTCTTAAAGATACTCCGGGAATCCGAGGTCGTATTGCGATCGCGTTTGTTATCGGTGGTACAGGAAGTGTTAAAACAGCTAATGTTGACTCAACATCATTAAATGCAAAACAAGTTGAAGATTGCATCGTGATGAGATTGAAAACATGGAAATTCCCGGTGCCTGAGGGCGGCGTAGATGTACAAGTTAAATATCCATTTAAATTAGAAAGAACAGGTGAGGGTTAATATGAAAACTAAATTAATTATCGGTTTATTAAGTGTTTTGGTTTTTGCTGGATGTACTGGTTTTAACCAAGATCCATTAAAAGACAGTGCTGACTCAATTAAAGGTGCAGTTGATCCAAGTACTAAACCTGATTTGATCAAAGCTTTACCTCCAGGATCTTACTCTTTAGTAGTTCCTGAAGAATCAATCGTTTTCAAAGTGGGCCAAACAAAAAGCTATACTCTTCAGTTAAGAGCTTATGTGCCTGAATATAACTACAACTTTTCTATTGTGAATTTAGCTGATTTCCCAGGTGCAACGTTTGATGCAGCTTCAGGTGTATTCACTTGGAATCCACCATCAACAGCTATTTCGGCACTTAAGTCGCATGATGCTTTTGATGCTCAAGTAAAAATTTCTGCTGTATCAAAAGTCGGTGGTCAAATTTTAGAATCATTCGACAAAGTAAGATTCTACGTTGAAACAGATGTAACGACATTGCCATCTATTAAAAGTATCAACTTCGCAGCTGCGATTTCGAATCCTTTAATGTTTGAAGAAGGTTCAGCTCGTGACTTCACGATTACAGCTGAAGATCTTGACGGACAAGATGTGGACGGCATGAGACCTACTTTAACTTTCAGCGGTAAGTTAGCAGCGTTCGCTACTGTGCGTAGCACGAAATACGTTGCTTCAACGAACAAATGGGAATTTGAAGTAAGAACTGACTTAGGCGGCGCTGATGTAACAAAAAATATGGAATCAGCTCCATTGTCTGTTCAAGTTGTAAATAGACTTAATAAAACGTCTGTTCCATCCAAAGTTGATTTCATTGTCCTAGCTAGATTAGGTGCACCGTTAAGTACATTTGATAACACGACAACGTTTACAGTAAATACTCCAAGTTCAGTTGTATTCACGATTTATGATGCGCAAGGTGAGTCAATCCCTACATTATCAAGCACTTCAAGTCTTCCACTTGGAGCGGTTATTAACTGTGATAAATCAACTCGTATTTTCCAACAATGTCGTTTTGAATGGACACCAACAACAATTGGCGGTTACTCAACAATTCTAGAGATCGAAACACGTAGTTCTAGTCCGGTGGACACTCGTCCTCCAGTTAAGAACATCATTTCTATCATGTATAAAGTTCAGTAAAGAAAGAAATAATTGAGGTATAGAATGTCTAAATTTTTAATTAAAAATCTAATCGTAGTAGCCAGTGTAATGAGTTTAACAGCAGCCGTTCAAGCTGCTGAGACGCAAACTGCTGCTGATAATAAAAAAGCTGATCAAAACATCGAAAAAGAATTCGATGCACTTGGTGGTAACGGTGTTTTACTTGAAAAAGCGCAAGCTTTGAATCCAGAAGTTCGTACGACAGTTGTTCAAAATCGTATCGTTGATCGTACAAACCGTTTTGAATTATCAGGCGAGTACGCAAATACTTTCGGTGGTGATACATATGTAAGAACAGGTATCTTCGGTTTATCTGGTCAATTCCATTTCAACAACCAATGGTCTGTTGGAGCTAAATCTGGAATGGCTTTCAATAAATTAACAAACGAAGGTGAATCATTAGTTCAAGCAGCTGAAGCAGATGCTGCTGCGAACCCAATGTCTCCGACGGCTGACGTTCCTTCAATTGATTATCCGAAACAATTAACAATGGGATATGTAAATTACTACCCATTATACGGAAAAATCAGCTGGTTAGGAAAAGGGATTTCTCACTTTGATATCTACGGACAACTTGGATACGGAAACGTTTCTTTGAAGTCTGGTGGTAGCACAGCGATGTCTGCAGGTGCTGGTGTTGGTGTTTGGGGAACTGAGCATTTAACAACTCGTTTAGAAATGACTTACTTAGATTACACGGCGAAACACATTAACGGCAAAGACATCAAAATGGGTGTAACTTCTGCCTCTGTACAAGTTGGATGGTTGTTCTAATGAAAAAATTAAATTTACTAACAGCAGCTGTTACAGCTGTCTTGTTATCACAAGTGGGCGCGCAAGCTGCTGACTTAGAAACGTTGATTGAAGGAACTACAGCGGAAGCGCAAGTTGTAGCTTCTCAACAAACACGTTTAAGTGCAGCGATCGAAGGTTTATTAAAAAAGACTACTCCTGATCAAAATGTTTTCTTAAGAAACATTGAAAAACAGGATTGGAAAAAAGCATTGATCAGTTGGGGTCCAGCGTTCAACGGAACAGCTTTCGAAAAAACTGAAAATGCAAAAGCTTTACAAGGCTTAATTCTTTTCAAAACAGGTTTAGAAATCACTGGAGTTGAGAAATTATTTACGGCGCAAAATGTAAAAAACATTCACTCTGAGTTAGTTCAAACATGGAAAGAAAACTTAAACGACACAAACCCAGTTTGGGAAGTCGCTCAAGTTTCTTGGAGTGATGGTTGGACAACTGTTTTTGGAAGAGCGACTGAAGTCAGAAGTAAACTTCGTTCTATCGACTTAAAAACAAATGTTGGTTTATTAAAGGACATGGCTTCTAAATTACCAGTGAACACTAAAGAGCGTGCTCTTGTTGATTGGCAATTAGCTTTAAGTTATGCCATGAACGATAAATCTGACGAAGCCGCTAAAATCATCGGTCAGCTTTTGAAAAATAATAAGTCTCCTTACGGTGAAGATTTAATTAATCTAACTGCAGGACGTCTTTTATTCCAAAGCGGATACTTTGAAGCTGCAGCTAAGTACTACGAAAAAATCGAAAAGAAATCTGACTACTGGTTAGATGCTCAAGAAGAGTTAGCTTGGACTTACTTAAGAAAAGGTGAAACTCAAAATTCGATCGCCGTAAGTAAATCTTTGATGAATTCAGCGTTCGAAGGGTACCTAGGACCTGAACCTTACTTCGTAGAAACTTTAGGACAACTTAAAGTTTGTGATTATCCAAAAGTAATGGATGGTTTAACTCAATTCCCGAAACGTTTCAAAAATCGTACGGTTGAATTAAATAAATTAGCTAAAGGCGAGAAGTCTGAATACTTAACTTCAATCCTTAACAAATTTAAAACTGAAAAAATGTCATGGTCTACTTTAGGTAAAGATGTTCAATTCTTACCAAGAGCTATGGTTAAAGATTTTAAATTAGTTCAATTGATGGAATCTCAAAAGCTTTATGAAAAAGAAGCAAAAGTTTCTGATCAGTTATACGCTGATGCATTAGCATTAACGGGCATCCAAGGTTCATTCCAAGCGATGAAAAATTCTTTAACTGAGAAAACAAACAAAGTTAAATCAGCACAAATGCAACGTGTGAAAGAGTTAGCTAAGAACGAAGTGGTGGAAATCAAACGTATCTTAGATAAACTTCACATCGTAGAAGCTGAGCTTGTTTCTCAAGTTGAAGTAGCTGACAAAATCGTGAAAAACGGAACAGGTATTGATTCTGATTTGAAAAAAGGAACTACTGGTTCTAAAAAGTCTGATTCTTTAGTGTTCGTAGCAGATTCTAACGAAGTTTGGTTCGACGAAATTTCTAACTACAAAGTTGACGTCAAAAAAGGCTGTCAGGGAGTAAAAAGGTAATTATGAAATACAATCAAAAAGGACTTTTGTTTTCTTTGAGCGCGATCGTTTTTGCAGGTTTGTTTTACTCATGTTCACCAGCGAGTGATAAATTAATCCCTCAGCCGGTTGTTAACTATGAAAAAGTCGATCTTAAAAACAACGACGTTTTCAGAAGACCATCTGTAGATATCTTATTCGTAGTTGATAACTCAGGTTCAATGGGAACTTATCAACAAAACGTAGCGGATAATATGGATCAATTCGTTGATCAATTCTCGCAGTTAAAATTAATTGATTACCATATTGGTGTGATCACGACAGATCTACCAATGGATGGCGGTCAACTTCAAGGTGATCCTACATATGTTGAGCCATCAACAGTAAACGGTTTGAATAAGCTTAAGAAGAACTTAAAAGTGGGAACAAATGGTTCGGCTTCAGAAGAACTTTTTGGACCAGTTTCTAAAGCTCTTTCTAAAAGATTATTGGCTGGATACAACAATGGTTTTCACCGCCCAGAGGCTTACTTAGTTATTATCTTTGTATCTGATGCTGAAGATCAAAGTAATATTGATGCTATTGATTTAATGGATGAGTTGATTGCTTTAAAAGGATCTAAAGATAAAATTTTAAGTTACGGTGCTATGATTCCAACAGGTACGTCGACTTCGAAATGTTCTCAAGATTACGGCGATCCTATCCGTGTTGAAAAATTCTTAGGAATGAACATCAACGCTGGAAAAAACATCGTAGGTCTTTGTGATAAAGATTTCGGTACTCGTTTAGTGAACTTCTCGAAAGAGATCGTTCAAGTTGTGAACAAGCCGATCATTTTATCTAAAGTACCGATCATTCCAACGATCAAAGTTGTTTACGGAACGCAAGTTATCCCGTCGAATACAGTAACGGGATGGTATTTCGATCCTAAGCAAAATGCGATCTTGTTCGGTGAAGATTTATACTTAGATGAAAATCAACCAAAGGGCTCTAAATTAGATGTGTTCTTTGATTCGGTTGAATTCAACGGTCAATAAGCAGATCTTAAAAAGTTAAGTTATAATAAAAAACCCTTATTGAAAAATAAGGGTTTTTTTATGTCTCTTGGAGTTGGATGAAAAACTACACTATCGATTTTTTATATTTTGGTGTTAAGGAAGCTTTGTCCTGCGTCTTTGCGGGGTCATTCTTTCTTTTGTTATTTGCATCTCATAAAATCAATTTGTACGGGATGTACCGTTATGACTTTTTGTTTTTAGTGGCCTTGGTGCTGCAGGCCTTACTTGTCATCGTTAAAATTGAAACAGTCGATGAGCTTAAAGTGATTTGTGTGTTTCATGTTTTAGGATTAGTGCTGGAGATTTTTAAAACCCATCCCGCAATCGGGTCTTGGACTTATCCTGAGGCCGGCTGCTTTAAGATTTTAAATGTTCCGCTGTATAGCGGCTTCATGTATGCGGCAGTTGCCAGCTACATTATACAAGCGTGGCGTTGGCTGAAATTACGTATCGTAGATCATCCTCCGACGAAATATGTATGGGTACTGGCTATTTTGATTTACCTGAATTTTTTCACGCACCATTTTTTGTTCGATATTCGTTGGGCGCTGATTGCTGTTACGTGTTTTATCTTTTGGAAGACGCAAGTTTATTTTACACCTCGTCAGCATGAATATAAAATGCCCCTGTTATTATCGTTTGTGCTGATTGGATTTTTTATTTGGGTGGCTGAGAATATTGCGACGTTTTATGGGGCTTGGAAGTATCCGAATCAGATGAATGTATGGTCCCGGGTGCATATTGGTAAATGGAATTCGTGGTCCTTGTTGGTGATCATGACGTTTATCGTGGTCACCAACTTGAAAATCATTAAAGAGACAATTTCTTTTAAATCACCGGATTCTAAAGTTTAGAATCCGAATTTCTTTTTAAGATCGTCGATGGCTTTTTTGCCTTCTTCTTGGACCTTGTTTTTCGCTTTGTTTTCGAGATCTTTTTTAGCAGTGTTAATTTTGTCATCAGCTAATTTCTTTTGATCATCGAACTGGGCTTGAACTTTATTGATGTCAGTTAAGTAACCACCAGTGAGCTTCGAAATTTGCTGATTCAGTTGCTCTTTTTGTTTGTTTACTTCTTGGTCAATCTTTTCTTTAACCAGTTTGTTTACTTCATCTAGTTTTTTCTGCAGTAATCCGCTGAAGGCGGTCTCTAGCTTGGCGCCAAGCGATGAGTTGATGTCCATGGCTAGGTCGCTGATTGGGCCGCGTGCAGTGGCGTTTACGTCGAAACTGTTGATGGCTCCGAAAGTGCCTCCGAGAACATCACTAACAGTTTTATCTTTAGCAGCTAATTCGAATTTAACGTCTTTGAACTCGTTGTGGAAGCTAATGTCGTAGTTCTTAAAGCCAATCGTCTTACCGGCGATGGCTAAAGTGTTTTGTGACGTTGGGATTTTGATCGTCACGTCTTCAGATTGAGTTAACGCTAATTCCGCTAAAGGATATGAGCCGACATCAAAGTTAAAGCTCACTTCCGGTACGGCTTTTATATTGTTGAAAGCTGCGAAGACTTTAATGCCGCTGATTTTTTGTGATTTGAAATCACCAGCCACTTTAAGTTCTGTTTGTTTGTTAATTTGTCTTTGGTTAGACGTCACGTTTGTGATGGTACCAGCTAAATCACCAAAATCAGTCTGAGCGTTCGACTTAGACGAGATACTGATATTTTTGATCCAGAAAAGAGGGTATCCTGTTGTGATCGGGAATTCGTAGCTTGTTCCATTCGCGCGTGGATGAGGTTGGATTGTGTCGTCTACGTCTTCCTCTTTGGCAGCTACTTTGGTTTTTTTGCCAGATAATTTGTCTCCGACACCGTCAATTTTTGCAGTCACCATTTTAGAATATTTTGGAGGTAAGTATTTTTCCGCCATAGCTTTAAAGCGATCTAATTTTTGAGCGTAGGGAGTCAGGTAATTCATAAATAGAGCTTTGGCAAATTGGCCAGCATCTAGCTTAGGAATTTTAAACTTACTTTTGATGGTATCAACGTCTTCGCGAATTTGTTTTTCTAATGTTTTGTAATCCGCTTGAATTTCATTCACATCAGTCGTTAATTTAGTTTTCGTTTCGTTAACGAGCTGAACTTTTGTTTCAACATCTTTTTTTAAGGCGTTGAACTCATTTACTGAAGCATTTAACTCATCGATAGATTTAAAGTCTTTGTATTTAATTTTTCCAGCGCGATCTTTGATCGAATTCACATCGTTTTGGTTCGGTAAAGCTTTGATATTTTTGTCCCACTCAGCTTGTTTGCCGGCCCATTTGGCGTTCATGTCTTCAGCCATTTTTTTTGAAGCCATTTGGCCTTCGAAACTTTTTA
>CAZXZW010000082.1:0-10222 GCA_964645745.1 uncultured Bdellovibrio sp.
CTTCAGCTTTGAAAATTCCCATGTAACCAGGCGTATGTTCATGAATCATATTTTGAGGAGTTCCTTCTGCCACAACCTTACCTTGATTCATAATCGCTAAACGATCACATAGAACTTCAGCTTCGTGCATGTAATGAGTAGTTAACATAATCGTCGTGCCTTTTTGACGAAGCTCTTTCACCTTGCCCCATAGTAAATGGCGTACGGCCGGATCTAAACCCGTTGTCGGCTCATCAAGAATTAACAACTCAGGACTACCTAAAAGAGCTCTTACGAAAACTAAACGACGTTTCATTCCACCGGATAATGTTTGAATTAGCGCATCACGTTTGTGAGCGATATTCATGTATTCCAATAAATCTTCAATTCTTTTTTTACGCTCTGCTTTTGGCACACCGATGAAGGCGGCATAGATCGACATATTTTCGATGACTGTTAAACTTTCATCTAAAGCGTTATCTTGAGTCACCACCCCTAAACGTTTTTTGATTTCACGTCCATGAGTTTGCGGATCATATCCGAAGACTTTAAGATCCCCGCCAGTACGAAGAACGGTTCCATAGGTCATACTGATAAATGTCGACTTACCGGCTCCGTTCGGCCCCAGCAAACCAAAACATTCACCTTGATTTAAAGTGAGATTAACTTCGTTAACCGCTTTAAAATCTCCGAAGGCTTTTACTAATGATTGGGATTGAATTTGGATTGTACTCATAGAGTACAAATATAATCGAGCCGTCACTCAAAGTCATGAGTGGCTAGACCAAATAAAGGGAACAGTTCCCTTTATTTAAAACAAGAAGCGCTGTCATCACGTTTGTATTTGAAATTCAAATATCCCGCGATGGATGTTGTCACCGTTGCAGCAGTCACATTCGGCGTACTCGATGTGATCAACGAATCAAAAACTTCACAGACATTTTTTTGATCTTTCATATTTAATTTATTAAACACTTCATGGGTTCCCGTCTCACCACCTACGCTCGTTCCCATTTTTGTCATATCTAAATACGTGACCTTTGTTGAAAATGGTTTTACTGGATTTAACCCTAAAGCTAAAACACCTTTTTCACGCGAATCCGTCGACTTTTCTAAAATGTCGTCATCTTTATTAATCGTCACATAAACTTTTTCTGAGGCCGCTACTTTATCCAGCCATACATTATGATTTTTATTATCTGCATCGGGGCTAGTAAAAACGACACTCGAAAATATTTTATCTTTATATTCCCAACCGTAAGTTTGAATATACTTTTGTAAAACAATAGATCCCATACTGTGAGCTAATAAAGTGATCTTCTTATCTTTATTGGATTTCATATACGTATTTACCTTCGCCAAAACTTTTTTAAATGAAGCAGCTGAGGCTGGCATACGTTTTAATGGTTTATCACGATCATAAAGAAAAGCTGATGAATCCCAATTGAACATCACAACTTTCACACCATACTGTTCTTCTAATTTATGAACAGCATTTCCTTCTACAAAAGTTCCACCGTTTAAACTTTTCTCAGGCTCATTTCCACGTCCATGAACGAACAATAAAACTGGCTTCTTGTACGAGAAAGCTCGATCTAAGGCTGACTCGACTTGAGAGTAGGAATAACGAGACTCGTCAGATAAATAAAGAGGATAGTCGCTGCTGAATTTTAACTTCGCCATAGCACTTGTGGCTAAAAAGAAACTCGAAAGTAAAACAATAATTTTCATAACGTCTCCGTTGGTTTAAAACTAAATTCAAACCATCATTCGGAGTCTAGGTATTAGAGCTTCAACTTTAAGAAGCACGAACATAAAAATCTAGACTAGGACTAAGTCCAGTGTTCTTTTATGTGTTTAAAGGTTATTCAATATGACTAAAGTACTTATCGTTTTAAGACATTTTAGTTGAGAAAAGCAGAGATGCGAAGACCTTCTGTTTTGAAGTAATCTTGCGCTTCATGATATTGCGGATAGAAATTTTGAACTAACGACCAAAAGTTTTCAGAGTGATTCATATGTTTAAGATGACAGAGTTCATGAATGATCACGTAATCAATCAGGGACGGAGAAAACATCATCAACTTCCAATTTAAATTAATCACACCACGAGAATTACAACTCCCCCATCGTGTGTGCGCCGTTTGAATTTTGATTTGGCTTGGCATCAAGTTTAGTTCGACAGCTAACTCTTTACATCTTTTTATTAAATAAACCGAAGCTTCTTGTTTATAAAGCTGAATCAAAGCATGTAAAGATTTTTCTTTATCCGGAATTTGACCTACAGGATGATAACAAGAAATAAACCCATCTTCGATTTGTAATTTTACTTTTTTGTTTTTATAAGGAAAAAACGTGAAGTATTTCATCTCTCCTAAGAATGGAAAGAGCTCACCCTCTTTAAATACGGGATGATGCTCTTGACTTTTAATCTCGTCGATTTTCGTTAAGTTTTTCTCAAGCCAATCATGTTTAGATGTCAGGAAATCCAGAATCGTTTTCTGGGGAATCCCCAGACTTGCATATACTTTATTTGAATCTCGAGAGCTGAGTTTTACACTTAACGTGCGACGGCGACTTTTACGAATCACCATGAATACTCTATTCATATAATGTATTTTTTCTGCATCCATAACTAGAGTATACGCATAAGCGTCATATTTTCATTAAAATAAGATTAAATTGCTGCTTAAAGAGCACACTCATACGTTTTCAGTTAGAATTTAACGGTCTTATCACAATGATTTAGACAGCCCCTCCGAACCACTGTATAAACACACTACTCTTTAGCTGCAGCAGCTGGAAGGAAGTTTTAAGTTATGGTTCACCAAGAAAAGTTTATTTCTATTTTAATTAATTGCGATAACTACCGTAGCTTTTTATTAGAGGCATTCCATTACATGAAAAGTGTAAAAAGGGGCTATTCATTAACTTTACTTGCACGCAAAATTGGTTGCAAATCAAAAAGCTATCCCAACGATGTCATGAATGGACGTAGATCTCTATCTAGTGGATACGCCCCGGGCTTTGCGAGCGCCTTTGGCTTAAAAGGCGATAGCCGAAAACTTTTCCTAAAACTGGTTGAACTTGAAAAAAATTCCGACAAAGAAGAATTAATAAAAGACATTGAACACCTGAGATACCGACTTAAAAATCAACGGGATCTAAAAAATAGAAAACCCAATGATCTTTTTGAAAGTGCTGATTGGATTGACGTCTACGCTTCCTTAGGAAGTTTAGAAAACGGAAGTTCGTTGCCTGAAATTCAAAAAAGAACAGGACTGTCGGCGCCAGTTATTCTTAAGGCTTTAAAAAATATGCAAGACAAACGCATGATTAAACATGATCAAAAAACTGATCGCTATCATGCTGGAAACTTACATTATTTCTTCGAAGATGTTTCCTATGATTCATTCTTTCAGAAAAGAATTTTGGATTTACTTAAACGCGCCGAAGGCACAGCTGCAAGCTATGCCACAGGAACAGTCCCTAAGAAAGATTTCTTCCATTGCTCGACTTTCTCTATTTTAGAAAAAGATGTTCCTAAAATAAAAGCCGAATTACGTGATGTCTTAAATAAATTCGCTCAAGATGCTGAATTCTCTGATGGAGATAAATTAGCTCATATTATCGCAGGCTTGCTTTTCTAATTATTTGCACCTTAAGACTTCAAAATAATGATTCTCTCTAAATTAAAGATTTTATGCGCTAAGCGATAAAGAAACTATCTTGGCGATCAATTCATCGTACTCAACCCCGGCTTTATTGGCCGATAAGGCATAGTCTTCCTTCTTCGCGATGGATGGATTCGGATTAGCTTCAATAAAATAGATCTCATCGCCTCGGATACGTAAATCGATGCGACCAAACCCTTGAATATTCAAAAGACGATAAATCTTCTTACACACGTCATTAAGCTTTTTCTGAGTTGATTCTGGCAATTCATCCACCCAACCTGAATCAATACCCCACTTTTTACGGTATTCACGATCCCATTTACTTTTAAAAGTAGCAAACTTAGGCTCGCTATCAGGAACTTGTTTAAAGAATAATTCACGCGGTGGGAACACACTTAATTTATCATTTCCTAAAATACTCACATACACTTCACGTCCATCAATAAACTCTTCCACGATGGCATCAACACCCAATTTGTCATGGATGTACTTCACACGAGCGGCCGCTTCTTTTTCGTTAGCCGCGTAAGACATCTGCGCAATCCCTTCTGAGGACTCTAACTGCAAAGGTTTAATAAAGGCCGGGAATGGAAATTTTCTTAAAGCACTTAACGGAAATGGACGAGATTTTTTAGCTACCAGAAATTTAGGCGTACTGATCTCATGATAGCCCAGGATACTTTTAGTTAATCCTTTGTCTTTACACAGTTGAAGACTCATCGGACCTGCACCGGTAAAAGGAACACCAACTAACTCCATTAAGGCTGTTAAGTTTGGCTCAAAGTTTCTTTTGCCGCTGAAGGCCTCACTCATATTAAAAACTAGATCAGGTTTTTGTTCTTTTACAATTTTAAGAAAAGGTTCAATGTCGTCATGTATTCCGAAGGGAATAACTTCGTGGCCTAATTTAAGAAGCGTATTGCGCACATCTCTTTCCGTTTTCCAATCCGGAGTATTCCAGTAATCGACATACTCTTCTCTGGTTAAGCTGATGGATAGATCAAACAAAAGTAAAACTTTTAATGATTTCATTTACGCCTCTCTTTTAAACTTACCCGTGAATAAATAATTTTTCACAAGGCTGGTTAAAAAACTTGCCACTTCCATGGTGGTTTGGATTTCCGATTTTCCTAATCGTAATTCCAATTTAGCTGAACGCTCAGTTAAGCGTTTGACTAACCCATCAATCGTGAACTTACGTTCGCCGGTAGACCACGCTAACGTAGCTACAATGGCTTTTTTGTTTCGGTTCATGAATCGTTCGGCAGAGAAATCACGTTTAGCTAACGTCATGTCCCCGTTAAAAATTTTTTTCAAATCACTATCATAAAAATCCGGATAATCATCGGCATTTTCATTTTTCTTTTTCTGGTAATACTTGGATAAAGTTGTACTTAAATTAGCGACGGCACTAGGTAGACGACCTTTTTCAGAAGTATCTTTGAGCCTCACACTCTCTTTAACTAAACCCTCTACGTATTCAAGTTTAGCTAAAGCTCCGGGCCACTTACTGTATTCTTTTTTCCAATTACAATCTGGATCTAATAACACGGCAAACGTTTCAGCAAAATCCTCGTCTGGATGAGCCTGCGCGTACCAGCGGTCCAAATGTTTCACGAAACTTTTACTGTAAGGATGAGGGCGATATGTTTCTGGATTGTAATCTATATCTGGAGATCCAAAAACTTTCTTCCATGTTTTTCTTTTCGAAAATTTATAACAGTGATCAAAACAATGACCGGCCTCATGACGTAAAAGCTTCATGAACCAATCATGATCACTTCCCTCGGCTTCGAACATCAAAGTCTTCTCTAAGTTTTTCAAACGAGTATTAGCTAAATAAAACGGAACTGAAATCGCATTCATACCTTCGGGACTAAACCACTCATCACCTAAGAAAACTTGGGGGCGATAAACTAAACCTTTAGCGTCTAGTTCAAAATAAAGTTGATTTACATACTCTTCGATTTCAGTATCTTTAATTGATAGGGAAATATCCTTAAAACGAAGTTTTAAAATATCGGCGTCACTCAGACTGGAAAGCTCATCAGCTTTTACGGTTTTCGGAGGCATACGCTTATTATCTGTGAGTGAAAAAATGATGTAAAGCGTCTGAACAGCCTTACGACCTGAATACCCGACCTCAAGTCTAGAATAACTAGACTAAAGAGGCTGTTCTCATCTATACATATCCTCATGAATCAAGATATCAACAACGCCATTAAAAATAAAACTCTCATCCAATTTGACTACGACAATATCAGTCGCACGGTCGAACCTTATTGCTACGGAACAACTGCAACTGGTAATGAGGCTCTTCGCGGCTATCAAGTTTCAACCGAAAAAGCAAAGATGGCTTGGAAACTTTACGATCTAACAAAAGCTAGCAACATCGTTGCCTTAAACGATAAGTTTACGCCTCGCAAAGATTACAAGCCTGGTGATAAAATTATTTCTACAGTGATTAATCAGATCTAAAAATTAAGTCGTTTCAACTGAGCCTTTTGATAAGACCCGAAGGCTCCATTAAACAAACAACGAATGAGCGGATCATCCACAATATCGACTCCAGGAACGGCGTTGATACGCATATACATTGAAGTCAAAGACTCACCTAATTCTAAGGCTGTATAAAATTTTGAAAATGGAATTTCCGTTTCCCAATTGATGACATTCGGTCTTTCATTTAACATTTCAATTTTATTTTCATTCAAATGATAATAAAAAACTGTCTCGGATCCTTGGTGATCAAAAATAGATAACTTCCAATCACGCGGTTTTTCAAAGTACTCATCCAGTGGCGCATCCATTGAACGAAATTTATTTAACAAACCGTAACGGCAGTAATTCAGAACTCTTTCTACTTGAGCTTCGGACAAAGCTGAAAATTTCTGTGCTATTTCAGATGTAGGTGGTGGCTTTACGTTGGGTTTAAAATCATAGTCGACATCCTGATTCCCTATAGGATTTATCCAGCTCAGCGCCTCCGAAGAAGTGATGATTCCTGAGGAATCCACTTCAACCGAAACAGAAGGGTTGAGTCGCACAACCTGAACTTGCGGTAAAGCTGCTTCAATTTCATTTTGGAATTGTTTATAGGTTATCGGAAAGAAGGCTTGATTGTACCACGACCAACTTTCTTGTTTAAATTGGCAAGAACTTGGAACGATATAGCGTGGATTTAATTTTGTTAATTGAGATATCCATTCCCCTGGAATCACTGCTGGTCGTTGAACTCCTTGCGAAGGAGCAATCACTTCGATCTCACGCATCGTTTGAAACGGCCACAACACCATATCCCAAGGCCCCTGATGAACTAACTGTTCTAAAGTGTCCTCATCGATCCAAGAATCAACTACGTTAAGAACATTCACTCCACCCGCTTTAATCTGAAACAAAGAATCCACATATACATCTAAAGCCCGACGAGGAATCACATCAATTTCTCCAACACGGACCGTTTGATCTAAGGACAAAGAGTGCACGTGAACAAAACCTAATCGTTTAATTAACTCAAACATTTCATCATGCACGCAGTACATGTAAATAGGTGTTTCGCGGTTTAAATGAACCAAACTTTCCATGGAACAGTGATCATCATGAAAATGAGAAATAAACACAGCATCGAATTTCAATTCTTTAATTTGTTTAAGATCAAATTCGACGGAAGGAAATGCATAGCAATTATGACTAAAAGGATTTTCAAAAATAGGATCGAAAGCAATTTGCGTTTGACCGTATTTAAAAACGTAACCAGCATGAAGGATTCGAGAAATCTTAAGCTTCATGCGATCAAACTACTTGATACGTAAATTCATCGTTCTGATTTTAGAATTAGAAGATAATAAATACTGAGGATTATCGTCATCGTCATAAATATCTCCGACCACTTCCTCAAAAACGTCTTCTAAAGTGACGATACCCAAGACAACGCCTTTATTTCTAACGGCGGCAATGTGACTCTTTTTACTTTGCATGGCTTTTAGAGCATTTAGAATCGCGTCTTCTGAATTGATATAAACCGCAGGACGAATCAACTCATTCCAGTTCAAACGAGAAACTTCCGCCTCTGAATGGAAATCTTTAGCATGTAGAATACCTACTAAATTTTCATCTTCATTGATGACGGGAAAGCGCGTGTATCGAGTCGTGCGAATTAAATCCAAAACTTCGGTATAATGAGCTGAAGCTGAAATTTTTGTGACCGAAGCCCATGGAACTAGGATATCTTTTACTTTACGCTTATCCATCCCTATTAAATTGAATACGAACTGCTTATTTGAATCTTGAAGATCATCGATATCAATTGAAGACGACTGCTCGGAAATCGATTCAGTTCCCATTTTTTTCACAAAAGGAGAAATAATAATTTTAGTCGAGAGCTCAAGCAAAAACACGACAGGCGCAAAGAAGCGATCCATTCCAGATAAAAAGTAACTGCCTAATTTCGCAAAACGCATCGGAAAACGTAAAGCCAAAGTCTTAGGAACTAATTCACCGATAACGACTGATAAATAAGTTAAAGGAACTACAACGGCGACCACCGATATTATTTCTGAAGCTTTTTCTGAAATATTAAAATAGTCCATAAATAATGGACTTAAAGATTCTTCGGCTCCAGCTCCACCCACAGCGGCAGAAATCGCTCCGACAAGCGTGATACCGATTTGCAATACAGACAGAACGCGTTCAGGATTTGATCTTAAGGCTAGAACTTTACGAGCTTGTTTATCGCCTTCATTTGAAAGTTTACGAAGATGCGGTTTAGAAACCGTAACAAAGGCCATCTCTACACATGATAAAATCGCGTTTAAAAGAAGGCACAATGTAATAACCAGGATTATGAACATTAAAAGAGATTAAAGTTTCGGCTTTTTTAAGTCAATGACTAGCTTTGGCGAGCTAAAATGCACAGCTCATCACAGCGCTCATTGTATGCATTTCCAGCGTGAGCTTTAACCCACTTCCAGGTTATTTTTCGCTCTAAAATAAGGGCATCTAACTGCTCAAGTTGATCAACATTCACAGCAGGCCGCTCATGAGGAAAAACAAAGCAATCGATCACAACTCGCGAGTCAGAGTATAGGCAGGCCGAGGAACCTTTTTTAAGGTGTGCAAGAGCTTCAATAACCGCCTGAAATTCCATACGATGACTGTTAGTTTTCCTGACTCGTCCAGAAGCTTCGTGAATAATTTTATTATTTTTAACAACAACGAAGGCCCACGAGCCCCATTTTTCTTTGTGGCTGCCATCGGTATAGATATGTAACTGAGAAGAAAACGGTAAAATTTTTTTCAAGATATTACCGATGGATTTAAATATCATAGAATTATTTAACGATTTCCGTAACAACAACCTTCTTCATGTGTTTTTTCATATTCTTCACATAAATATTTGTTTCAGGTGTAGCCGTACGATTCACGAGCTTTTTACTTCCACCAAAGTAAATGTATGGCAAGTAATCAACATAAGTATCTGAAGTGATCATCTCTAAATTGTTGTTCTTAGCTCTTTGTTTTAATTCAGCCAAAGCTTCAATTAAAAAACCGACAGTTGAAACCGCTGCATATTTTGGATCCCATAAATTTTTCTCAGTGATATTGTAATACTGAGCAATACGATCAGGAACATCCTTGATCTGAGTCGGACCTTTACTATTCGCTACAGCCTCAAGATCTTTAATCCATGCTTTAGCTTCTTTAATTTCTTTGATAGCTAATTGAGAATTTCTTTTAATGAAATATCTCCAATGACCAAAGAAACGAGATTCTTGACCTAAGATACCTACAGCCATATGAGCTAGTAAATTATATTCTTGAGGATCTGAGTTATACAGTTTTAAAATGTTCGCTTTTTCCGTTGATAATGTTTTTAAAAATATAAGTGTTCGCGCTAAAGCATCTGCATCGTGAGCCTTCACAAGTGATTGAGTCGCCGGACTCAAAGACATTGTGAATCTCATGGCTTTTTCCTTCATATCCATTTCAGATTTAGGTTTAATATCTCCGACAAGTTTAAAGCTGATTCCACAAGTTTTGCAGTCGCTCTTTTTCCAAGTCCATGGCACCGCTTTCTGCGCATGAGCTACTTGAGCCGCTAAGACCATCAATACAAGAATTGATTTTTTTACTTTTGAAACCATAAAATCCTCCGCTTACCTTGTGCATCCAAGGACTTACAAAGCGAGGACCATGCCTATCTCAGATTGTCTATATCGCCGTTTACGCCCCAAAACTGTATCAAAATCTGACACTCTGATCGTTTAGGGCCTACAGCTTAAGTCCCTCGATTTTAAATCTGAGTTCACGCCGTTCCCATTTTAATATAGAATTAGAGCGAATGAATTTATTAAAACCAAAAAACTTTAAAGAAAAACTATATCGAAAATTAGTACTGCACTATCTTCATCAAATTTAGATAGTGCAGTCTATTAACTTATTTAATAGCGGCTTCTGCTGCGCAGTAAATGATGTTCACATGCTCAGGAGTATGCTTTTGAGTGCAGTGTAATCCACCTACACCAAACTCAGCTTTACCGGATTCCAATGTAGCCGTATCGAACTTC
>CAZXZW010000083.1:0-10210 GCA_964645745.1 uncultured Bdellovibrio sp.
CGCGGTCCACTGGCCGGAAAAATCGGAAGAGTCGAGAGCATCCATCACCAAGATGGAGACGCATTCAAACTAAACCCGAAAGACTTCCCCGAAGTCACTTGGTTTTTCTCCGACATCATTTGCACACCAGAAAAAATCTTTGAGACGATTCAGTTCTGGCTCAACAACAGCCCCGTGAAAAAATTCGTCTGCACAATTAAATTTAAAGGCGATTGCAATTACGATATTTTAAAACAATTTCTAGCTATAGAAAATTCAACGATTGTTCATTTGTACCACAATAAAAACGAAGTCACTTGGATTAAATATGCCTAAAGAAGTAAACCAGAACAACACTCATTTTAATAACCCGGTCGATGAAAAAACAAAGCAAGAGCTTTTAAAAATGCTTTCGACCACGCGAACCAACGTTAAAATTTATATGGATCAAAAAATACTTGAATCCGTAACATACCCAACAACCGACCTCAGTCGAGTTTTGGTTATCTGCTCGAACTCCGCTACAGATCAGGTTTTCAAGATGAGTAAAGAATTAACGTGTCACTTCTCGTTACAAAATGAAATTTATTTTTTCACATCAAAAACATCTTTCACAGATGCAGCGATTGTTTTTTCACTTCCTGAAGTCGTGTACAAAATCCAAAGACGAGATAACTTCCGCGTTTTCATACCTAAAAGCATGACTCAGCATTTAGAAATTGTCGGAATAAAACAATTAAAAGTAAGTTTAGTAGATCTAAGCTTAGGTGGATGCAAGGTCACAGTTCAATACGCCGACGCCTCATACATCAGTAACCTAAAAACCGACGCCGAAATCGCCATGAAGATGACTTTCTTAAGTTTCGATAATCAGACTATCTACTGCAAAGTAAAATTCCTAAAAGACAATCCTATCACCAGAACGGCCAGCATCGGACTAGAATTCGAAAAACTAAAAGCCGATGAGGTCCAAGAAATGCAGGCCAACATTTTCAAAATAGATCGAATCAATCGTCAGTCAAATATGGATTAAAATAAAAAAGCCTGTAGTTATACAGGCTTTTGAAGTTGTCATTTTATGACTAATAATCAACGACTAAAATAATTTAAATTTATTTTTAAAAATTTGTACGGAATTTAAAAAAATATTTCTTTGTACAAATTGAACCCCGTTAATTACATAAGCTCCGCTGATCTTACAAAGATCGACAGCCTCATCATTCGTCAAACTACTTGAGTACTTAGCTTTATAAGCGCAATCGGCTGGATCCAAATTAGCAGCCCCTTGACAAAGTTTGATCGCTTGGTCATTCGAAAGACTAACCGAATACTTAGCTTTATAAGCACAGTCAGCAGGTGCAACATTTTTTGCTCTTACACAAAGTGAAAGGGCTTGATCAGTCGAAAGACTGACTGAGTACTTAGCCCTATATACACAATCCGCAGGACTTATATTAGTTGCTCCTTGGCAAAGTCTAATAGCTTGTTCATTTGAAAGGCTCGCCGAGTACTTCGCTTTGTATACACAATCTGCAACTGCGTTCGGATTCGAAGCCGTTTTTTCAGTGCATGAATAAGTTGTGCCATCTTTGATGAGTTCAAAGCTTTGAGCGAATGCGAAAGTCGAACTTAAACCTATAAACAATGTGATAAGTAATTTCATAAATAATCTCCTTTTTGAAATTAGAGTTAAACTATGAGGTCCAATCAATTGAATCAATTAAATAAAACATTAAACACAATAAAAAAGGCAAAAAAAAGCCTGTGTTTCCACAGGCTTTTTTTTGATTTTGTAATCGAGATACAAAAAACGATTAACGTTTTGAGTATTGACCGCGACGACGAGCTCCGCGCAATCCGTATTTTTTTCTTTCAACCATACGAGGATCACGAGTAACGAATCCAGCTTTTTTCAATTCAGATTTGAATTCTTCATTGAAAGCGATCAATGCACGAGTGATTCCGTGACGGATAGCTCCGGCTTGTCCTGATTCTCCGCCACCAGATACAGTAACTTTTAAATCAAACTTTCCAGCTTGGTTTAATAATTCGATCGGTTGCATGATAACCATACGAGATTGTAAACGAGTTAAGTAACCTTCAGCAGTTTTTCCGTTGATAGTAACTTTACCTTTACCAGATTTTAAGTAAACACGAGCAGAACTTGTTTTACGTCTGCCAGTTGCGTAGAAAAATTTTTCAGCAGCTGCCATGGATTATCCCTTTGCCTTAGATTTAATTGTATAAGCTTCAGGTTTTTGAGCATCGTGTGGATGATCAGCGCCAGTGTATACTTTTAATTTGTTGATTAAAGTTTTTGATAATTTGTTAACTGGCAACATACCACGAACTGCTTCAGAGATGATAAAAGCAGAATCGTCTGCGCGCATTTGCTCAGCTGATTTTTCTTTTAAAGATCCGAAGAAACGAGAATGGCGGTAATACTTTTTAGTATTCCATTTATTTCCAGTCATTTCGATTTTATCAGAATTGATTACTACAACGAAACCACCAGCATCAGCGTGTGGAGTAAATGTAGGTAAGTTTTTACCACGTAAAATGTTAGCTACGTGAGTAGCGATACGACCAAGGCGTTGTCCAGAGGCGTCTACAACGAACCATTTTCTGTCGGTTTCTTCAGTTTTTGCATTCCAAGTTTTCATAAATTCTCCGTAAGAGTGAATGAGTGTTTTAAAGTTCTCGGCAGCCGTTGTCAAGGTCTAGAGGATAGTAAACTTTCATTAAATATAAACCCTGGGGGTCGGCCGGGGCCCCAGCAGCCTGTCTGTCCCTGGCTTTGATGACTTGATCCATGTATTTTGGCTCTAAATTCTTACGAGCCATCAATAATTGAGTTCCTACAATATTACGAACCATTTGCTTCAAAAATCCCGAACCAGTGATTGTAAATTGAGCAACTTTAGACCCCTGCCAGGCCCATTCGGCTTTGTAAATAGTTCTCACTGTATGATGAACCGGGGTTCCTACCGACTGAAAACTTTTAAAATCGTGCTCGCCGATCAAATATTTAGAACATTCGTTGAAATAATTAAGGTCCATCGGCTTTCTCATCCACCCCATGGTTCGATTAAAAAACGGGCTTGGCTGCTCCGCGTTTAAAATGAGGTAACGGTAGGTTTTCTTCTCCGCCGACAGCGTAGAATGGAAATTTGGAGGCGCTATCCACGCTTTTTTGACCACAATTGAATCAGGTAATTTATTTTTCAAAGCTCGACTTAAATCCCAGCCCTGCATCTGCTCAACTGTGCGATCCGTATCGAAATGGCAAACCTGATTAACAGCATGAACACCAGCATCGGTACGACCTGAAGCACTTAAATTGATCTTATGTTTGAAGGTTTTCTCGAGAGCTGTTTCGAGAGTGCGACACAGACTTGGTTTTTCAGTTCTATTGTGTTCACGCTCGACATTTTGTCTCTGCCAACCGCAAAAATCCGTGCCGTCATAACTGCAGGTAAATTTAATACGCGTCGATTTAGAGATGTGTTTGTCGAATAAAACTTTAGCCATGGATAGTATGTCTCTTAGTTTGATCTAAAAATCAAACGTCACGCCACCTTGGACGAAACTATTGTCATAAGTAAACGAATCGGCCTGAACTTGAACAGTTCTGAACTCTAAATTGATCCATATATTACTGATATCGTACTCAGTTCTGAAATCAGCCGCCATATCACGGCTAAAAATAGACATATTAATAAGAGCACCGCCCGAAGCGTAAAACCCTAAAGAGCCGATCGCCTTCACATTTGATTCATCATCACGCTTTTCCGCTAAGACTGTATAAACTCCCCCACCAGATAAATAAGGAGCCAATTTTTGACGATCTTGATATTCAAAACGGTAAACCAAACCTAAGAAAATAGGCATCGTCACGAATGTAAATTTCTCAATCGAAAGCTGACTTGGATTAGAAGCTAAACGCCCGTTTCCTTCGGCGTATTGAAAAGATAATCCACCTTGAAGACCAATGCGACCCAATGAGCTTGTGAAAAAATACTCGTAGTCGAAACCGATCGAAAGTTTTTCTGCTCCATCGTACATGTCATCAAAATCGACCACCGTCACATTCGAAGTTCCGTGCTGTGTGATCTCAACGCTCATTTTGGGATTGGAAACGTAACCAAGGCGAAGGCTCATCGCTTGATGACGTAATTCATTTTCTGTTTCGTAGATATAATTCCCTTCGGAATCAATGCGAGTTAAACCGTCTTCGCCCGCTCCGGGGTGATTGACCTTTTTTTCAGAAGCTTCAACAGCCCACAAATTGATAGTAGATAACAAGACAATCAACGAAATAATTTTACGCATGAAGAGCTCTTCTTTTTTTCGAAACCAAATACAAAGACGAAAAGAATAAAATAATTAAAAGCGCCACTGGCCATAAACCATAATTCACTGCTAGCCACGCCATCGCGATAAATGGATAAAGCGCCGTACGAGTCATCGCTTTTAAAACTTCTGAGTGCTCAATGAAGTGAGCGATCGGAGGACTTAACTTGTAATATGTTTTTACAAACACTTTTCCATATTCGTTCGTCAGTAAAAATTCGTTTCTAAATTTTCTTAATAATTGAACTTGATCGGCCATATCAGAACCGAACGCCGCAGTTGAAATGAAACAACTTTTATCTGACAACATTCCGATGACCTCGGAAGGCTGACCGCACGTATTCCCCGGAGTCGCATTCACTCCCGCCATATTAAACTTATAAATATTTTTTGCCTTGTTAACATTCCCCATCAACAAACAGTAGTTAACGTAGTTATCAAGACCCGTGATTGTATTATCATTCAAACCGTAGTTTGCATTATACTGGCGAATTTCCATCAGTGCCGTAGAGCTTGGAATCGAAGCCACATTGGCTGCGGTACTGGCGAATAAAGCCACCCCAAACCAATCTGGAGCATTCGCTGATTTCGCTGGAGCTGATGTCCCTGAGCCATTTGCTCCGTACACGCCCTGAAGATAAAACTTCGAATCACCAATTCCTAGCTCATAACCGCACATGCCGATAGCTGTAGTGATCGCCGGCGTTTGTCCTTCGTAATCGGCTTTAGTACAAAAAGTCTGCTGAGAAATTGTTGTATCAGCAGCATTAACATAGTGAAGCTTAACTGAAATTGTTTTTTTCTCGCCGTCATCAACGACACCATCGTTGTCTTCATCAACCCAAAGATAAATTTTGCGTGCAGTGTTCCCAAAAGATTGCTCTGAGGTATTAGCCGGCGTACATGTTGACCCAGCTAATCCCGGATCATGCTCACACAAATAACTCCATCGTAAAGTCGCTGGGAATGACACTCCAGCCGCCCCAGTAGCCGCCGCTGAAACGGGAGAGTACTCAGGCGCTTCTTGCGCTAACAATCCTTCATCGGTCGTAATATGCACAGGCGCTGCAGATAAAATTTTATCACTGACAAACGAAATTGAAATTTGCAAACCAGGATAGACACTTGTTTGATTACAAGCTGTGACCGGCAAACCCGTCGCACTCACGCAACTATTACATGTTGAAACATTATCCAACGTGCCCGTGCAAGTTCCCGCCATTCCGCCGTAGATCGTATAATTATTATTATCATCAACTTCGAAATAGCTGGCACCTCCAACAGATTGTATCGTGATGGCAGCATGTGCTTGAAATGAGATTGCAAAAAGAAGAGCAATTAAGAGTGATTTCACTCCTATGATTTCAGCATGCATGATATATGATGTCAAACTTAGGCAAAGATTAAATCGGCGATCTGCAAACCGTTTAATGCAGCGCCTTTTTTAAGATTATCTGAAACCACCCACATCAACCATTTCTTTGGATTATGCACATCTTGATGAACACGTCCAACGAATACAGGTTCTTCTCCAGAAACTTCTAATGGAGTTGGATAATCCGTATCCATCATAGCTAATCCCGGGAAATCATCCATGGTTCTTAAAAGGTCTTCACGGTTCACATCTTTTTTAAGCGTGACCCATACTGATTCTGAATGACTATTCAAGGCAGGAACGCGAACAGCAAAAGCGGAAACCTTAAGATCGGCTTGGCCTAAAATCTTTGGCGTTTCGTTCATGATTTTCGTTTCTTCTGAACTGTAACCGTTTCCATCGAAAGATCCGATTTGTGGGATACAATTGAATAAAATTTGTTTCGGAAATGCTTTTCCTTCGTGATCAGGAATTTGGAAGTTTTTAGTTTGCTCTAACAATTCTTCGTAACCTGGCAGGCCTGCTCCACTAACAGCTTGGTAAGTCGAAACAACTACATCTTCAATGCCGTAGTTATCCAATAAAGGTTTTAAAGCCACGGTTAACTGAATCGTTGAACAATTCGGGTTCGCAATGATTTGAGGCTTTGAATCTTTATTTAAAAGATGTCCGTTTACTTCCGGCACCACCAAAGAAATATTTTTGTCCATGCGGAAAGCGTTCGAATTATCGATAGCAAAGGCTCCCGCTTTCACCGCTTGAGGGGCCCATTCTTTTGAAATATCATCACCCGAAGAAAAGAACACCATATCCAAACCATCAAAGCATCCTGGCTTTAAAGTTTGAACAGCCCATTCGTGTCCGGCTAAAAATAATTTGATACCTTCCGAATTCTGGCTGGCAAAAGGACGGAATTCCTCAACGGGATAAGCGTATTCTTCAAGTAAGTTAATAAATGTTTCACCGACAACGCCGGTTGCACCTACTAAACCAATCTTAAGCGCTTTTTTCCACGTTCTCATTAGTTGTCTTTTTCCTCTTGAAGATCGTTTTCATTCGTCACTTCAGGAGCGTACACATTGGCGCGCATTTGCTTTTGTTTTTTACCCCAGCGCATGACTCCGAAGATCGCACCAAGAACTGCGTAAGAGAAGAATAACACGAACAACATCACTTCGTGACGAAGAGCTACGAAGAACAGAACGATCACACCTAAGATTAAATATCTAAACGGCATACGTTGTTTTAAGTCGATATCCTTGAACGAACGATATCTAAAATTAGAAACCATAACGAAAGCTAAAAGAATCGTCATCGCTAACAACGGAATGCTAGCTGTCGCTTGCCATTCCATGTCTGTGAAGGCCAAGTAAGACGACGCCACGATACCGGCCGCCATTGGAATTGGTAACCCTTGGAAGTAATTTTTCTCTACGATTCCAATTTGAACGTTGAAGCGAGCTAATCTTAAAGCTCCACATGCGGCGAATAAGAAACAGGCCATTAAACCCAAACGACCGAATGGTTCTAAAGCCCATTGGTACATCAACATAGCCGGTGCCACGCCGAAGCTGACAAGGTCACATAAAGAATCTAATTCAGCGCCGAATTTACTTGTAGCACGAGTTAAACGAGCTAAACGACCATCCAATGTATCGAACACGGCCGCAACGACCACCATGATAGCTGCTGTTTTGAAATCGTTTTTGAAAGAACTTAAAATAGAATAAAAACCACAGAACAAATTTCCCATCGTCATTAAATTGGGAAGAACGTAAACGTACATTCCCAATTTTTTACCCGATGCGGTTTGCTCTTCTAATTCATTAAATTGATCAGCCATGAGTGTGCTCATTTCTTATTAGATTTACGCAGCCTGAGCCGCTGGATTTATACTTGGATAGTAAAGAATATAAACAGAAAATACAAACAGATACTGCTTAAGATAGGCATAGTAAAATTGTCATCCATTTGCCCTAGAGGAATCAGCTCTGCTAGAGCACCGCATAACCCTGCCAAAATGGCTACAAGGAGAATATTTGTTTGAACATTGTAGTGCGATAAGAAAAAATACGTCAAAAGCGTACATACCACCACGGCAGCAAAAAAACCTTGATATGATTTATGTCCAAAAATTTTATGACGTCCCCATTTAATCCCTACGAAGCTTGCAATAGGATCAGCGAACGCTAAGAATAATAAACTTAAAGAAACTATAGAGTGAGAAAAAACGAACGAGATGAAAATCACGCTAGTTAACAAATAAGTGGTTCCGGCTAACTTGTTCAATTCCGAAGAGCGCATGATCGGCTTAAACAACGTATTAAAAATTTTGTTATAATGAGGATACTTAACGCGCACGATATCGCCCGGAACAAAAAATAACCAAAGGGCGATAAAAAGGTAAGAGCTGATGGGATATGAAAATAAGTTCCAGATAAAGAACAACCCCAAAACGCCGAGCATATGCCAAGCTTTTCGCAAAAGGTGCAAATCTGATTTCTTTTTAAACTCAATGTTCATAACGAAAAGTACGTTATGAAAACCAGGCATTTAAGTCATCTAATAATTGCTACTGGCGATTGATTGTGATTTTTTTGATAAGCTTTTGCCCGTCGTTTAGGCTGATTTCCAACTCGATTATATTTTCACCGCTTTGCAACTGAATATAATCCGTCGAGAGCTGAAGCGATGCACTTGCCGGCATACGACCTTTTGAACTCATCGTTTGGTTTTTAAAAATATGTCCATCGTAACCATTGGTTAAATTTTTTACGGCAAACAGTGGTGCTTTTTTATTGAATTGATGACAGTCCGTAAATTTAATTCTTACGACTTGCGATGAAGTCAAAACCGTCTTCACAATCGGTTCGTTTGCATCACAAGCGACAGTTAACTCCTCTTTCACTTTTTGTTGAACCTCTGCCTGTGCAGGCTGCTGTTCAAAATACGGAAGAGTGGCCACGGAAGCTATACTACGCGTTTTAGCTTCGCTATATCTATGGAATGGCACCGCCATGACAACCGCCATAGCTAAAACTCCACCTAGATATAAAATAATGCGCTTTTTATTCATCACTGAATATATCGGTCAGAAGTTATCCAGAATTGAGGACAATTTGGACTATTCTCGAGTGTCTTATTCTGATACACTTTCGGACATGTTAAAGAAGATAAGCTTATTGATCTGTATTTCCATCGCTGTTATTTGCCTGGACCAAATATCAAAAGCTTATATTCAAACTCAATTTGGCTTACATGACACCAAAGCCTTGATCGACGGATTCCTGAATATGACCTACGCACGAAACTTTGGCGCCGCTTTCGGCTTCATGGAACAAAGCCATCCTGAGTTTCGCGATTGGTTTATGTTAGGCGTACCACCGATCGTTTGTTTGATTGTTTTAACTCTGATTTATCAAATCAAATCTGAAAGCATCACTGAATTTAAAAACAATATGCTTCAATTAGTTTCCCTAAGCCTCATCTTCGGAGGAGCCGTAGGAAACTACATCGATCGTCTACACTATGGTTACGTAGTAGACTTCATCGATTTCCATTGGAATCTGAAATACTCATTTCCCACTTTTAACATCGCTGACTCTGCGATTGTTATTGGCGTCTTATTTTTAGTCTTTGCTATCGCTAAAGAAAAAACAGCATGAAACCTTTCATCGACATCGGCTTTATTCATTTACCTACATTTTACGTTGTCATCAGCGTGGCTCTTTTAGTTGTTCTTTCTTTTCTTTCAGCCCAAGTTGAAAAAAATAAAAAATTTGATCGCAAGATGGCATTTGATTTGGCTCTCATCATTATGGTGTTCGGTTTTATTGGTGGACGCTTATTTCATGTCTTTTACGAAGAGCCTCGCTATTACATGAAATACCCGCTTCAAATTTTTCAATTTTGGAATGGCGGTTATGTTTACTTTGGCGGAATGCTTTCTGCTTTAATCGCCAGTCGCATTTTCCTTAACGCACAAGGCGAAAAGTTCTTACGCTGGGCTGACTTCATGGCTCCCGTTTTATCGCTGATGTATGGCTTAGGACGCTTTGCTTGCTTTTTTGAAGGGTGTTGCTACGGAAAAGCCTGTGACTTGCCTTGGGCGATTAACGGCCTTCACCCGACTCAATTATATATGGTCGTAGCCGAACTGATCGTGTTTAATATTGTTCTTAAACTGAAAGCCGAATTTGAAGGAAAGATTTTCTTCACCTGGCTAACGCTTCATAGCTTCTGCCGTTTTGCGATTGAATTCTATCGCAATGACGATCGCGGAGCTCTTGTGGGAAATTGTTTAAGTATTTCCCAAATCATCAGCCTGGTTCTCATTATTCTCAGTGTTTACTTTTTAAAATCTAATAAATCAAAAGCCTGATCGCTTGTTAATAAAGCCTTAACATCGGTTTTGGCGATGTCTATTATAACACATATAATGCTTAAACAAAAGGCATGTGAAATCTTTACTATTCATCCCGATTTGCTTGTTATTTAGACTAT
>CAZXZW010000084.1:0-6050 GCA_964645745.1 uncultured Bdellovibrio sp.
CATAATTTAAGTATGACGTTAACCGTTAAACAGGTGCAATTATGGCAGGGATAAAAATCGGTGGCTTAGCCAGCGGATTGCCGCCAAATTTAGTTGAGCAAGTGATCGAAGCTGAACGTCAGCCTGTGAAACAAATGCAGGAAAAAAAGACCGTCATCGAAGACAAAGTAAAATTAGTTGGCGATTTTGAAACAAAAGTAAATGAGATTTCCAATAGCATGGCGTCAATTATTGGCCGTCGGGGATTTGTAGACAAGCAATTTACTTCTGGATTTCCTGATATTGTCAACGGCACCCTAGATCCAGAGATCGCAGAGCCCGGTGACTGGCGATTGGAAGTCATTCAGCTAGCAAATAAACCGTCTGTCGTTAGTAACGGATTTCCGGACAAAAACGAAACGACGATCGGCGTTGGATACATTCGATTTAATACGCCAGAGGGACAAAAGGAAGTCTATTTTTCTGAAGAAAATTCAACCTTAGAAAAGTTGGCTGCTTCAATTAACAATGCGGGGGTAGGAGTCGTTGCGACCGTCGTCAATGATCGCAGCGACAAAGAAGACAGTTATAAGATTGAATTGTCTGGCGCCAAAACGGGGGATGACAACGAAATCGAATTTCCAGTCGTCTATACTCTTGATGGGGATCGGGATTTTCAGTTTGTTGAAAACAACAAAGCAAAAAATGCTAAATTCAAATTAGATGGACAAGAGTTCGAAGTCCCAGAAAATACGATTAAAGATTTAGTTCCAGGAATGACGGTCGATATGAAACAAGCTAAGCCGGGTCAGCAGATCCGTTTAGGTGTTTCAGAGAACTACGATATCATTTCGGAAAAAGTAAAAGGTTTTGTTGATTCTTATAATGCGGCTTTAGGTTTTATCCAAGGGCAGTCAAAATTGACTCCGGATAAATCAGGTCGTGAAAGATTAGGTCCATTAGGTGGGGAATCTTTCACTCGTATGGCAGAGAATAAATTACGTAATATTATTCAAACGCCTCAAGCGACGAATAGTAATATCAAACGTATTATAGAATTAGGTGTTGAGTTCAACCGTAACGGTACTTTGAACTTCAACGTCGAAAAATTTAAAAAAATGGTGAATACCGACCCTAAAGATGTCGTGAAGTTCTTACGTGGAAATAACGTGGATATTGGGTTCGTCCCGAACTTAGTTCGTTCCGTACGTGAAATGACGGATCCTAATACGGGCTCCATCGGCGCGCGCAAAACAACATATCAAAAAAGAATCAAGCAAATGGACGATCAATTAGATCGTAAAGAACGCGCTTTAGGTAAAAGAGAAGATCAATTAAGAAAACAGTTCGCAGCGATGGAAGAATCTATGTCAAAAATCAAGAGTCAAGCCGGCGCCATAGGTGGCGGCGGGGCTGCAGGTTGATGAAAGGATAAAGGAATAAATGGCAAATCCGTATCAAAGATATAAACAAACCGCGATTTTAAGCGCATCGAAAGAGCAAGTTATGCTTATGCTCTACGAGGGTGCTATTCGGTTTACGAAAATAGCCATTCAAGCGGCGAAGGATAATAATATTCCTGAGCGCGGTAAGAATATTTTAAAAGCGTACGATATTATTTTGGAATTCCAAGCCTCGTTGAATCACAACGTAGCCGGAGATTTGCCGAAGCAACTCGATCAACTTTATACGTATATGTTGGATCAATACAGTAAAGCCAATATGACTGGTAATGTTGAAGCCTTAGAGTCATGTCTTAAGGTGCTCGAGAATCTGTACGATGGATGGAATCAAGTTATTAATAAAACACAAAAAAGCGGAAGCGACCAAAACGGAGGGGCGGCCTAATGAAGACAGTACAACTACTAAATGAGAAAAATCACTTCCTTGAGAAATTTTACTCATTGAATGAAAAACAATTAGTGCAGCTTTCTGCATCGAAGTTCGAAAATGTAGAATACTTTTATAACCAACGTGAAGACATACTTAAAATCATTAAGTACATCGACGCTGAATTAACTCGTGTTCATAATGATGAAGTCGCTATGAACCTAGCCGTATCCGACCAGGACCAGGCGGCGGTTAAAGAATGCTTACGTATTAAAGACATTTATGTAAACCGCATTGTTGAGCAAGACGTTCAGATCATCAGCCTCATTGAAAAGTTGAAAAACAATATTATTACTGAATTAAAAACAGTTAGAGGTGCTCGTCGTGCCATGACTGGATATAAGTCCGCAATGTAGTTGTAAAATCATACGATTGGCCTAGGAAAAAATATCCCTAGGTCAATTCTATGACTCGACAGTCAAACAAGGTATTCATTTACTTCCTTTAAATCATTTAAATTCGAATTAAGCTGGCATCCTGATTGCTTTTTAATAATTCAGTACGTTCAAGGATGAATATACTGAAAGAGGAATCATGTTAGCTACGGCTCAAGAGTTATACCAGAACAAGATGTTCAAAAAGTGTTTCTTACAATTAATCCAGATCTCAAACCAAATGTCCCACGACCTTGGTTTCTTAGATTTACTTTATAAAGTTCAAATCAAATTGCAGGACCTATCAGCGGCTACGAAAACTTTAGCAGTGATCCTGACTAAAAGTGATCGCGCGGATTATGCTTTAGCTCAAATGAACTTATTAATGTCATTGAATAAACATAATGAAGCTCTAGATATCGGCTTAGCTTTACAATCAAGAACAGTCAGTGTTAGCGAAGGCAAACAGCTTTTCCACAACCTTATCGACATCTATATTGTGTTCAATGATTTCGAAGGCCTTCAAGAAGTTTTGAATCAGTATCATACAGATTCAGCTCAAGACGACATGGGTTTATTCGCTCAAGGTTTATTACATATTCAAAATGACCAAGCTGACGAAGCGATTGCTTGTTTACGTGAGGCGGTTCGTGTGAATCCACGCTTAGATCGCGCTTGGGTATCATTAGCTATTATGCATAATAAAATGGGTGATATGGAGCTAGCGATTGCCAATATCGAGAAAGCTTTAGACATCAATGGTCAAAATCCAGTCGCTGTTAAGTGTTATGCTATCTGGAAAGAGCAACTAGGTGAGTATAAGTCAGCTTGTAACAAAGTAAGTTCTTATTTACAGAAGAATAACTTTGACCAAGAAATGACGAAGAAAGAAATCGATTTATTGAATAAATTGGGTCTTTCTGACTTAGCGTTTACGGAAGAAGTAAAGCTAAGATATTACTTTGGACATATCTAAATTATTAGTGCTATCGTTAATGAGTGCAGATTCTAGTCAAACCCGACTTTAAACACTACGTTTTAAATACACCTGATTTAAATCATCAGGTGGACGTCGTTTATCAAACTAAATCTAAATATGACTGTTTTATTGGTGATGAAGAAATGTACCGATCGGTGCAAGGTTCGTCATCCGCGTCTTATAAAATTTTGATCGTTAATAAAGATGAAACATTCGATCTTAATCTTTTCAGTCAAATTCGCCCGACGGCTATTTTAGATTATTCCGAAGTGAATCAAATTCCTTCAAAAATTGCCGAAGCGGCTAAATTGAATCAAAAAAAGCAACAAGGTTTACAAGCGCGTGAAAATGTTGAAGCTAAACGCAATGAGCTTGAAAAATTAAATGAATTTTTGTCTTACCAAGATAAAGAGCGTTCAAACGCTTTAAAGATTTTCCACGCCGAAGAGCAATCTAAGAAGCAATACGAAAAACAACTTCTATTTTTTCTAGATTTTATCAATTCAAATTACAACAAGAGCAGCTTCTTGGATGAGTTGTTGCAATACGTGTGGACTGAAATTAAAAAAATCGGTCAGTTCTACCAATTGGGAATTATTATTAAGCTTGAAGGTGATGATCAGGCTATTTTATTCCAGTATGATGATCGTAAATATTATTCGCAAAAAAATATCAGCTTTGATGACAGTCGAGATGTGGATTCCAACGTATTAGCTTCGTTTTTGGCTAATATTTATCAGCGTCCTGTAGGGAAGATTCTTTCGTGGAAGGAATCAAGCCAAAGTGAAAACTCAAAAGTTCAATTTTACATTTATCTAGAAACACAAGGTAAAGAATATAAAGCTCAACAAATTGAATCATTTATTTCTGATCGCTTGAGTTTACTCTCTTTAATTATCAGTCGTTGGGTGACAGAAGAAAGCGAAAAAGTGTTACTTCGCCAATGGAGAAATACTTTTAAGGCCTACAAAGATCCCATTCACGTGGTGGATAGTGAATTTAATATTATTCAAAGTAACTACTTAGCGCAGCCTGAACAAAGCGGAAAGTGCTATGAAGTATTAGCTCATCGTACTTCTCAATGTGTGAATTGTCCTTTGGTAACAAAAACCAGTACGCCAGTTGAAATTAATTCGAAGCAATACCAAACGCATGCCACAGAATTTATAGTGGACAAAAAATATCATTTGTTGTTCTACGAAGACATTACCGAAATCAGCACTTTGAAATCACAATTCATTCAGTCTGAGAAGATGAACACGATCGGTAATTTAGCTAATCATTTAGCGCATGAATTAAATAATCCACTCACTGGTTTAAAAATGACGACTGAATATTTAATGTCAGAAATTAAACTTCAGCCTAGCGAGACCAGTAACGTCAATTTACTCAACGATTTGAATGAAATCTTTAAAGCCACTGTCCGTAGTGAGCTGATCATTAAAGATTTAGTCGATTTTAGTTCGTCGACAGCTAAAGAGATGCAGCAAATTGATTTCTCAACAGTTTTGAAAAAAACTATGACGTTATTGAAATCGGTTCTTCGTTCCAATCGTGTTTTTATTGATGTCAAAAGCCACTTCGTTCAAGCGCAACCGGTTTATCTTCAACAAGTTATCTTTAATTTGATCAAGAATGCCTGTGAAGCTATGGGAACTAATGGAAGTATTAAAATTTACCATGGTGAGCCTCACTCGGAACACTCTGATTTTATTATTGAAGATAACGGGCCCGGAATCAGCGAAAGTGCACAAGTGAACTTATTTAAACCATTCTTTACTACTAAAAAAGAGGGTGATGGCACGGGTTTAGGATTATACTTATGTTCAGCGCTTATGAACAAAATGAATGGTGAACTTATTTTCGATAATAAATTTAAATCAGGAACTCGTTTTATATTAAGGTTTAAAAACTAATGACAAAAACTCCGATTAACATTCTTATTGCGGATGATGAAGATTTGATTCGTAACTCTTTATCTCGATTCATTGCTCGGCGTGGCCATACAGTTCATACGGCCGTGAACGGAGTCGAAGCCTTGGATATTCTAAAAGACAAACCCGTCGATTTGATTATTCTAGATCTTTTGATGCCTGAAAAAAATGGTTTCGATGTATTAAAAGAAATGGGCCAGTTTTTGCCAGTGATCGTGATTTCAGCCTTCTCGGGGCCGTTAGAGGTCGATATTCATTCAGATATGTATCCCCAGGTGATCGGATTCATAAAAAAGCCGTTTGAGAATTTACAAACGCTCGTGGACCAAGTAGAAGATAAGTATGAGAATTATATCCGGAAAGTTTAAAGGTCGCCACCTTGTCAGCTTCAAAGCTGATCATATTCGTCCAACTATGGATCGTATTAAAGAAACCATCTTTAATAAATGGATGATGTACGTCGATGGTGCAAAGGTTTTGGATTTATTTGCTGGTACCGGGAACTTAGGCTTAGAAGCTTTGTCTCGCGGAGCCACTCATGTGACGTTTGTGGAAAAAAATAATAAATCCATGAATATTGTTAAAGAAAATATCGCTTTATTAAAAATCGACAAATCTGAATACCAAGTTCAGCAAAAAGACGTGTTAACTTTTTTGAAACAGGAAAAAGACACCGTTTATGATTTGATCTTTATTGATCCGCCATTTACAGAAAAAATGGCTCATGACGTGATGACGGCCGTTGGGGCAAGTTCTGTATTTGGACCAGAAACTAGAATCGTAATTGAATCGATCAAGCAGGAGCGCATCGATGATACTTATGGCGACCTAATTTGTTATGATCGCCAAGATTACGGTGATAAATTTTTATCTTTCTTTGCAAAGCCTGAATAA
>CAZXZW010000084.1:6150-8367 GCA_964645745.1 uncultured Bdellovibrio sp.
CCTTTTTGCGTTAACCATTTCGTGTATAAATCGATCATCGCTTTTTTCTCGGCGTCATCTTTGAAGCCATCTGGTGGCATCATAATAAGTCCCATGTTGCCTTGAAGATGTCCTAAAATCTGACGACCTTTTTTGTGTTCTAAGATACGAATCTCATTATTTTCATAATCGTACGGAGCTAACTCTAAACCGCGTGCATCAGCTCCTGAGTGACAGCCGACGCAATTGGTATCGATCATTTTACTTTGTATCTGAGCGAAGATCGGAGGATTCGCGCTTGATAAAGTCTTAGCTAATTTTTCTTTTAATTGAATCATTTTAGCATCAGCAGATTTATCTTCGAGCACTGTATCTGGGATTTCATCTACAGGAGTTCCATTTCCTAATTTAGAATCGTAGAATAATCTTAAAACTTTACGACTTTTATCTTCCACGATTACCATACTTCCATCCGACATTTGAGAAATACCCACAGGGCTTCCCATCGCTTGCATACCATCGGCATTCCATCCGTACACGATGCTTAGTGGGCGCTTCGTAGGCAGGCCATTATCGTCACGCAAGTAAGCCACGATACGGTGACCTAGAGGTTCATACCCGTGAAGACCAATGATCATACGATTTTGATACCAAGCTGGGAACATAGGACCCTTGTAAATATTTAGAGATAAAGGAGATGAGTGAGGCGGTAATAATAAATAAGGAGCCGTCATTTTTACACAGCTCGTGTGAGTCCATTCCGGATTTTGTAAATTATTATCGTAGCAATAAGGCCATCCGTAGTGGGCTCCCTCTTTAATCACATTGAATTCTTCGTGAGGGAAATTACGGTTTGAAATCGAAGGGTTTAATTCATTAATACTATCGCGTCCATTTTCAACTTGAAGTAAAATATTTTTTTCTTTGTGCCACCATAGGCCCATTGAATTTCTTAGACCACGAGCGTATACTTGGTAGTTTGGCGAATATTTTCCATCAGCTGTGCGCGTGTATTTCCAAATTTGTCCTTGGCCGTTTTGTTTTAATTCGGCCACAGAGCACACAATATTTTTTGCGAACTGAATGCCTTCTTTTTTACAAACATTCGTAGCTGTTCCGATATTGATGTACAAATTTTTATTATTATCGAATGTGAATGCGCGTAAAGGATGAAGTCCTCCACTGATATCTGGTAAATTCGTAATCAAAGTTTCGATGTTGCTTGTCCAGTTTGGAAGATTTGGATTAAAACGAACGACACGCGTGACCGAGGCCATGTAGATTAATCCGTCAGGTCCCTTCGCGATCATGTGAACACGGTCCATCATCGCACGAAGGTTAAGATCTTTAGATCCGTTTGCATTAAATATCGTGGTGCGAACATATTTTCCGTTGGTTAAAGTCAGTAAATAAAGTTTACCGTTGGATGGATCCCAACCTCCCATGTCGGTAACCAAAATTTTACCTGGAGCAATTTCTACCGCTGTACGAGGCATGACTGTGCCTTCACCGTTATCCAGTAAACCTACGCAAAACCCAGGAGCTGTTTTAACATTGATTT
Source organism: uncultured Bdellovibrio sp. (assembly GCA_964645745.1). GTDB lineage: Bacteria > Bdellovibrionota > Bdellovibrionia > Bdellovibrionales > Bdellovibrionaceae > Pseudobdellovibrio. The sequence goes on from CAZXZW010000084.1 coordinate 7,691, forward strand.
TCGGGAAGCCGCCGCAATCGCCGATGATTTTATATTGAGGTGGGTCTTTAGCGATTCGACGAGATGTGTTTTTTGTAACATATTCTGCAGTTTCGACGTCAGTTCCCTCTGGGGGCGTCAAATTCACTTTGGAGAAGTCTTCTTGATGAGGTGCTTCTTTATGCGAGCAGCCAGAAAATAGCCCAGCAACTAAAAGTGAAGCTAAAAAACCGCCTAGTAAGAGTCTATTCATTTGAACCTCGTCCTTGAGTATTATAAAGTTTAACCATGTCGAAAATTGCAGTTTATCCCGGAAGTTTTGATCCTATTACCAATGGTCACATTGATATCATTAACCGCGTCTCTAAGATATTTGATCATGTGATTGTATTGGTTGCAAATTCTTCTGATAAAAAATATTTATTTAGTTCTGCTGAGCGCGCCGAATTTGTAAGAAATGCCATCCATGCGAAAAACGTGGAAGTGGCGGTGCATTCAGGATTAACCACAGAATTTATGAAAGCTAAAAAGGCTCAAGTGATTATTCGTGGTCTTCGTGCGGTGGCTGACTTTGAATACGAAGGAACGCTAGCTAATATGAATCACAGGTTAGCTCCTGACATTGAAACATTTATGATTTTTTCTCGTCCTGAATATTATTATATATCTTCTCGTGGCGTAAAAGAAATGGCTCGCAA
>CAZXZW010000084.1:8467-9958 GCA_964645745.1 uncultured Bdellovibrio sp.
CTCGTCCTGAATATTATTATATATCTTCTCGTGGCGTAAAAGAAATGGCTCGCAACAATGGGGCATTAAAGGGTTTAGTTCCTGATTTCTTAGAACCACTTTTAATTAAGAAGCTTGCATCAAACTAGAGGTTGTCATGTTATCCGCTCGCGCACAGAAATTGAAGTCTTCACCTACATTAGCCCTCATGGCGAAAGCCAAGGAATTAACCGCTCAAGGTAACGATGTGATCTCATTAACATTGGGTGAGCCAGACTGGAAAACTTATCCAGTAGCGGCTCAGGCGGGGATCGATGCGATTAATTCAGGAAATACAAAATACACACCGGCTCAAGGCACCATTGAATTACGTAAAGCTATCGCAAATCGCACTAAATTAGATTTAGGTTTAGATTATAATCCTGCAACGGATATCGTTGTCACCAGTGGAGCAAAGTTTTCAATCTTTGCGGCACTTCAAGTGCTTTGTAATGATGGTGATGAAGTCATTATCCCAACGCCTTATTGGGTGAGTTACCCTATGATGGCGGAATTAGCAGGAGCTCAGCCTAAACTTATTTTCTGTGATGAATCGGTTCATTTTAAAATGTCGGCTGACATGTTAGAAAAAAGTATCACACCGAAAACAAAAATTTTCTTATTTTGTTCGCCTTCGAATCCAACCGGATTCATGTACACTGAAGATGAATTGAAAAAAATCGCCGAAGTCTTAAGACGCCATCCTCACGTGTGTGTAGTTGAAGATGATATGTACAATCGTTTAATGTTTAATGAGCGTCATATTGCTCCGCACTTATTACAAGTGGCACCGGATTTAAAAAATCGCACGATTGTGATCAACGGTGGATCTAAAGCTTATTCAATGACGGGCTGGAGAATCGGTTGGGCGCAAGGTCCTTCGAGTATCATGAAAGCTATCGGAGATTATGCCTCTCAAGCAACAGGCTGTCCGTCAAGTATCGCGCAAGCAGCGGCAGAGCAAGCGATTCTTCATGCCGAACCTGATATCAAAAAAACCAACACGATGTTAAAAGAGCGTTTGGATTCAGCCATGAAAGGTTTTGCCACTATTCCAGAATTTAAAATGTTCCGCCCTGATGGAGCCTTCTATTTATGGGTCGACATCAAAAAAGCTTTAGGCAGAAACATTGGCTCTGATTCAATTAAGACTTCAGCTGATTTCTGCAGAATTTTATTGGAAAAATACTTTGTATCGACTGTGCCCGGAGAAGAATTCGGACACGAAGGTTATTTACGTTTAAGTTTTGCTATTCAAGCAGAACGTATGAACGAAGCGATTGTTCGAATCAAAAAAATGATTTCGGACATGAATTAATTAAACTTTACTCACTCGTCTGAATTCAAAAGGACGAACCGCTGAAACCGGTTCTGCAGCCACTGCAGGTTCCGGTGTAGCGACCACGAAATCTTGTGGTAGATTACTTTGTGCCGCCAAAATCGGTTTTACTTTTTCATTTTGCATATTTAAAG
>CAZXZW010000085.1:0-6400 GCA_964645745.1 uncultured Bdellovibrio sp.
TCGGGGAAGTCTTTCGGGTTTAGTTTGAATGCGTCTCCATCTTGGTGATGGATGTTTTCGATTCTTCCGATTTTTTCGGCCAGTGGAGCGCGATCAATTGAGTAAACTTTGTTGGCTAAGCCACTCAGAACCCAAGTCCAGCCGCCAGGGCTGCTTCCAACCTCGATGACGGTATCTGTTTTTTGAATATTCACGCCGTATACAGAGAAGGTTTCCCACAGTTTTAAGTAGGCACGACTTGGTGGAGAATCTTTATCTTCTTCAAATTCGTGCCATCCGAAAGGAAAACGTTTTAACGTTTTCTCTGATGTAATTAAAAAACTATCGAGGATAGTCCATGCAGTAAATTTAAAATTAAATGGATGGTTGGGTTGGTATTTGATTCTTTTGAGAGGAACATTTTTTACTTTTTGCGAAATCATCGACCCAAAATTACTTTTTACAAGCGGGTAGTATGAACCGATGTTCTTAAACTTTTTTAAGATTTCGATACCTTGATTGATGGATTTAATTTCGGTTCCGACACAGTCGAACCAAACATCTTGAGACCATATAGGAATGAAATTATCCATACCATTAACTAAGAAGAGTGAATCTGTCTTGATAACGATTTCGATAGAATGAAGCTCGAGCTCGCGAACGAGCTCGGCGACATATTCCTTGAACGGAATGATGACTTTAAAATTAGGCTGCAGCTTTTTGAGCTGGTTGTAGTAATCCATGTTGATTCAAAGCTGTTACACAAAGTGGCCAGAAAGTTTCTTTTAGAACAATTTCCTGAGCGTTAAATTTAGATTTCGGGAACTTTTCATTGTAAAAATGATCGCAGAAATCATTCTCAGATCCTGCACGAACTACTTTTAAAAGCATACCAAAATGCACAGCAGTGAACTGCGGTGTGATAAACATTTTTCTTAAAGCTGATTCAGGCGTATGGATCAAGAACTGATAAACTGAACTTGCATCGTACTGTGAATTCATAAGGTCTCCTTTGCTTGACTGACCTAGACTCTATCGGACTAAGGTATTAATAAATGAAGGTTAGTCTGCATAAATCCTCAATTATTTTTAAATCGAATTAAACCGATTTGACTGTAAAGACTTTTGACACTTTTTGCTGAGTCTATGTAGAAAATTCAACATAATTTTATCTGTGGCGAGCGGGTCTGGAATAGAGTAAATTCCGGTCCTATGGATAATGGATCAATCGACAATACTACGAATATTGAGTCGGCTCACATCGAACAGTCACACCAAAGTTTGACGGAAGAGCTGTCGTTAAAAAATATCGCACAAATCCTAGTTCAGAACTGGGCGCTGTTCGCTGTTATCTTCGCGACTCTTTCGATCGTATCGATCGCCCTTTATAACTTCAAGGTTCCGTATCAATCGACGGGATCAGTTATTATTAACGATAATAAGAATAGTTCGCTTCAGTCTTTTGCAACACAATTTACGGGTAATGCGAGTGCTACGAAAGTGAATGAAGCTAAGAAAGCCAATTCATCTGTTCAAAAAAGTATCGAGTATTTAAAAACCACGGATTTCTATTTAAAATTAATTCGATCTATTTCAGAGAATAAAAAAATCGCTGAAATGACGATGAGTGAAAAAGCTGGGTACGATCAATTCCAATCGACTATTCTTAATAATAAGAAGATTGATGCTTTAAATGCAGATGATCAATTGGCAGCGGTTCGTAAAGTTGATGCCATGATGAAATTAAACCTTCAGTCAGACTATGAGATCGAAATGGTAGTGAGCTCTTTGGATAAAGACCTGGCTTACTTCGTTTCTAAGAACTCATTACCGGTTGTAGCAGGTGAGTTAAAACGTATCGAAGAGACTGATCTTAAAAAAGTTAAAGATTTTTTAGTGAATCAAAAAACAACTTTAGATACATCGATCAGTGCTTTGAATAAACAGCTTTCTGATTTTCAATCTAAGCCAGAAAACTTAATTTCATTAGGATCTAATAAAGTCGGAGATTACATCTCGGAGTTAATGGTCCGTAAGAATGAGATCAAAATGAAGATTTCTGAGAACAATCAGATTATCAGTTCATTGGGCGGTAGCACTCGTCGTGATAGCGCTTTGTACGGAAACAGCGGTAAGATTCAAAATCTTAAAATTGAAAACGAGATGCTGAACGCTAGATTAGCGGACTTACAACAAACTATGGGTCGCGTGATGGGCCAAGCGAAAAATATCCCTACAGCGAGTATCACTTACGACGAATTAAAGAAGAAATCTGAATTAGAATTTCAAAACTATAAGCAAGTAACAGAAAGCTTAGCTAAAATTGATGCTTACGAATTGTCTTTAAATAATAAATTCGAAATTCTTGAATCTCCTCGTTACGATAAAGTAAAACCTTTTATTGGTATCGTGACTCTGTTGCTGTTGTCTTTATTGTTAACTCAGGCCATTGGTAGCATCATTATTTATATCCGTACGATTTGGGATACTAAGTATGTTACAGCTCAGCAGACGCGTAATATTGTGGTCATTGATGGTCATTCATTAGATCCACGCGTGATTATTGAAAACTCTAAAATTAAGTTTAGACTTCGTAGTAATTCGTTCGACGCTGAGCAGGATCGTGATTCTCGTCAGCGTCTTGGATTTGACTTTAGCAAAACTAAAGATGTGACGAACACGAAGACCGTTAATGGTGATGATATCGAGACCACAGAAGAATAATTTCAAGTGAAGCCAACTGATAAAGACCGTCCCTCAACCTGGATTAAATATCAAGATCATTACTGTGGAAGCTGCAATGCCAGTTGTTGCACGATGCCTGTCGAAGTAAAGGCGTTTGATATTGTTCGTTTAGGTTTGGCTACTCAGGATGATATTGATAATTCCATTAAGAAAACAGCAAAAAGACTAAAAAAAGACGGCGTCATTAGCTCTTACCGTGAGGGTACGGATTTGTTTATGATCACGCAGAGGTCTAATGATGATTGTTATTTTCTCGATGCAAAAACTCGCTTATGTACGGTGTATGATAAGCGCCCAGACACCTGTCGCGATTTTCCAACGCGAGTCGGGACAAGAGTTTCTTTCTGTCCTTACAAGAAAAAATAGTCTCTTGTATCACGTCTCAATGTGAGACGTCTCAATCAAAATACTGCATAAACTTTTAAACACCGTGAACACAAAGTGTCACTCTTGGCACGAACCTCTAAACTGTATCAATATAGACCCGTTATAAGCTCTTTGTTTTATTTGGTTATCTTCCGTTGGCGGACTTCCTGCTGAAGTCATCTGTAAGAAGCATTTCAACAAACGGAGGATGCTATGATGAACTTAACTAAAAAACAATATACTCAATCGGATAAGATCTTAGTTTCAGTATGTGTTGCTGCAGCCGTAGCTTTAGTTTATTCCATCAGCCACTTCAAAACAGCTAAAATGAGCCTATCTAAGAACGATGCTTCTCAAATCAATTACGAAATGGCTAAATTACAAAACTCTGAAGGCTTATATTCTTTAGAAAACCGTGAAATTGAAATGGATTACAAAGCTTTGAGAGAAGCCAAGAAAGCTGAAACTAAAAAAGTAACGGATAAAACTAAAAAAGTAGTAGCTGCTCCAGCTCAAGCTGTCGTTCAAAAAGTAACAGCTGCTCAAGCGGCTGAAGCTCGCCGTAAAGCATTAGTTGCGAGTCAAAGACAAATGCAAGCTCGTGCGGCAGCGATGGCTCATAAAGCGGCTCAAGAGACTTCGGCTAAAACTGAAACAGATTCAAAACAAAACTCAAACGTTTCTCAAGAACAATATAAACCAGTTGATAACACGTTGCCAACTGATGCTCCTGCCGCTGATAAAAAAACTTACGCTCAATGGAGAGCGGAAATTTTCGCAGCTCAAAATAAAGAAGCTATCATGAAATTAGTAGCGGCTTTGAAAAAAGGTGAAGTAACAAACGATGAATACCAAAGATTAGTTTCTGAAATGGTTGCGAGTAAAGATGATAAAATGGTTGGTTTAGCTTTATACGCTTTAAGATCAGCTCCATCTTACTCAAGCTACGTTCAGTTAGTTAAATTAGAAGGTAACGTCAGTTCAAATTATACTTCGTATGTAGAGCAATCTTTAATGGCTTATAATCAAACAGCTAACTTAGTTTATTTGAAACAAAGTTTAGCAAGTTCAGATAAACAAGTTGTATTGAAGAGTTTAGAAATCATTAAGTCAGGTGTGACAAACATTAAATCGGGTCAAGTAACTGGTATGTCTGATCCACGTGGTGTTCGTGATACAGCAACGGCTCAATTCTCGTTAACAAACTACTTAAGTTTCTTACCTTTACTACAACAGTTAGCGGGTTCAACAGATCAAGAAATCGTAGTATTAGCGAGTGCTAACATCACTTTAATTGATGATCCACAATATATCGCAGCTAACTAATAACTTGTCCTTCGTCTAGAAGGACTTCTTTTTAGTGCATTGCATGTTCATTCACAACTGATTATCATAAGTTATGCGTTGTTTGAACTTATTTATATTTAGAAATGGATTATTTCTTACATATTTTTTATTTTTAAGTTCTTGTGATACGATTGTATCAAAGTATCAAACATACCAAAGGATAAATCACAATCCCTATTTAAATTTTTACGAATCGATAGATTGTCAATGTGGAAAAAAAGAAATTGTTTCGCCTCAGTTGAAATTTATCAAAAAAATAAATGTTTATAAAAATAAAAAAGATATTCAGACTATTTTAGTCTCGAGTGAATCATCTTTAGAAAATAAAAATATTTATATTAAATATGACATCAACAAGTGTGGAATAATTAATTTCAATGCAAATGATCTTGTTATTATTAAAGGTCAAATGTTTTTTGAGTCATCAAATTATATGATTGAGCCGCTGAATGGATATATTCAAATCAACGGAAAAAAGCATTGTGTGGAGTAGCTCGAGTATGAAAAAAATAGCTTTAAGTCTGAGTGCTTTCTTTCTAGGTTTGATCGTTTATTCTCAAGTTTTTATTCCATTTTCTTTTTTTTCTAACCAAAGTCCCATCACCATTGCTCCGCCATCGACAACTGTAGCTGTTAATGGAACAATTCAATTTACATCTCAAGGTGGGACAGGAACCAAAACATACTCTGTTGTCAGTGGTGGTGGTTCTGTAAATGCGACAACTGGTTTATATACAGCGCCGGCAACGACGGGATCAGCCGTTATTCGAGTGACAGATATTCGCAGCACTTTTGCAGAGGCTTCGGTAGCTATTATCAGTGCCGTCAATGGTCTGACTGTTTCACAGAGTGTAGTCAGCGGTGGTGTAGGAGCAGGGTTTGCTGTTACAGCCCAGGCTACTTTTACACCGTCCGGTTCAGCTGATGTAACAACCGTAGCAACATGGGCAACGTCAAATAGTGGTGTTGCCACTGTTTCAAATGGCGTCATTAGTTTTATAGCTGCTGGTACCGCGACAATCACCGTCAGTTATGGTGGGTTTAGTCAGACAGTATCGGTCACGGTTTCTAGTAAAACGTTAACATCTATTGCGGTTACACCTTCACCTCATAGTATGGCTGTGAACGCGACTAGAAACTTTATCGCGACAGCAACATATTCAGATGCTTCTACTCAAGATGTAACAAATACTGTTGTCTGGTCCTCGAGTAGTCCAAGTATAGCATCTATCAGCAATACATCTCCTTTCAATGGACGAGCGACAGGCGTAGCCGCGGGCAGTGTAGTCATAACAGCCACGTTAGGAAGTGTGAGTGGGTCATCAAATCTGACGATCACGGCCGCGACTTTAGTTTCAATCGCTATTACGCCGAGCGATTTTTTGGGTGGAATTAATTCCAATTACCAGATGACTGCAACGGGAACATACAGTGATGCCAGCACATCAAATATAACAAGCCTGGTGACATGGTCATCATCGAATACAGGCGTGGCTACAATTAGTAATTTAATGGCCACGAAAGGACTACTGACAACGCAAAATATCGCTGGTTATCAGCAAGTGACTGTCACGGCTGTTTTAGGTGCGGTCAGCGGTACAACACCATTCGGCGTTAATAACTCGGCCATTACTTCCATTTTAGTTAAGCCAACTGTAACGATAACGCCCGGATCAACATATAATTTGCAAGCTTGGGGGAATACAGCTGATGGCGGTTCGATCGACATTACAAATTTTGCAGTTTGGTCTAGTGCAACGACTTCGGTAGCTACAATTTCTAATTCTCCAGGAAATAAAGGAGTTGTGACCGGAGTAACTAATGGAACTTCTGTTATTACGGCAACCTATAATGGAATTTCTGGAACTCGAACGGTGACTGTGGGTGTGACGCCAGCAATGACAGATATTGGTGTTGGATTAAATGCGGATTATTATAATTACACCGGGGGGTCGCCTCCGGG
>CAZXZW010000085.1:6500-9939 GCA_964645745.1 uncultured Bdellovibrio sp.
GAGGCCCACTTGACGCGTTCATCAGTCAGTGCGGCAGATGCGCAGAATCAGACGACGAGAGCCATTCCACAAGTTGATTTGTACCCATATTAAAAAGAGTGCGATTTAAATTAGTTTTTTATTTTTGCATGATCGGCAAACGAAAGACGACCTGACAACAAATGCCAGAACATGAGAAAATCTCCGCGCAAACTAATAAACTTCAAACAAATCGGCGCAGAAGCAGTAAACTTCTTCTGATCCAGAAGCGCCTATTTGTTTTCTTTGTTCGTCGATAAAGCTAAGTAGTTTTTTTCTTAAACGAGGCCAATCTGAGCGATTAATCGCAAAAACGGATGTGTAATGTGTATTCTCATCTGCAGAATGACTTGTTTCTAAAGCCTTAAGTCGCCAATTGAGATGATTCTGGAAATTGAAAACAGATGAATTGGCCGCGTGAAGATTATCGCCGGTATATACAAATTTATTTCCCTCGCGCACAACAAGCTTCATATCAACCAGTTCACTTAAAATTATTCGTGTTTTTTCTTTTCTTAGACTAAGTTTGTCTGAAATCGATTCGATCGTTTGGTAACTTTGAATGGCTGTCAAAATGTGAACAGCAGAGTAAGTCCATTCTGAGTAGTATTTCAGAAGTGACTCAGTAGATATTTTTATATTTTTCTCTTTTAAATTATCTGTTAAATTTAGCGATTTTTTTTGTAACTCTCGAATTTTTATTTCAAGTTTTGCTTTGTACTTTTCACCTACGGCGCGTTCTTTATGAACTAATAATAGAAAATAATCCTCTTCTGCTGTTTTAAGCTGAAAGTATTCAGCTAGGCCATTGGCGTGATCAGGGGTTAATTGTATTTTAGAGGTTAAATTAAGAACTTGCGAAAAATAGGTACGATCACAACCGGCGGCAAGTGCTAACTCGCTCATAATACCGGGTTTTTTGTGAATTTTAATATACTCTTTGAGAAACTCTTTGTATTCATTATGTTTATAGAGGATGTCTTTCATGTGATAATTTATAACATTAATAATGTATAAATTATAATAAAAAAAGTGCATAAGATCAAAAAATCTTATTACATAAGATCAAACGATGGAGATGTTTATGATTAAAGTACTTATAGTTAGTTTATTTTTAGCAGTAGGCTTAACTGCGCAGGCCGGTCCAATAACAAGTGGTGGTGGAGACGCAGTTGTGTGTTACACAGATAGCACAAGAGCGACCATAACTTCAGTTCAGATGTTTGATTACTGGGAACAGCATCAGGTGCTAAGTTATCCAGGTGGCATTAATTTAGGAGCCAGCACGTTAACAGTTCAGCAAAAAATTGAACTAGCAACGGATCGAATTAAGCGAATCGATCCCGATTTAGCAGATAAAATTAAAACAGTAGCCTTATCGATGGCTAATAATATCAGTTATTACGTCGTTACTAGTTATCAGTTGCCAGAAATTAACGATGCTAATCCCAAAGCTATACCCAGTCAGCCGAATTGTTTTATCGAACAATACGCCGTTCAGTATAAAGATTTAGTGTCAGGTCAGCGTCGATTTTTTATAGCTGATAAATTTTATAATTTTGCGGGCACGAGCAACAATGATAAAGCGGGAATTTTGCTACACGAAGCGATTTACCGCATAGCTATTTTAAATGGAGCTACAAATTCTGATGGTGTTAGATATTTCAATTATGCAATGGTAACTAGTAAAATTGCTGATATTGAATTGGATCGAATTGATAAATATATTAAAGTTTTAGATGATAGTAATATGAACTTTAGAAACTGCAGAAAAGAAAAAACAGATTTTTATGTTAGCTTTTCAGATCCATTAGATAGTGAAGTTTCAAGAGAAATGTTTTGTTATAACCAAATCGGTAAATTAAATGGGACTAAAGTTTTGGTAGCCGATGGTGATTTAATGCGAATTATTGCTTTTGAGCGTGGAAGCTACTGGGAAATTTTCAGTTATGAATTATGGGAAAAATGGGATGGAAAAAAATATACATTTTACATTAAAGATGAAACTGGCGTTGAGTTTCCTTATGCAGCAACCGCTTTACAGTACTTCGTTCCTACTCAAACAACAAAATTTATGAAGGTTAGCAATACGCTGGGTTCACCTGATTTAAGAATTGATGGACCAATGAGTTTAAAATATAGATGTATAACTGATTATGATGCAAACACTTTTCCGAGAAATCCTTATTTCGATCTTTTACTGAAGGACAAGATATATTTCTCACGCCGTTTTAGAGATAACCCATCAGAATTAAGCACGGACTCTAATGGCAAAATTAATTCGTGCGTAAGTGATCAGTTAGTAACAAAAAACAGTATCGATTATAAAATTGCATATTTGAAAAATGAATTACCCAATCGTTGGTATGTTCACACATATCCAAATTACGAAATTAAAATTGCTGGTTCTGTTAACGGATTAACGGCTTTTACATATACAGGGCTTTCCCCTGAGTTTCTTACTCAGAATGAGTATGTGATTAATTCAAATTTAGAATTAGTCAGAGGCGTAGGCGGTGCGACACTTTATAATGCCATAGTGCATGCTGACGGTTCTTTAGTAGAAGTTAATGTAGATGGTGAATCTAGAATGATTAATCGGTTTGATGTTTTAAATATCGATAGTCAGGTAACACTCAAATTTTCTTCATTTAAAACCTATACTAATCCGCTGATAGATGGAAAAAGAATCTTAGCGTCTACGCCTTATTCTATCTCAAATGGAAAAATTAGAGGTAACATGTTGGATAATTTTTGTAAATTGCGCAACTATAGTGATATTGGATCTATAGATTTTGAAAATACTTATATAGCAGGAGTTCAAGAATTCTATAAATTATCTACGGATCAAAATGTTGTTGTGGCAGATGAGTATGTGGATTTAATTGGCAAAGTAACTTGCGAGGGAATTATTAGTTTGGTAACTTATTAAGTTAACTTCGAATGATCGGCAAACGAAAGTTTGCCGGTTAATAAGTGCCAGAACATGACGAAGTCTCCCATTAAACTATAAAATGGATATTTAAAAGTCGCAGGGCGATTTTTTTCGAAAACGAAATGGCCGATCCAAGCAAAGCCATAACCTGTAACGGGAACAAACCAAAGTAAAAATAAATTTTGAGTTGATGCGACGGTTGCAATTAAAGAAAAAATACCAAGTGTACCGATGAAATGAACTATCTTACACATTTTTGTTTTATGTTCATTCAGATAAAAGGGATAAAATTCAGAAAAATTTTTAAAATTTTGTGAGGTTGAACCCATGAAGGCGTGCTCCTTTACGTTTTACTTTTTTCGATAATCTTTGTTGTCGATTTTCCGTCGATAAATAATAAAGATTTAACTTCGCCTTTGTTGGCTAGAACAATATCAGACCCTACGATTTGATCTGGCTTCCAATCTCCACCTTTAACTAAGACGT
>CAZXZW010000086.1:0-9880 GCA_964645745.1 uncultured Bdellovibrio sp.
ACTTATCATGATATCGAAATGATGGAGCAGATTGGCTGTTGCCAGGGAATCGAAAACTATTCGCGCCACATGACGGGGCGTGGGCCGGGTGAACCACCTCCCACTTTAATCGAATACTTTCCTAAAGATTTTATCACGATTATCGATGAGTCCCACATTACAGTGCCGCAAATAGGTGGTATGTACCGCGGAGATCAGTCGCGAAAGCGTACACTCGTCGAATTTGGTTTCCGTTTGCCATCAGCTTTGGATAATCGTCCATTAAACTTCCAAGAGTTTGAAAAGTTAATGGATAAGGTGATCTACGTATCAGCCACTCCTCAAAATTATGAATTACAAAAGTCTGAAGGTTTGATTATTGAACAAATCATTCGTCCGACGGGATTAATTGATCCTGTGGTTGAAGTTCGTCCTGTTAAGAATCAAGTTGATGATCTTTTGGGTGAAATACGCGAAAGAATTAAAAAGAATGAACGTGTGTTGGTGACGACCTTGACCAAACGTTCTTCGGAAGATTTAACAGAATACTATGAGTCGATTGGGATCAAAGTAAAATACCTTCATAGTGATATTGATACTTTAGAGCGTATGGATATCATTCGTGATCTTCGTTTAGGTGTGTTTGACGTTTTAGTCGGCATCAATCTTTTAAGGGAAGGTTTAGATATTCCCGAAGTCTCTTTAGTGGGTATCACGGATGCGGATAAAGAAGGTTTCCTTCGTTCTGAAAGATCGTTGATTCAAACTATTGGTCGTGCGGCCCGTAATGCCAATGGACAAGTTATTCTTTATGCGGATCGTATTACCGATTCGATGAAAAAAGCTATGGACGAAACAGCTCGTCGTCGTAAGCTTCAATCAGATTACAATACTAAACATGGGATTACTCCAGCGACGATCAAAAAGAAAATCAAAGAAGGTTTAGGCGATATCTTCGATGGATCTGTAGGGGCTTATAAAATTAAAGGTGAAAAAGATATAACAGCTGAAAGAATGCAAAAATTCACCGATAAGCCAAATAAGATTCAAAATGAAATTAAAAAATTAAAAGAAAAAATGAAAACGCTTTCTTCGAATTTAGAATTTGAAGAAGCGGCTAAAGTCCGTGATGAAGTTAAACGTCTTCAGATCTTAGAATTACAGATTCGCGACGGTGATACTTCGAAAGAATCGGCTAAGGCTCAGTCAGGTCAAGATTAATGGCGAAGAAAACTACGTCACCGGTCGTAACGTTAAAAACTGAAGCCGAACAAAAAAAAGAACAAGAAAAAAAGTTATCGGCTAAGGTGAAAGCCAAATCAGCCTTGATCGAAGATTACTATGTTAAGTTGAATCGTCTGAAAGAAGAAGTCTCGGGTTTCCCTACGCAAAGTGGTGTTTACCTGATGAAAAATGAAGTCGATAAAATCATTTACGTCGGTAAAGCTAAAGTTCTTCGTAACCGTGTTAAAAGTTATCTGCAAGAATCAAAAGATCACTCAGCCAAAACACGAGCTTTAGTTCATAATATTTGTAACATTGAATATATTCTAACGAAAACCGAAGTCGAAGCTTTTCTATTAGAAGCTTCGCTCATAAAAAAACATCGTCCGAAGTATAATATTCGTTTAAAGGATGATAAAGCTTATCCCTATATTAAGTTGTCATGGGCTGATAAATTTCCACGATTGTATTTAGCGCGTAAGGTTCAAAAAGATGGGTCGGATTATTTCGGCCCTTATACGTCCGGTGGCGCTGTTTTTGGTACCATTCGCTTTTTAAATCGTATTTTTAAAATCCGCGATTGTACCGATCATGTGTTTAAAGCTCGTACGCGTCCGTGTATGACTCATCAAATTGGTCGTTGTACGGCCCCTTGCGTTGATCTAATTTCTCAAGAAGATTATAAAAGTGATGTGGAAGGTGCTAGGGACTTTTTGCGTGGAAAAAGTAAAAAGCTCATCAAAGATATTGAAACGAAAATGCGCGGAGCTGCTGATCAAGAAAAATTCGAAGTAGCAGCTAAAATGCGCGATGCTTTATTCTCGATTCAAACGATTATTGAGCGTCAAACAGTGGTTAACGACGCGATCGAGAACGATCAAGATATCGTGAGCTACTTCGGTGATCAAAATGGCGTAACGATTGAAACAATTCACGTTCGTAGTGGTCGAGTTATTGGTAATCGATCACACTTTATTTCAACGATTGATCCAACTAGTGAGCAAGAAGATCCGCGCGAGTGGTTAGTCAGCTTCCTTAATCAGTACTATGAAGATAATATTATTCCGGATGAAGTCTTAACCGGCTTTGATTTAGGAATGGATTTAAATAAATTGTTACAAGCTGTTCTTAAAGAACGTTCTGGTCGAGATGTGATCGTTCGTTATCCAGCAGATCGTAAGAGTACTTCTTTATTAGATATGGCGAATCAGAATGCCGAAGCTCATTTTAAAAAGCAGATTTCTAAAGAGAATGAGAAGAAAGAAGGACTTAACGAAATTAAAGTTAAGTTGGGATTACCTCAGTTGCCAAAACGTATTGAATGTTTTGACATCTCTCATTTTCAAGGAGCCGAAACAGTGGCTAGCCAGGTTGTTTTTGAAGAAGGGCGACCGGCTAAAGAGCATTACCGTCGCTACATCATTAAAACAGTGACTGGCGTCGATGACTTTAAATCTATGTATGAAGTGTTGCAGCGTCGTTTTAAACACAGGGAATACGAGCAACCTGAATTATTGGTTGTCGACGGTGGTAAAGGCCAATTAGCTCAAGCGGTGAAAATTTTAAATGAATTAAATATGACTCATATTCCAGTCGTAGGCTTAGCCAAAGCTCGTACCGAGTCTGATTTTCAAGATGCGGAAGTTTATGAAACAGAAGAACGCTTTTATCTGCCAGGACGTGCTAATCCCGTTGTGTTTAAACGTAATTCAGAAGCTTTTCAGATTCTGACCGGTCTTCGCGATGAGGCCCATCGATTTGCTATCACTTTCCATCGTAACCGTCGTGAAGATGCTAGTTTACGAAGTATTTTGGATGAGGTCACTGGATTGGGTGAGCCCCGCAAGTTAGCTTTGCTTAAGAAATTTGAAACTATCGAAAATATTAAAAATGCGGATGTGGAAGAGATTGCAGCGATGAAGGGTTTTACCCGCGTGATGGCAGAGCGAGTTATTCTGCATTTAAATGAAGATGAGGCCGATAGCGAAGCCGTTCAGCACGGGGAAGTTTTAGAAGATCAAGTCGACGACTAGTCTTCGTAGTCTCTGTGTTTCCAAACAAAAAGACATAGCGTAACAACCGTAAAAGCCATAGCTGCGGCTAAGCCATAGCCGTATCCTTCTCCGGGATTATCCGCTAACATAATACCGAAATAAAGTACGAATGATTTTCCAATCAACGTCGGCATGAGGAATGATCTTAAGAAATCGGTTAAAATTTTGCGGCTTTGTTTTGGGTCGCTCATGATTTAATTATGCAACAGTTCGTTTCAAAATAATACAGTTTTATCTCGTTATTCGTGCTCATGTTGGGCCTCAAAAAAGACGATAAGTAAGCTAATGCAATTACATTGTCGTTTGTTTTTAATCATTATGTTGTTATCTACTTCGCTTTGGGCTCAGGACAGTGAAGTGGCTATGTGGAAGCCGCCGACTTACGGTGAGCAAAAAGCCATGGGCTATGAATACGATACTTTCTCTGTACCAGCACCACTAAAAAATGAAGTTAACTTCTGGATTAAAATTTACACCCAGTACACAACCACTCAAGGGCTATTCCATGTAGCTGGTGATATTGATTCTATTCTAGGTGAAATCGATTTAACGGATATCTATTTAAATCCAAAGTGGGGCCCCATCCGTCGTGAATTAGAGGCTAAAATTGTGATTGAGCGTCAACGTAAATTTATCGCGAAAAAATTTGGAATTAAAAATGCAAAAACGGTGCGTTTGCAAATGGGTTTAAAAGATCGTATGCGAAAAGCCATTTTTGAATCGGGTAAGTATTTACCAATGATGGAGCAAATATTTGAAGAGAATAACATCCCTAAAGAATTAACTCGAGTGGTGTTTGTAGAAAGCTCGTTTAACACAGAAGCTCGTTCTAAAGTAGGAGCTAGTGGATTATGGCAAATTATGCCAAACGTGGGGCGTAAATATAAGTACATCCAAAAAAGTTACGACAAGCGTGATCATCCTAAGTATGCGACTAAGCTAGCGGCAGATATCTTTAAGCAAAACTACAAAATTTTAAATTCATGGCCTTTAGCAGTTACTTCTTATAACTTCGGTGTAGGAAGTATGTTGAAGGTTCGAAAAAAGATGGGCACTACCGAGTCGAATAAAATTTTCGCTTCAGAGAAGGTCAAAAAACATATCGGATTTGCTTCAAGAAATTTCTATGCTACGTTCTTGGCGGCTTTGCATGTAGAGTCTCATGCGAACCTGTATTTTGGTGAGCCTTTCATGGTGTCGAAGCCATTGAACATGGAATACATCTACTTAGCTAAAGATACTAAATATGATGAGCTCATGAAAAAGTATAATTTAGATCATAAAGAATTTAAGGCCTTGAATGTTCATGTTGAATCCAAATTCCTTAAGGTCGGACGTGTTGTTCCCAAGGGAACATTGATATCTGTACCACAAGTTCCGACTAAGACCGCCACGGTTGAAGATTAAATCTAAAAGCTAAGTTTGAGTTCTCTCAGCAGAGATTTGGCTTCAGCCTTAAACTCGAAATCAATTTCATAATATTTGGTATTATTTATAGCACCTATTAAGGCATAAACAGCAATAAGATGAAGTCGGTGCGGGTAGAGTTCCACCCAACGCATAAACGCCTTTTCCCAGCCCATCGATTTTAATTTCTCAACCGTATCAATCCCTACCGAGCGTAACTCGTTCCCAGTAGTCGGTCCAATATTTTTTCCTACTTCAATCGGAGTTTTCCCGGCTTCGTATTTTGGTTTAATGTTCGCTTCCATTTTAAGTAGACGTTTTAATTTTGTCTGTTCACCAGAATCTTGTATGAGTTCGGCCAAGCGTTTGGATTGTGTTTCTTCGCGTTTAGCTGAAGTCACCCACATGAGCATATATTTTTGATATCCAGCAGGACGGGAATTGAAAAACTCCCATGCGACTTTATTTTTCTTAAAGAGTTTGAGTTGTGCTGGAGTTAAAGTGTAATTTTTCTTTTCTGACTTTTCACGACTGCGATGATCGTAAGCCCATTGGCCTTGAGGCTGAATCAATCCCTTTTTCTTGAGAGCTTGGAATTTTTTAATATTTTTCAAACTCCAAGAGCTTCCAGCTTTGCGTAAATAGAAGTGAACCTGATAGCTGTGATAATCGATACTGCGAATGGCAATGTCGGACCAGCCAAAACACATAGCTACTTCGCGCACGGCCTCGCTAGAAACGACCTGTTGAGCCGAGGCTTTTTTATAGAATCCGAACCACTTTTGGTTCAATTTCTTGTGATTTTTCTTAAACCAAGGGCGGATTTCTTGGGCATTTTTAAAAAATAATACGTCAGACATGTTTAAAACATAATTGGCTATAGCATGGGATGTCATTATCTATATCATTCTTGCAGCGCAGGCGTATTTTAAATAGAGTTTATGCACTATCGGTCGGCAACTTTTCGAGGGGGAATTTGTGATCAAAATAATCAAGTCTTCAATGGTTTTGGTTCTAACGTTAGGGTCTTTAACGGCTTTTGCTAACATGGGCGGCAGCTCTAATGATGAATCCGAAGGTTGTACATCGGTTGATTTCAGAAATGAATTTCCGATTAAAATGCGTGATCAAAAATCATTAGCTTGGTGTTTTGCACATGCAAGTGCTGACAATCTTCAATTTGCTGAGAAAGCAAATGTGCAAATCTCTGCAGCTGATATCGCTATTAATTACGGAAAATCAAGTTCATCTAAAATTATTAATCTATTCCAGCGTTGGACTAACAAAAGTGCAAAAACTGAAGACCGTCCGAATGAATATGGCTTAGCTAAGTTCGCAAGCCAAATGATCATTGAGCAAGGTTACTGTCCGGAGTCTTACTTCCCATCGGAAGACTGGTCTCGAGTCTCTTCTAGCGGCCAAGTTAAAGCTGTAGAAATTGCTTCGGCTACGAACGATATTTATGCCTTGGCTGCTGATATCAAAAACCGTAAATACGCCTCTCCAAGCCAATTGCCTTTTTACTATCAATTTAAAAATATCGATGTGGTTACTTTTTATGATATCCTAGCAAAATACGATAAGAATAAGATTTTAGATCAAATCCGTATGGCCGCTTGTGACTCGGTTCGTGTTCCATTCAAAAAGAGCATTGATGTGGATATGAAATTAAATATCAGCGGTATGATCAAAGCGATGAATCAGTCTTTATCTGCCGGACGTACATTCTCGTTGGATTTATATAGCCAAATTTTCTCAAACATCGACAATAACAAGAATGCCTTAACGAATCTGCATACAGTGATGGTTTACGGGCGTAAATACGATGCAGCTCGCAGACAGTGTCTTTATCTGGTTAAAAATTCATATTCTGAAAGTTGCTCAGGATATGATCCACGTTTGCGCTGTGATAAGGGCTACCTTTGGTTCCCAGGCTCTGTTCTGACTAAGAATATGACCAGCGGTGTGTTCTTTAAGTAACGTTAACGTATCAAATAAACTTAAATGATATTTGTAAATTGATCACTTTTGATCTATGAATTTAGGTCTTACTCATTCCGGGTAGGACCTAAAAAGGATGTCATTTTGAAAAAAATCATTTTACCACTAGTATTCTTATTCAGCCTATCGGCTTTCGCTGAAAATGTTCACATGATGGATATTAACTCAGACGTTGAAAACGACGAAACAGCTAAGATCGACTTACAAGTCAGCACTAAAAAAGTCATCGAAAGCGTTCTTTATCAAAACTATCCGAACAGCCCATTCCAAAATTTTCCATTAGAGAAATTAAATAAAGATCAAGAAGCGATCGTGAAAAAAGGTCCGGCGAAAATCGTTCAAATTTCAACTGAATCAATCAACGACAGCAGCATTAACTTTATCATTGAATATATTTACGAATATAAAGTTTTCGGAAGTGATAAGCGTAAGAAGAAATTAAAAATGTATTACGTAGCTCCTACAAATTTATGGGAGACTATGGACACTGACACGAAGAAAGTTGTTACTAAGGCTTTCTTCTATGTCAATATCATCAAAGGAAAACAAGTCGGTATCAATCGTATCGAAACTTGGTAATCCTTACCTAAATAAATCTAAGTATTCCGCGTATCCGCTTTCTTTAAGTTTTTCTTTCGGGATAAACTTAAGGGAAGCCGAATTGATACAGTATCTCAATCCGCCTTTGTCTTTGGGTCCGTCTTCAAAAACGTGACCTAGGTGCGAATCTCCTCCAACACTACGAACTTCTGTGCGTTGCATACCGTGATCATTATCTTCTTTTGTTTTTACATTTTCTTTCTTCAAAGGCTTCGTGAAGCTCGGCCATCCTGAACCTGAGTCGTATTTATCTTTCGAGCTAAACAGAGGTTCACCGGAAACGACATCGACGTAAATGCCATCGGCGTGATTGTTCCAGTATTCATTATCAAAGGGGCGTTCCGTTCCGCAGCTTTGGGTCACGTGGTATTGAAGGGGAGTCAGTTTCTTTTTAAGTTCTTCTTGTTTAGAATCCATAGGTCCTTCTTTCTTAGCTCCAGCGCTTTGTCCGGTACAGGCTGTAGATATAATGAGTCCGAAAGTTAATAAAGCAAGTTTCAGTGTTTTCATAAAGCTCCTCTTTATAATATATATGAGATCGCATCCGCAGTTTAATTACACTTAATGTTTGCAAATAAAGGCTTACTTTCATCTAATATATAAGAATGTATATAAACGAGAAAGACTTAGCCTTATTGAAAGCACGCGACCGGGCGTTTTTGGCCCATTTGTTTGCGGAAGTGAATCCTACTCTTATTAAAGTGTGTGCTTCTAACGGTCTTTACCGTGAGGCGGCTCAGGATGTGGTTCAACAGGCCTGGGAAAAATTCTTCGAAAATCTTGAAGCCTTTCGGGCTGAATCCCAACTTAAAACGTTCATTTGTGGCATTCTATTCAATAAAATTCGTGAGTACCGTCGATCGCAAAGTAAGTTAGTTTTAGAAGATGATTCCCAAAAGGTCTTGGATCAAGCCTTTACCGTTGATGGTTGGTGGAGTCCGAAAATCTCGCGTCCCGACTTTCAGTTGGATCAACAAATCGCGCAAAAGTTTATTCAAGAGTGTTTAGAGGGACTTACCGATCAGCAAAAGGCCGCTTTTATCTTAACAGAGTTGGAAGAAAATAAATCCGAAGAAATTTGTAATGTTTTGGATGTGAGTGTCTCTAACCTTCGGGTGCTGTTATTTAGAGCTAAGGATAAGCTGAAGAAATGTCTTCAGGGTAAAGGAATTAACAAGGCGAGTGGATCAATATGAAATGCAAAGACTTTACAGCCAACATCGACTTGCGCAAACGTCCCAAATCTTTTTTTGGGTATATTGGATATTACCAACATTTAGTTTTGTGCACTTTCTGTCGAGAGTACATGAAACTCAGTCTTAAGTTGGGTCGAGCTCTGCGTTTTGTATCAGAAGAAAATGAAAAGAATCAGGCCTCGTTAGATATTGAGAAACTCAATAAGACTTTATTAGATAAATATAAAAGTATGTAACCAAAAAACATGTTCGATCGTATTTAAGCGTAGAACATATAAAACAAGGAGTTCGAATGAAAGTATCAACATTAGTAAAAGCGGCTATCGTAACGGGTTTATTCACAGTAGGCGTAGCTCACGCTGAGCATGAAGCGGGTCACACTGATGCGAAAAAAGTAGAAGCGGGCGATAAAGCGTCTTGTGCAGGTAAAGATAAAGCATCATGCGCTGGAAAAGACAAAGCGTCTTGCAAAGGTCACGCAAAGAAGAAAAAAGGCGATAAAGCCTCTTGCAAATCTGGATGTAAAACAGAAGCTGCACCAGCTGAGCCGACTAAGTAATAATTTTCGTGAAAAACGAGACTCAATCTCTTTTCACAAACCATGGAGTAGGAGTGGGTCTTAGGCCCACTCACTATTCTGATTTTTTGAATCAAATTCCTCAATCTATTTCATGGGTCGAAGTTATTTCAGATAACTTTTTACAATGGAAGCATCACAAAGACCAAAATATTCAAAATCGTTCGGTCAGTTTCCTTGAGAAAATAAGAAGAGAAGTTCCCGTGTATCTGCACGGCGTTTCTTTAAATATTGGCTCGGCGGATCCAGTGGACTTAGATTATTTAGAACGTTTGAAAAATTTGATTGAAAAAATTAATCCCGCGATTGTTTCGGATCATCTTTGTTGGAATGGTGTAGACGGAAAAAATCTGCATGATCTTATGCCGGTTCCGTATAACCAAGTCATGTTAAATCATGTAGCTGATAAGATCGATCAAGTGCAAAATATTTTAAAACGTCGCATTGTGATTGAGAATCCTTCAAGTTATTTTGAATTTAAAAGCTCTGATATGACGGAATCTGACTTTATGTCAGAGTTAGTGATGAAGGCGGATTGTGGATTGCTCCTGGATGTGAATAATGTCTACGTCAGTTCGATTAATCATGGTTTTAAAGCGATGGATTATTTTGAAAAAATTCCAGCTTACCGTATAGCGCAAATTCACTTAGCCGGTCATAGTGTAAAAGACGGCTATTTGATTGATACCCATGATGCGCCAGTATGTCCTGAAGTGTGGGATCTCTATCGTCATGTCACGGCTCAATTTGGCCCGATCAGCACCATGCTAGAGCGTGATGATCATATTCCGGAATGGTCTGAATTAGAAAAAGAAATTCTCATGATTGGAAAGATTCAAAAT
>CAZXZW010000087.1:0-9866 GCA_964645745.1 uncultured Bdellovibrio sp.
TCGCCAATTAAAGTGGTACGCGAGCTGGGTTCAGAACGTCGTGAGACAGTTTGGTCCTTATCTTCTGTGGGCGTAGGAAAATTGAGAAGAGCTGTCCTTAGTACGAGAGGACCGGGATGGACGAACCTCTGGTGTTCCTGTTGTCGCGCCAGCGGCAATGCAGGGTAGCTACGTTTGGAATGGATAACCGCTGAAAGCATCTAAGCGGGAAGCCAACTACAAGATTAGATTTCTCTGGGGCTTCGGCCCCCTAAAGACTCCTCGGAGACTACGAGGTTGATAGGCATAAAATGTAAGTACTGTGAGGTATTCAGTTTATATGTACTAATAGGTCGTGAGGCTTTTTTAAAATAAATTTTTTCGAAATTTTGTATTACAAAATTTCAGTTCATTAGAGATCTAATTATCGCTAAAAATCAATTAAAACAATTTTACTGGTGTCTATAGCAGAGATGTCACACCTGATCCCATTCCGAACTCAGAAGTTAAGCTCTCTTGCGGCGATGGTATTGCACGAGTGATCGTGTGAGAGAGTAGCGCGATGCCGGTTCCTTTTTAATGCCTACTTGTTAGAAATAATAAGTAGGCTTTTTTTTTGACTTTTTTTGTTCACTGTCCATTCTTTTTACACTTTTAACTCTAAATAGTTGATTTTATGCTGTTTAATTCGGCACAAGGCTTGAAGTACTACAAGTTAGAGGTGGATATGAAAAAATCAACTTTAATATACTGTCAGTTCTTATTGGGTGCAGCTATCGGTGCGACTATCGCTTGTTCACCTACTAAGTTTAGTAATGCTCCATCTGATATCTGTGTTGATGTTCCAGGTACTTGCGTAGTTGGACCTACAAGTACAAGTGTTGTTCAAAATTTCAAAGTTGGTTCTGGTAAAGTTGATATTTTATTTGTCGATGATAATTCAGCTTCTATGTCTGCAGTTCAAAAGAAATTAGCTGCTAAGTTTGCTGGTTTTGTTGAAGCTTTAGATCGAAAAGATATCGATTATCAAATTGGTATTACAACGACTGATATTAGTTTAGCTCAAGGGGCTGGATTAATTACATTTGGAAACGGACAGCAAGTTTTAAAAAAATCTGATTCTAATAGAGTTGCTTTATTTAATGGAGCCATCGTAAGAACTGAAACTGCTTCTTGCGAAAACTTCATGAAATCAGCTTTTTATAGTTATGGTGCTAACTTCGATGCTACTGACTATTATGCTAATAATTACTCTAAATATTGTCCTTCGGGTGACGAGCGCGGCATTTATGCAGCTCATGAAGTTCTTTCTAAAAACGTCGGATCTCTTTTAAGAACTGATTCAAATTTAAATGTTATTGTTATTTCGAATGAAGATGTAAGAAGTGGTGAGTACTTAATTAAAAATGAATTCGCTTTAGAAGAAAAAGATAAAGCGTCTAACTTAATTCAAATGATGAATAGTAAATATCCTGCAAAGTACTGGGAATTTAATTCAATTATTACGAAAGATGCGGCTTGTGCTACTCAGCAACAGCAGTCTTTTGTTGATAACAATGGTCAGCCAATCAGAAGTTCGAATGGAAACTACTTAATTAATTCGAATATTGGTCTTGAGTACGCTGCTGTTTCTTCTTCTGCATCTCGTGATGTTGATGGAAATGTTGCGCCGCGAGGTCAAAACTTGAATATTTGTAGTAACGATTACACAGCTTATTTCTCAAATATCGCTGCGAAAATCGCTGATTCAGCTCGTCTTTTAACGTTGAAGTGTAAACCTATGGAAGCTCCGGTTGTTACTGATGCAAATGGTGTACAAACTTCAATTCCTTATTCTTGGAATGGTGATGCTCAAATTATTTTCCAACGTGGATCAGAAGGTATTCAAATCAAGGTCGCTTACAAATGTTATACTGGTGTGAAATAATTTTTTAGAGTTTCATCAGTCTGCAACTTAAATTCGAAAAATAAAAAATCCCTACTCATAAAACAGTAGGGATTTTTATTTGATTTCATGATTTTTTGCTTCGAATTATTATTAAAACTGCTTGTAAACATGAATCATATGATGATTTTTTCAAATTCAAATTCAAATTCAAATTCAAATTCAAATTCAAATTCAAATTCAAATTTTCTCGAATGAAAAAATGAAAATTACTTAATGATGAAGTGTTGATTGTCGTTCATTTGGTTTATGTTTTTTAGAGTTGAAATCTAAATTGTTTTAGTATTGGAATGAAGGTGTTTGAAGGAACTGTTATTTGGAATAGTCTCATAACGAGATGTTTTTTGAGAGATTGTAATGCATATTCGAGGTGTAGGCTGTAATAACGGATTTGAGAATTTTTCTAAGGATTAAATAATTAATTAAATATTGATTTGGATCTCGCCGAGAAGTCACATTATGGCAATGGTAGACAGATATAAAAAAAGCGGTGGATTCAACGAGTTACTTAAAGTACTTGAAACCTGTAACACGAAAAAACGTGAACAGATTATGGGAATTATTCAATCTGAAACTCCCGAGTGGGCTTCTGCCATTGAGCAAAAAACTATTAACTTTACTAAAATTATCTCTTGGGAACCTAGTGTTCTATTAGATATAGTCGCGACAATTCCATCATTACAAATGGCAATCGCACTTAAGAGTTTAGCTCCTGCTGACTATCAACAGTTTCTTCAAAAACTATCTCATCAAGAACAACGAAAACTTGAACTTGTATATGATGAAATTAAACCTACACCGGCCGATATAGCTTCTGGCGTATTTAAAGTTGTAGGTGAGGTTCGTGATCTGATTGCTAAGAATGTTATTAAAGTTGAAAAGTTTGACGTGAGTTTACATATTCCTAATAACTTTGAAGCTACTTTAGTGAAACAGCCGGCTAAGCCCGTTGATAAACCTGCACAGGGTGCTAAAGGGTTCCAAAACTCATCTTCAGAGGTAAAGCCTAAAGCGCCTTCTAAGCCATTTGAAGTGCCATTTAATTTAGCTACTGAGACTCGCACGGAAGTTCTTAAGAATAAGATCCGCGAATTAACTCAGCAGCTGGCCCTGGTTTTACAGCAAAATGTTGCACTTCGTGAGGAACTAGAGAGTAAGAACAAGGCTTCCTAGGTCTAAACCCTCATAATACTTGACTAATATTCCTTGAAAGAACTAATCTAGCACATCGAAAGATGTCGGGGCGTAGCGCAGTCTGGTAGCGCATCTGGTTTGGGACCAGAGGGTCGTAGGTTCGAATCCTATCGCCCCGACCAATTTTCACAAAATTGGTTAAGACTCTAGTAAGAAATCAAAATACAAATCACACAAAATAGAGAACAAGGCAAAAGACTCATTAAGGGGCATTGATTTTTTATCGCTCTATCGAAGTGTTTCAAGCATTAAATCTCCTCTGAAATATCGAAAATCATGAGCTTAACGTTACTTTGATCCAGGTCAGTTATTTGCAAAAAACATGAAATAATTATTAAATAAGTTATGGCTAGTCTTGATGAAGTTCTTAGTAAAATACCTAAACCTATTCTTGTAGGTGGTGTGATGATTATTGCTCTCGCGGTTATTTTTAAAATGCGACCGCTGAAAGATGGTTGTGATATTCAGGTTACTAACTTCACTGAAGATGTTCGTGGTTATCTTCTAAAATCTCCTCGCACGAAAACTAAAAAAATGATTTTACCTCAAGTCGGTGAGACTAAAAAATTCTGTAAAGATGGTAATAGCGCAGGGGCTTGCCAAGGTTACTTTAATGCTTTGAAAAAAGTGGAAGAGGCTTTTGTCCGTTTTGATAATAAGTGTTTACCTCAGTTGATAGAAGATGAAAATTTTGTAACAGAAGGTGCTCCCGAGGAAACAGCTAGTGTTATTAAATTTCAACTTAAGGAAGCTGTGAAAATTTTAGCTCTACTTGGGTGGGGAGAAAAGCCACCGGCGGGATTGGCTGATCGTGCGGGCTGGTTAAGTCGCTCTGAAATTTATACGTTCTGCCGTTTGAAAACTGTATTACTAGATATTATTGGAGACGAAGAGTACAAAGCTTTTCGTACTTCAGTCCTTCGCGAGTATCCAGATGCTTGGCCGGAGAAATTGCATAATCAAATTAATGCTGAAGATGTTCAGCGGCCAACCGTTTTAAAATGGAGTGGTAATCCTTCAGGTACAATGACAGAAAAAGAAGTCATGCAGAGAAGTATGTTCTCGTTACGCTGTGAGCAGTACCAGTAACTTCATCTTATAAGTCACCGTCTGATGGTTCACACTAATAGAGTTTCGCTCTTATTTTCTGTCAGTATTCTGTTGAGACTGAATTTTTTGTAGACTCAGTCTTTACTTTGTTCAGAATTCAAATATTCAATAGTTGAATGTATTCCCAGTTTGTTTTTGCCTTATTCAATTTGCCAATGAATTGGAAATCATTTTCATCCGTATTTGTAATGACGGCGTAATTCTTTTGTTTGAAGTCCAAAGTCCAATTGGTCGGATTGAGTCCGAACTGATTTAAATTTTGCTGAAGTTGTTCGGTTGATTGTGTTGAGTTTAAAATTCCCGATAGATTGTTTTGCAGATTTGATATTAGTTGCATAAGCACCTCTTTCTGTCTTTGGTGAATTGCAATTAAGGGTTCAGGCCTTTTTAATATATAAACCAATATATGGGACTAGGGGGTATGTGATTCCAAAATCTGAGAAAGTCGTCTAAAAAATAAGAATTTTAGACGGCAAGTATGGGGCGAAATATAAAGACGCATAAACAGGTGCTCAGAACAGCATGACGTCGATTTTAAGGAGTCGGGAAGTATTTTCACGATGAGCTTAGGTATGTAGCTGATAAAGGACGTGTAGAATAGCGCCTTTTGAGCCTAGGATGGCTTTTAGGCAATAAAAAAGGAAGAGCGAAGCTCTTCCTTTAGGGACAACAACAACTGGTGTTATTATTATATTAGTATTCGAACGGTGCTGGGCTGATTAATTCAGCTTTACCGAAAGTATCATAAGCGTCAGCGCCATCTGGCAATAATGCTAATGTACGAGCCTTTTTAACAGCTGCTGCTACTTTCTTTTGTTGAGCTAAGCTCAATTTAGAAATACGGGCAGGAGTGATTTTCGCTCCGTCACTGATAAAACGAGTTAAAGACGCTGGATCTTTGTAATCAAATACATGGTCACCAGAGTACTCAGTTCTATACTTAGAACGTACAGACTTACGGTTTGATTCTTTATTGTTTTCGCGCTTGTTATCTTTTTCCATTTAAACCTCTTGCCAATTGAAGAATAAATGAATATATCAGAAAGCTCGCTTTTGGAAGTTAAATTTACTGTTTTTTTAAAAAAATAGTATTACGTGCAGTATTAGTAAGGAGACCGTATGAGTCGTTGTGAATTGACTGGAAAATCACCAGTAGTTAAAAATTTAGTGAGTCACTCAAATATCAAGACTAAATCGACAGCAATGCCGAATGTTCAAAGAAAACGTATATTTAGTAAGACTTTAAACTCTATGGTTCGTCTATACATGGCGACTAGCACTTTACGTGATATGGAGCACACTGGTGGATTTGATAAATTTATCTTAAACCAAGATGATAAAGTGCTTTCTCAAAGAGCAATGGATATCAAGTCACGTATCCGTCGTAAAATGAACAAAAGCAGCAAGAAAGCATAAGGAATATATATGTTAAGATTAAAAATTAAAAAAGGCGACAAAGTTCAAGTTATTACTGGCGGAGACAAAGGTAAAAAAGGAACTGTTATTGAAGTTAACGCTAAAGCTTTAAAAATCAAAATTGAAGGCGTTAAAGTTCAAACTCACTACGATAAAAAAGATGGATTACTTAAAAAAGAAGGATTCATTGATTACTCTAACGTTCAATTAGTAGAAAAATCTGCTAAAGCGACTAAAGAGAAAAAGACTGCTAAAAAGTCTGCTGCTAAATCTAAATAATTATTAATTTAGAGTTTTGCAGATCTAGTCTAGGAATAATCTTCCTATTAACTAGTAGAGATTCAGTCGAGGTTAGCTCAATTTAACCTCGCAAAGATTTAAAAAATTAATAAAGCCACTTAAGATAAATATATAAGGAAAATATATATGAAACTAAGTGGCTTTTTTATTTCTATTATCGTTTTTTCAAGTGTTTACCTTATGGCGAATTTCTCGACGGCTGAAGAGCATTTTTCTCCGGAGAATGTTGAGCGTTCAATCGCTAGCGCAAAAACTAAAAAAGAAGTTTTTTATAAATGTACTCGTGGCAAAGAGCTTCGTTGGATGCGTTTGTACTACCAGAAGAATGGTAAGTGTAAAACGGTCTATTCTAAGGGTGGAGACGCTAAAGAAGTCAGTACTGCCGTTGGTTATGATAAGTGTGAAGAAGTTCTTAATAATATTAAGAAAAATTTAGAAGCCGGATCTTATGTCTGCGAAGAAAAAGTTCTTATGGGAGCTTTAGAACTCGAATAGAATTTCCTTGTTATCGTTTTCAGATTATTTAGAATCAGAGTGATCATGAATAACACATTAAATATTGCCCTAGCTCAAATGACCTCAGTCGACAGTGTTGAGGTCAATCTTAAACAGATTTCGCAAATGGTATTGGAGGCCAGCGCCCAACCAGAAGCGACTCGTCCCCGTATCATTTTCTTCCCTGAGAACAGTCTTTATTTTCGAATTAAATCAGATGAGAAATTGCCTGAGATTGTTTTAGATTCGCCCGAGTTCAAAGCTCTGGAGCGTTTGAGTAATGAATCAAATATTCATCTTCATGTGACTTCGACCATTTTTGATGGCGGAAAAAATTGGAACGCTAGCGTTTTGGTTTCTCCGAAAATTGGAGCGAAGATTATTTATAGAAAAATCCATTTGTTTGATATCACTTTGACTGGTGATAAATCCATTCGTGAATCTGATGTTTTTGCTCATGGCGGGGAAGTTACTCAGTTTGATATTGATGAATTCAAGTTTGGTTCTTCGGTTTGTTATGATATTCGCTTTTCGGAGCTTTATCATAAGCATGCGTTGGCTCATGTGGATGCGATTGTGGTTCCTGCGGCCTTCTTGGTTAAGACGGGCATGGTTCACTGGGAGATCTTATTGCGTGCGCGTGCCATTGAAAGCCAATGTTATGTGATCGCGCCGGCTCAGTGGGGTGCGCATTCTAGTGTAAAGTCTGAGACCACGCGTGAAACCTTTGGCCACAGTATGGTTGTGGGTCCATGGGGACAAAACTTTGAACAGAAGAAAGATGGCGTAGGGTTGATTTATACGCGTCTAGATAAAGAAGAGAACGCTAAGGTTCGAGCTCAAATTCCGATGAGAGATCATCGCCGCATCTAGGTCCAAAAAAGACTCAAAAGCACAGACTTTTCAGAGGCATAGGGTGACTTTATGTTGTCATCTTTCCTATGAAATACTATACCATATAGATATGAAACATTTTAATACGACCGCATTCATCTTAAGCATGATCTTAGGTTTTTTTTCTGTATCGGTTCAGGCGCAAACACCTGCACCTAAAGAGGCCTTTGAGTATTCTGAAATGGCAAAAAATAGAACTTATGTTGGTGGACCAGAGGAAAGCAACTTAAAGCTTTTACCGGACAGCCATTTTTCAAAAAACAAAAAGACGACCAGTACTGAAGAAACAAGCGAGGGCTTTTAAGTGAGTGATCAACACGTGACCCAATTAAGTGTTCAAGAAGTTATTGAGAACTGTAACAAGTTACCTGAAGGTGTGACTCGCGATACGATGGACGTTGATGTCTTGATCGTAGGTGGAGGTGCCGCTGGTTTATCTTGCGCTTACCAATTAGCGACATCGATTGAAAAACATAATGCGGAAATCGCAGCTGGAAATAAAACCGGCGAACCGATTCCAGAGCAAATGATCGTGGTTGTGGAAAAGGGTGGAGAAATCGGATCTCACAGTTTATCTGGAGCGGTTTTGAACATGAAAGCTTTAGAAGAGCTTATTCCCAACTATAAAGAATTAGGTTGTCCGATTGAAACTCCAGTTGTGGAAGATAACTTTGTTTATCTTTCTGAAAAAAGCTCAGTAAAATCTCCGATTATTCCTCCTCCGTTTCATAACGTGGGAAAATCGATTGTTTCTATTTCTAAAATGAATCGTTGGTTAGCTTCTCAGTGTGAAGCTAAGGGAATTAATATCTTCCCTGGATTCGCAGCAGTAGAAGCTCTATATGAAGGAGACAAAGTTGTTGGTGTTCGTACAGGAGATAAAGGCCGTGATAAAAACGGGAATCCTAAAGCGAATTTTGAACCGGGTCTTATTTTAAAATCGAAAGTGACTGTATTTGCGGAAGGAACTCGTGGAAGTTTATTCAAGCAAGTTAGTAAAAAACTAAACCTTCGTGAAGGTAAAAATCCGGAAGTGTTCGAAGAAGGTGTGAAGGAAGTTATCCAAATGCCTCCGGGAACTGTTAAGCCTGGTCAAGTGACTCACACTTTAGGTTTCCCTTTGAAAAAATCAATCGGTGGAACTTTCATTTATACGATTCCGAATGACCAAATCATTATCGGTATCGTGACTTACTTGGATTCTAAAGATCCAATGTTAGATCCACACCGTGAATTACAAAAATTGAAAACTCATCCGTATATTCAAAATATGATTAAGGGTGGAAAAGTGATCGCTTACGGAGGAAAAACTCTTCCGGCGGGTGGTTGGTATTCTATGCCAAAATTGCAAGGTGATGGTTGGATGGTTTGTGGAGATTCGGCCAGCATGGTAGATGTTCAGAAGCTTAAAGGAATTCATTTAGCGATGAAATCGGGAATGTTAGCAGCGCAATCGATTGTTGAAGCGATCGTGGCGCAAGACTTCTCTGAGGCTAAATTATCATCTTACGATAAAAAAATTAAATCGTCTTACGTTAAAGATGAATTGTACCGTGTACGTAACTTCCATCAAACTTTATCAAAAGGTATGATCACATCATTGCCATTGATTGGTTTACAGGAGGCAACGGGTGGACGTGGCTTGTGCGATAACATGAAGATTGAGCATACGGATTCTCAGGAAACGCAATCGACTGAGAAGGTATGGGGACCTAATGGCTATGAGAGTGAATTAAGTAAGCTTCCTAAGCCAGATAGCGTGTTATTTTTTGATAAGTTAGGTAGCGTTTACTTAACCGGGACTTCGCATGATGAGGATTCTCCGAATCATCTTCAGCTGCAAGATCCTCGTAAGTGTAGTGACCTTTGCGCCCCTAAGTTTAACTCTCCTTGCGTACAATTCTGCCCAGCTGCGGTATATGAGATGTTACCTTCTAAAACCGATGGAACTAAGAAGGAATTACAAATTAATTATACGAATTGTATTCACTGTAAGACTTGTGATATTAAGTGTCCTCACGATAATATTGAGTGGACAGTTCCCGAAGGCGGGGGCGGTCCGAAATATACAGAGACTTAATCGTCTTTGATATTTTAAAACATACAACGCGAGCCAGAGGCTCGCGTTTTTCATTTCAGGGTTTTATCACTAGGAAGATAAAACCTGTAAAGAAGAAGGGTTGTCTTTATGGCAAATTTTTTTGCGTCATGTCCGATGGGTCTATCTGATCTAGTAGAAAAAGAATTAAAAGATTTAGGTTTAAAAACACGTGAGAAAACTCAGGCCGGCGTTTTATTTGAAGCGAACTGGGCAGGTTGTTACGCGGCGAATTTAAATTCTCGTTACGCGAGCCGCATCTTGAAACCTCTTTTGGATTTTCCAGCTTACAACGAAGAAGAACTTTACGATAATGTTCGTAAACATGATTTTACAAAATACATCAGACCAGATCAAACCTTAGCGATCGATGCAACGGTTAAAGAATCAAATGTAAATGATCAACGTTATTTAGCCATGAAAGTCAAAGATGCG
>CAZXZW010000088.1:0-9585 GCA_964645745.1 uncultured Bdellovibrio sp.
CAGCGATTCTAACTAGCCTTAAACCTTATTCGATTTTATTCATCGATGAAATTCACCGTTTAAACCGCACAATTGAAGAATATCTATATACAGCCATGGAAGATTATTACATTGATATCGTAACAGGTGAAGGCTTAGGAGCCATGTCGATGAAATTTCAATTAGCTCCATTTACTTTAATTGGGGCTACGACACGTGCTGGGTTACTAGATAATCCTTTCCGTGATCGTTTCGGTATTCAAGAACGTCTTCAGTTTTATAAACAAGAAGATCTACAAACGATTGTTATGCGTTCAGCACAAATCTTAGATTTGAAAATGTCTCCGGAAGGCGCCGCTGAATTAGCGAAGCGTGCTCGCGGAACTCCGCGTGTGGCGAATCGTTTGTTAAAACGTGTTCGTGACTATGCGGAAGTGAAAGGAAATGGAACCATCGATCACGAGATCGCCATTTATGCTTTAGATCAACTCGGCGTAGATAAAAATGGTCTCGATGATATGGATCGCCGTATCTTGAAACTGATGTCAGAAAAATATGATGGTGGCCCTGTTGGTATCGATACGTTGGCTTCAGCGTTAGCGGAAGACCGTGAAACTTTAGAAGAAGTTTACGAACCGTTCTTGATTCAAGAGGGTTTTATTCAAAAGACGCCACGCGGACGCGTGTTAACTCAGTACTCAAAGCAAACCACTTTGTTTTAAATAGAAATTAGGAATTAAAATGTTTTTCCAAAAAACAGTTAGAAATACGATCGAAGTTAAGGGTGTTGGTATTCACTCTGGTGAGCCTTGTACTTTAAAATTTCGTCCAGCTCCGGCTAACACTGGGGTTTACTTTATCCGTGCCGATCTTCCAGGTCGTCCTTTTTTAAAAGTGTCTTCATCAAATGTTCAAGCCGTCAGTTATCAAACTGTATTAGGCGGAGAACTTTTTAAAGTCGCAACGATTGAACACTGTGTGTCGGCTTTGTCGGCTCTACGTGTGGATAATATTTACATCGAACTAGATGGACCGGAAATTCCGATTTGTGATGGAAGCGCTTTGCAATTTACTGAAGCTCTTTTTAAAACAGAGCTTGTGGAATTAGATCAGCCTCGAAAATATTGTTATATCACAGAGCCGATCAGTTACACTGAGGGCGATAAGCATGCCTACGTTTTGCCGTATCATGGACTACGTGTGGGTGTAAGTATCGAATTCGCTCATGCGGCTATCGGGAAGCAAAATTTAGACATGGAGATCACCGAGCAATCTTTCTTGCGTGAAATTGCTCCGGCTCGAACTTTTGGTTTCTTGAAAGATGCGGAAGCGTTAAAAGCGGCCGGTCTCGCCAAAGGTGGAGGCATGGAAAACTGCATTATTTTAGATGACTACAAAGTCATAAATCCCGAAGGCCTTCGTTTTAAAGACGAATTTGTTCGCCATAAGATCCTGGATGCATTAGGCGATTTAGTAACGTTAGAAATGCCATTGATGGGGCACGTGGTGCTTCATAAGGCTGGCCACGACATCATGAATAAGCTCGTTAAAAAGATCATCAATTCGCCGCAGTCGTACAAGTTCGTTGAACTTGGGGCTGACGTCTCGTCAGAGGCGAAAAAATTTGCCAATTGGTCTGTTCCAGAATAGAGTCATAGCTCTTAAATTTTATAAAAATAAAGTTCAAAAAATAAATATATCCTCAGGAGGATTTATGATTATCGGAGTACCTAAAGAAATTAAAATCAGTGAAAACCGTGTCGGTATGACTGAAGCGGGTGTGAAACAACTTGTAAAAGAAGGTCACACATTGATCGTTGAAAAAGATGCGGGCGTTGGTAGCGGTATCACAAATGAACAATACGAAAAAGCGGGCGCGAAAATCATCGATAGCAAAAAAGATGTTTATGCTAAAGCGGATATGATCATGAAAGTTAAAGAACCTCTTCCTGCTGAATATGATTTAATGAAAGAAAACCAAATTCTTTACACATACCTTCACTTAGCAGCAGAACCTAAATTAACAAAAGTTTTAGCTGAAAGAAAAGTGAAGTCGATCGCTTACGAAACAATTCAATTAGATAATGGATCTTTACCACTATTAACTCCGATGTCAGAAGTAGCGGGTCGCATGGCGACTCAAATCGGAGCTTTCTATTTACAAAAAGATCACGCTGGTAAAGGTATTTTACTTGGTGGTGTAACAGGAGTTATGCCAGGTAAAGTAACGATCATCGGTGGTGGTGTAGTTGGACCGAACGCCGCTAAAATGGCCGTAGGTTTAGGCGCACAAGTAACTATTTTAGATGTGAGCACAGCTCGTTTAGAATACCTTGATGATATTTTCCAAGGTCGTTGCCAAACTCTTTACTCGAATGCGAAAAATATCGAAGAAGCGGTTATTCAATCTGATTTAGTTATCGGTGGCGTATTGATTACAGGTCACAAAGCGCCCACTTTAGTTTCTAAAGATATGATTTCTCAAATGACTAAAGGTTCAGTTGTTGTAGACGTTGCGGTTGACCAAGGTGGTTGTATCGAAACTTGTCGTCCAACTTCTCACACAGAACCAACATATGAAGTGGATGGCGTAATCCATTACTGTGTACCGAACATGCCAGGCGTTGTACCTCGTACTTCAACTTACGCTTTAACGAACGTAACATTGAAATACGCGTCTATGATCGCTGCTATGGGTGTTGAAGATGCCGTAGCTAAATCTAAACCATTATTAAAAGGTTTAAACGTTTATAACGGATACGTTTGTTATGAGCCGGTAGCTAAAGATTTAAACATGGAATACCGTCCCTATAAAATTTAGTCGGTGAGCCGCTCTCAAATCTAAATAAATGTGGGTTTAATCGATGAATTTCGGTTAAACCCATTTTTTTATATTCACATTAAAGCTTTTCCCTTAGTGTCGCCCCAAAAGCTCACTTAAAGGATTCAAGCTATGAAATCATTTTCAGCTCTATTAGGTTTATCTTTATTTTTCTCATTACAGGCTCAGGCCTTATTCACTCATCATCTTATTCAAGAGCCCACTGACGGCGGAAAAGTGAAGTACACGGTGATCGAAGAAGATTTAAGTCTTCGCGATAAACCGGATCAAATTTCTCAGTATGTGATTTTCAAAAAAATTAGTTTTGCTAATGATCCCAATATCATGACCGAAGCTATGAAGTATTCGGTAGGATTAAAGGATATGACGAACTCTTTCTTAAAAGATTTCGATACTCCAATGGCTCCACCTCCACCGCCACCTCCAGCAGCAAAACCACTTTGGACGGCGATTAAAAATACGTGGACCGCTCAAGACGAAAAAGACTACCAAACTTGGTTTGAAACAACGGTGACGACTGAGTTTAATAAAGGTACGGCTTTATTGGCAGACTGTGCTGACGTGGCTTTATTATTCCGTTGGGCTTACGCTCACGATAAGAAACTTCCCGTAGCTAATACATTAAGTGGTTCTGGAAAATTATTTGGTCATTTCTCAAGCTCAAGTAATTGGGATAAATTACCAAGTGATCCCGACTGGAGAAAAGACGAGCGATTCAAGCAAGCGATGAGATATTTATTCGATAATGCTTACACGCAATCGGTATTCACGGATTTATATCCCACGCAAATCAATCCAACTTACGTTCACCCGGGATCTATTTATATGATCATCCGTGAAAAATCGGGTCATGCGCAAACGATCCATAAGATTGATGCTAAGAATGCAGGTATGAGATCTTTATGGGGTAATGAACCTTCGGCGGAAAGTATTTACTCAAGCTATTTTATTTGGGAGCCAGCGGTTAAAAACTTATTTGGTTCATGGAGATGGCCGGTTTACCAAGATGGCGCGTGGAAGTTAATTCCGGCGAAAAATATGCCGGGGTACTCGGATGAGCAGTTCGCGAAAAGAAAAGATTTAGGCGAAGACTTATTTCAAGTTTGGGTTTTATCGGGCTTAGGCTTAGTGGACTTCGAAGAAGTTAAAATTTCTCGTGAAATTCAAACTGTTAAAGAGGCGATCGAATACCGTATTAAGACAACAGCTATCGCAGCCATGATCTGTGGATACACGCCATGTAATACTTCAGGCGCTGATTATGACAATCACTCAACAAATAGTCGTGATACTCGTTTACTTCAGTCTCAAGCGGCCCTGTTAAAGACCGTGGCGTCTGCGGGCGGAATGAGTGCTGACGCTGTTGTTCATGCTATTGCTAAAGCGGACATGGCTGGAATTGTTATTCAAGGTTTCCCTTATACATTCCAAGATTTTATTTTCAATCCAGCGCTTTTGAAAAATATCAAACCTGAAGCGAACTTAACTTTCAATCAACGTTGGGGATTAAATCAGTTCCCAAGTAAATTAGCTCAGTTTAAAATGTTAGAGCAGCAATTGAAAATTAACTTATTAGAGCGTCAAGACACAGTGGATACGGCTAGCTATTACTGCGTATCGAAACCTTGCGATCCTACGTCGTCGACGATTATGGCTTTAAGCACGGCTCAGATTGATCGTGGTTTTACAGCTTTAGCGAATCAATTGATTCCGTTAGTGAACGATGCTGAAGTTAATCAAGGAACATTCTTAGAGGAAATCTATGAATCGTACCGTGATATGGATGCTTCAAATAGTTACCCGGAAAAGGTGGCTAATGCAGTTTGTGAAAATCCGGCTCAATGTACCATGTTTGATGTAATCTGGGGCCCAGGGGCTTTGAACCGTGTGAAAATGTGGAAATCGCAACCTATTGATTCTCCAGCATCTCGCTGGGGATTGTAAAAAACACCGTACTTGCATTTGACATATTGCGACATAGCGTTCTTTCGTGTATACGTTATCCATTACGGGGTTTTAAACGGGTTTACTACGGGGGAACACAATGCCAAATACACCATCTATCCATGGGATAGCAGGAATGCCTGCTGACGATAAAAATTTAGATATCAAAAAGAAAACAGCTAAGCAAATCGATGATTTAGACGCTGATGATGCTGATGATTTTGGCTTAGACGAAAAATCAGCTCCTATGGACCGTTTTGGTGATGATAACGACGAATTTGCGTTACAGGCTTTAGAAACGAATCAAGCTCCAGGTACATACAACGAAGAAGAAGAAGAATTTAACTTCGACGCTGTAGAAAATATCTTAGACTTACCAGACACTGAATTCCCGCGTTTTACATTAGCTAAGAATAAAGCGCGTTTCTTGCGTATGGTTTCTTGGTACCGTCAAAAAGAGGAATGGATTGAAGTCGCTCCTTTATCAGGAGTAACTAAATTATTTAAACAACAAACTAAAGAGCTTGAAGGCATCCGTGCTAACAAGATGGATTACGAAATGGAATTAGAAACGGGAACATTAACTCCGTCTCAACGTTCATACCGTAAAGACGAATTAAAAATGTGCCGCGTTCAAGAGAAAATGGCCGTTCACTTAATCTCTAAATTACAATTGAAAATCAAATCAGGCAGAAGATAATTAAGTAAGACTTGATATCGACAATAAAAGAACGCAGCATAGAGATATGTTGCGTTTTTTATTTTTAAGCCTAGTTATGTCGACGTCAGCGGTTCATGCCGATGAATATTCTTTTTCTGATAAACATATTTATCCTGTTCTAGAAAGAAGTACGGATCTTCATTCAGGGATTACGTTTTTGACGGGGACGTTGTTTACTTTGGCCGTTCGCAATCAAGATGATTACACGCGAGCCGAGTGGCGCAAAAGTTCTAAGATGACTGAGAACGATGCGCACATCGGGGATTTAATCGGAACCGGGGCGGCTTCAGCGTTGATTATCGGTGGTCAATATTTGTGGGATCCGAACGAAACGAATTATCAATCCCACATCCGTGGTTTTGTTTATGGTGGTATTTCGATTTACGCGATGAAAACGGCGTTCGGTCGGAATCGTCCCGGTAACAGTAATAGTCATCAATCATTTCCCTCAGGACATACGGCGATCACATTCATGACGGCGACACATTTGATGTACGCTTACGGCTGGGAAGCGGCAGCGATTGCATATCCGATTGCAACGTTTGTGGGAATTTCTAGATTATATGATGATGCTCATTGGTTGTCAGACACTGTGGCCGGGGCTTTCTTGGGATATTTTGTGGCACGCGCCACTTACTATGATAAATCCGCATACTCAGTTAATAGTCATTCATCTTCTATTCAGTATCAATGGATGCCGATCGTTCAAAACGATCAATCCGGTGTCTCATTGCATGTTTCATACTGAGACGCTTTAGGTGTCTCAGATAGGGGCAATATGCATCTTTTTCCTGTCTTACGTCTAGAATATGCAAATAAATAGTTTTTTTTTGAGTCACCCCTCAAGGTTTTCTGTTTCTTACCGATACATTCATTGTGAGTCATTTGATTCATTTTAACAGTTCGGGAACCGCGAACAGGAGGAGACCTAATGGCTAGATCATTTGTGTACATCGTCTCAGAAAATCCTGAAATGGTAGAAAAAGTAAAACAATCTTGCGACGGGCAAGACGTTAACTTCTTCACTTATTCAGGCGCGCAATGGAAAGAAGGCATGGACAATCCATTCTTTCGTTCACAGTTAGTTAATGGAGTTCCGTCTTTATCGACAGGACATCAGCCATTACAACCAACTCAAACATTACAAAATAATGTGGTGAATTTTCCATTCCAACAGCAGACAGAAAAAGTGCAAAAGATGGAAGATATGGAAGCTAAAGCAATTGAAGCTGCTATCCATCAATATAAAGGCAATTTAACCGAGGCTGCTAAAGCTTTAGGTATCGGCCGAGCTACTTTGTATCGTAAAGTAAAACAGTTTCACATCGACCCCTCCCAGGCTCGACGTCGTAAATTAGTTGCTGCTTAATCGCAGTCTAATCTAAGACTTAGGTATTGAAATAGATTTTATAAATTGAACGAGTGTTGCGATGAATAAAAAAACATTGTGATGCTCGTTTTTTATTTTATGTTACTGCGTCGCTGTGTCATACTTAGAGTATGAAAATAATTTTATCATTAGTCGTGATCGTCGCTACAGCCTTCCTTACTCATCATTTCTTTATCTCTAAACTAGATAATTCAGGTCGTGAAGTGGCTGCTTTTTCCGAAAGAAATAATGCTGGTCAAATTAAATGGGAACACAAAGTTGCGGCAGACTTGGCGACTAACAAAGATAAAATTCAAGCTTCGGTTAAACCCAACTGGCAAGATCAATTAGCTTATGAATTTTTCATGGGTCAGTACGATATCAGTTCTGAATCAGGCCAAATCCAAAAAATTTCTCTTCAAAAATCAATGAACGGCATTTCGTTTTCAGCGGATCAATTCATGTCTAAGTTTGGTCATCAAATCAAAGATTATACGTCTTACAAGAAAAGCCAAACGGATAGCAAAACCGAAGTGATCGACTTGTACGACAAGTCAGGCTTGTTGGCTGGATCTTTCCATATCGTTCGTAACGAAGATGGTAAAGTGGTCGAGTTCATCGTTAAGTAATCTTGTAATAATTTCCTGTCAAAAATACTAACAGTTTAAAATACAGTCTAAATGATATAGAACTCTCCTATTGTTAATAATTAAAACGGGGAGTTTTATATGAAAAGTATCGTTGTATCAGCGTTATTGTTAGTCGGTTTTTCTGCATCAGCATCGGTTTGTAAGGTGTCTGCAGATACAGTTGAAAGAATCGAATCCATCAAAGAGTCGAGCATGATGGCTAAGCCTAAATTCACAACCATCAAAGCTTTAGTAGCGACAGATGCTTGTGTGGCGCAGTATTTAAAAGAGGGTGACGCGGCGAATTTAGCACGTCAAATTATCTCTTTGAAGTTTTTCCCAGTTGGACAAATTTTAAATTTCTATGTTGAAACTGAAGAAGAAAAGTTAAGTTTATTAGCACCAAAAGCTTGTGAAGCTTCAGCGCAAACTTTAGAAGAGATGGAAGAGTTAAGATCGTCTCACATGCCTGTTAAAATTCGTTACGTATCAATGAAGGGGTTATTAGCTGAAGATGAGTGTTTATCTTCTGAATTAAACCAATCGCAAGTGACTGAGTTAGCACAACGTATCGTGTTTGAAGCGACTGATTATTTCTCGGCTGAAGCGATGATCAATCAAGCTTTGAGCAAATAATTTTTAAAATTATTTCTAAATTTCGAATTAAAAACCCATCTAATGAAGATGGGTTTTTTTATTGAATAAGAAGGAATCCCGACCTCGACTGGACTTATATAATATCAGAATGAGCCGATAAGAGGTCATGGTATATTTAAATATAAGCGAAGATCAAAAATCTCAAAACGTAAATAAAATCAATTACGCGCCGGCTTTTTCTAGATTCTTTTCGGCCATGCTCGATTACTTTATTCTTTCTCCGGTGGTCGCCTTTTTTATAGTTATGTTTTTTAAAGATTCGGTCCATTGGATGTCACGTTTTTCTGGTGCCCAGTCGAATATTTTATTAATTCAATTGGCAGTGTTTGCGATTCTGCTTTTTACAGGTTTGCAATCGGCCTTTATCTATTTTAATCGCGCGACTCCAGGGCAAATGTTTTTAAAACTTTATATGTCGTTTGAACAAAAGCCTTCAAATTTATTTTTCCAAATTTGGTTTAGACAAATTGGTTTCGTCTTATCGATTGCGTGTTTAGGTTTACCATTCTTAGCTATTATTTATCACAATAAACATCGTACTTTTTATGATCGTTTCGGTGAATGTGATGTGCTAAGCTTGTTCCCGGTTGAGGAAAGTCTTGCGACTGTGGATGAGACTCGTCCCGTGACGGCTTTTGTCATTTATGACACGGACAAAAAATACTTATCAGCCAGCGTTTCGGCTTTGATGTGTTTTGTGTCGTTTGTTTTTGTATTTTCGATTTTACAATCTCATGAAGTGGTTTTAAATAAAATTCAAGTGGCGGCACAGGGTTTACCTGAGTCTAAAAAATGTATTGCTATTGAAAATCAAAACCAAGAAGAACGTTTAAAGACAGCTTTAGCTTTAAATATTTTAAACCTGACTTCAGATGATTGTGCCTTGACCGAAGCAGATGAAGTATTTAAGAGCATGAAGATCGGATCTCACGCCGAGAGCGAATCAAAGGATGTCTCTTTAGCTTATTTCGTGAAGTTCTATATTGGTCAGAAAAAAGTCGATAGCGGCTTGAATAAAGAAGAGTACTTAAAGTATGCCTGTGGCCAAGGAATAAAAACCGATCTGTGCGGGGCCGTTGAAAGCCGCAATGTGGCTTCGGACGAAGTTCAAGCCGTATCACCTCAAAAATTAAAAGATAAACTGTTAGAATATATCGGGAAAACAAAATGATTTTACCGGGAAATATTTTTTTAAAAAAAGAGGATTTAACAGATGAAGGTATTAAACGCTGGTTTTTCGCTCCAGCTTTTATGTTAGTGCTTTTAAATTTAGTCGTACATTTTTTTATTGGTCTTACTCAGCCGACCGAGGCTGGTTTTGAATCTGATATTAAGTTTTTAAAAAAGAGTTCTAACTTGAGCGTCATGAATCAGATGCATGTGGCGGCGCAAGATCCTATCATGCGTGATGTGGTGGCAAAAAAAATTGAAAGTGATCCTTTCT
>CAZXZW010000089.1:0-9214 GCA_964645745.1 uncultured Bdellovibrio sp.
GGATCCTGATCCATTTGGTCGATCGTCGTTAAGACCATTCCCACTTCGCGTAATAAAGTATTTAGTTTTAGCGCTAAAAGTTTGAAGTCATTTTTGTTCCAAGCATTAACGTCATTTAAGTCGTCGACATCGATAATCGCATTTTTCAATAATGAAATGTCTTTCATCATCGACGTAGAGATTTTAACATTCATATCAAAGGCTGCAAAAACCACATTAAATGTTTCAGCGATTTCTTCATGCGTAACGACGCGGTCACCTTGCATGTTTAAAACTTCGAAAACGTCCTCTGCGATATCTTGAGCTATTAATCCATAACGAGAAACTTTGTTATGAGTAGAGAATTCGTAATCAGGAGCATCTACTTTCATGAAGTAAGCGCTTCGTTGGATCAGAAACAAGGTAGAGCTTAAAGCTTTCGACACAACCGGCCAGTCTATATTTTTAATCTGAGGACTTTTTTCTCCGATTAAATTTGTCTTAACCGCAACGGCGATAGCTCGGTAGGTTTCAACATCTTTAATATGCTCTGGCGTAGTATCACTATAAGCCATGAATTCTTTAATTAAATCGATACCTGAATTAATATCGTATTCTGTGGCCTCTTTACTAAAGTAAGAAAATAACTTATCCGTAAAGGCCGTCAAAGCTACATGAGCTTCATTGAATTTTTTTTCTTTTTCAGTTCTTGATAATTGTGAATAGTTCCATTTTTTGACAATAACAGCCATATGCTTATTCAAGCGAACTGCATCCGGAGTAATTTGGTCTATAATGCGACGTAATTGATTAAGCTCTGCTTTGGTAAACTGGTCCTTATTTCCACCTAAAAGAGAAACCTTAATCTTCATAATTTCATTAGCTAATGAATCAGGAATTTTAGAACCCTTCGTGATGATGTTTCTATTCAAGAAGTAAACTAATTCCTGCGTAGTGAAATAATCTTTGTGTGCGCCTTTTATGTTCGTTGTAAAAGTTAGAATGGTTGTCGATAAACAATTCAAAGCTGGAGCGACTTCAGCATCAAGAGCTTCCGCTTTGAAAACACGTTTTAAACTATCCGTTGAAGCGTCTAGACAAGCAACGGACTTAATTTCAACTGCGCTATCGTCTTTAGCTGTTTCGCCGACTTTAAGTCCGCATGAAGAAACGGCGAGTGCGATACATAATGATAATTGAGAAAGTTTTAAATTAGAAAGCATATTGAATAGCTCCTGTAATGCGGTCATCAGCGCTGTGTTTACTTAAGAAAGCTTTTTTGCTTTCGTCAGTGTCTTTATCGTCTATGACGCCAATAAGATCTACGCCAAGACTGACATTTAAGTTTTGAAGCGGCTCATGGTGAGCCGATAAAGAAAGTAAGCTTCCATTTTGATTGCTGTCGTAGGTCCAGCTAGCATTAAAGAATACAGAATGAGAAAGCATTTGGAAGCCTTCCAGATCTGCCGATAATTTGAATGGACTTTGATAAAGCAAGCGGTTGTTAGATAATGAGAAGGTGTTTTCCTCGCCGTCGCTGTTGATATCTTTAATTTCTCCGCCAAAGAATTTTCCGTAAGAAGCTCCGATGCTGAAGCCGCGATGAACAAATTCACTCATGTCGAATTGAACGCCAGCTCCGTAGCCAGAGATAGGTTCGAACACTTGAACAGCGTGATCATCGTTTTCCAAATTATTTTCAGGAGTATCCATTAGGTAAGAAGTAAAGAATGTGGCGTTATTATATTTAAACTTAAAATCAGAAGTTACTTTTTTTGAATTGCGAACGACTGGGAAAATTTCAACCGAACCGTTTAAGTTTAAGTCAGCGATAATAGTACGACTGATGACAACGTCATTTATTGGTGTATCTGAATACGTTACGTTGAATTCAGCTTTAGTTTTTTCTAAATCACCTGTTTGAAGAGATAAAGAGTAACCAGAGTGAGACATAATATCATATAGATTATAATCTGAGATGCTATAGTCGATATTGTTTTCTTTATCTTTGTAGATAAAAGTTTGCGGCGTACTTTGAGCCCAGCGATTAACTCCGACTAGTTTTCCATTTTTTTCAACGTTAGCGGGGCCTTGATTTGGAATAAAGATCGGGTAGAAGTTCGCGCCGAATGAGAAATACTCATTGCCAACTTTACCATGAAGTCCAGTTAAACCTTGTGCTGTGTAGTTAATACGATCTTGCGTGAAGTAAGCATTCACAACACCTAAGTTGAAAACATCATCTAATTTATTTTTAACAGTTTGACGACGGCCAATCGTGTATTCGGCTGAAGCGTTGTAACTTTTTAACGGGATAATATTTGAGTAATATAATTCTGGTGCGGCAACGTAGCTTGAGTTTTCTTCTGGATATAAACCAAAAATAAAATGAACTTTTTTATTCGATCCGCCATCCGTTGATTGAAGAAGATATTGCGCTTCAAAGCTAGTATTTGAATCAGCGGTCGTTCCATCATCAATTTGGGAATCCGTGCTATTGGCATTGTAACCAGAATAAAGCATTTTTAATGAAAAACCTTGAGGCTCTGATGGAGTTGAAGTTTTTGAAGTTAGGTTTGTTGTAGATGTTCCCTGAGCTGAGGCTGTGCTCGGGCAAACCCATGACAAGACGCAAGTTAGAACAGAGCTTAAAACAGAGCAAACGAAGGGACGCTGGTAGATATTTTTATTTAGTTTTTTCACTGAGTCAAACTATAGAAAAACTGCTCTAGTGGTCAATTAAATCTTGATTAAATTTCGCTTGGTAAGTAAATTTTAACCCTGTCACTCAAATAATTCAAAAGAGGCTTTATGACTGCTCAAAATAACAATGAAAATGCTTTAAAAAACTACCTAGAATTAATGTGGAACGATTACTGCGCTATGAATCCTCAGGCCAAAGAGATTCACGCGGCTTTTGTTAGCAAAGGTGAAACCGTTCATAACGATCACATTGCTTTAAGAACGTTTAATCACCCCAAATTGGGAATTAAGTCATTAGCTCAGCATTTCGTGAAATATGGTTATACTGAGTGTGGAGAATACTTCTTCAAAGAGAAAAAACTTTACGCTAAACACTTTGAGAATAAACAAAATCCAATCATGCCCAAGATCTTTATTTCTGAATTAGAATTAGAAAAAATGAGCCCCTTTGTGCAAGAAACTTTGAACAAAATTGCAGAGCAAATT
Source organism: uncultured Bdellovibrio sp. (assembly GCA_964645745.1). GTDB lineage: Bacteria > Bdellovibrionota > Bdellovibrionia > Bdellovibrionales > Bdellovibrionaceae > Pseudobdellovibrio. The sequence goes on from CAZXZW010000089.1 coordinate 3,169, forward strand.
CCAACTTCAAAGATCAACGAAGAGCAATTCGTCTATGGCGGAAAAACTTGGGATGTTAGTTATGAAATTTACAATAAATTAGCAGAGGAAAGCGAATACGCTTCATGGGTTTACGCTTGGGGACATCGCCCAAACCACTTCACAGTTAGTGTGAATGAATTGAAAGGTTTCAAAGAAGTTTCTGATATCAATACGTTCATCACAGGCCTTGGTTACAAGTTAAATACTTCAGGTGGCGCCATCAAAGGAACACCGCAAGAATTGTTAGAACAAAGCTCAACAATGGCGAATACAATCGGCGTAAAATTCCAAGACGGGGAACATAAAATCCCAGCTTGTTACTATGAATTTGCGAAACGTTATAAAATGACTGATGGCAAATTCTACCAAGGATTTATTGCTAAATCCGCTGATAAAATTTTCGAAAGCACCAATAAAAACTAAGGCGTTGTAACCGGTGCCGACAACCAGATAAAGTCACTGCGTTTTCCGTACAACGGAGACGGAGTGACTTCCTTTGTGATCTCATCAGCTGTTAAACCTTCGACGTACAATTGGGAAATTGTTGTGATATGAGGTTGAATCCCTTTAGCTAGTAAACGCTGATTTAAACGATCCGGAGTTCCTCCGCCGTAAGCCACATGAAATTCTCCGATAATGATCACGAAAACATCCCCAGGATGTTGTTCAATGTAGTTCGCCGCATTCATAGAAATTGTGTCGTCCCAAGCGCTTTGGGCCGCGAAATACAGATCCAATTTATCTGCGGGCATGTGGCCTCCCATGACGGCCGCGAAACGATCTTTGTAGCCTTGGTTTCCTAGCGTGAAATCAGCCGGAAGTAAGCTTTTTTGTTCAGGCGTAAGCGAATCATATCCGCCCTTAGAAAGCTGTTTGGTGACAAAGCTAGGAACGTTTAAACCCAATGAAGTTTCACCTAATGAGATGTCGGGGAAAAGTAACTGAGACTTGTAGAAATCAAAGTTAAAACCACCCCAGTTAATGGCTTTAAGGAAGTCATCCTGAGTGGTTTGGCCGGCACGGTAGTCATCGATAGCTTTTTGGTCTGTGTAATTGAAAAATTCGAAGCCTACAGCCAGTTTAAGGCCTTTGGCGCGGATAGCATTCAAGATTTCGATTTGCTGGGCTTGAACCGGGGCTAAGCCATGCATTTCTCCAATAATCAGGATCGATCCGGGCTGGATTTGGTCCACGATGGCTTGGGTTTGGACGGGGGCTAAGTTATTTCCGTTTAAAAGCTGAGCATAAACAGATTGGCTTATAAAAAGAACAAATAAGTTCGAAATGAGGAGTGAAAGACCGTACTTTGAGTTCAAGGAGCCTCCATTAAGCTAAAAATTGGACTTTTAAACTATAAATGATTGACGTAGTGATGTAAATCTTCTTATATAGACAGCTTATTAATAGATTTTTGTATACATTATTTGGAGTTATTTTATGGCAAAAAAATCAGGTCGCATCATCATCACTTTAGAATGCACAGAAGCAAAAGCTGCTGGTAAACCAGTTTCTCGTTACACAACGACTAAAAACAAAACTAAAACACCAGGTCGTTTAGAGAAAAAGAAATACAATCCTAATTTGAAAAAACACACTGTTCACAGAGAAACTAAATAGTTTTTACTATTTTGTTTATTTAATGAATATGAAAAAAGGGCTTTTATTAGCCCTTTCTTTATTTGATTCAAGATTTGAATATAAAAAAAGCCCATTTTGCAATGGGCTTTTTTTTGTCTTTACTCAACACATTTAGCGACGATGTCGTGGCCAATCCAGGCTACTGGGAATTTCGGATTGAATCCGTCGTGTAGCATGATGTAACCGCATGAATTGAAAATCACTTCGCTTAAGACCGGAGCCATCATGACTTTTTCATCCTTATGGAAGTTGATCACTTCATCAGATAAATTCAAAGTTTTTTCTAACTGATCTTTTTGAGATTGTTGGGGCCAGTTCTCAAATTTGCTAGTTCCTACTTTTTCTGAATACGCCATGTAGTTATCGATTGCTTTGAACATGGTATTTAAATCGTCTGGAGTTTTTAAAACTTCTAAACAATCTGCACGTAATTTTTTAGTTACAGCGTGATTTGGAATTTCTTTTTCTAAAGCACGTAATAAATTGTAAAGTGGAATTTCAACGCCTTTGAAAATTGAACTCGAGTTTGTTAAAATCTCAGGGCAGTTGTAGACACAAGTTCTTACACCTTGTTTTGACCATTTCTTAGAGAAATCTTCCAAGTGAACTTTCGCCCAACCTTGAATGTACGGAGCATATGATTGCCAACGGTAATCATTTCCGATCACAATTTCAGTTCCATGGTAGCCATAAGCTACATAACTTACGGAGCCTTTATTTGATTCGATTTTTTTTCTTAAGTCAGTTGATGAGTCCACTAAAGTGTTGAAGGTCTCAGAAGTGACTTCTAAGAAATTTTGCAACATGAATTGACCAGTCGAGCTGTTCAAGAATTCTTCTGAAGATAAATAGCGATCTTCCGTGCCTTTGAAAACACGATTCATTAAAGGCATAACGATTTTAGTGCGAGGAACTCCACCAGCCATTAAGTGAGCAAAATGAACATGACAGCCATTTTTGATATTGTCTGCAATGATCGTTTCTAATTCTTTAAGGAATTTTTCTGTATTCGCTTTGAAGCGTTTACGAGCTGAGGTGCGAGCCTCATCAATAGCTGTTTGTGGAATAACAGCTTCGTGCCATGCGCTTAATTTAAAACCTTTAAGGTAATCATTTGGCGTTTTGCCTTCGGCATTTTTTTCTAAATCAAAACCAGCTTCTAAGGGAACATTGATGAAAGGCTTTGGAATGTTTTCAGTTTCTTCGGCAGTTAACGCACGAAGATCTCCGTTTTCATCACGACGACCCACAGTTGCGCGAACAACTGTTAACCCATTTTTTTCAGCTTCTTCCACCAAGCCGTTAGCGTAGCCGCGATTGAACAGTTCGCCGAATAAAACTAGAACGTCGCCTTTTTTAAATGTGTGTTTTTGAGGTTTATCACGAAGAGCAGTAAAATTAGGTAAGTTTTGTTGGCTCATAAAAGTCCCTATGTTCAGTTGATTTTGTCTAATATTGCCTGGGAGACAAGTATAGATGATCCCCTGTGTTTTTCAGCAAAAACTTGAGTAAATTCTCTATTTTTTTGCAGTTGGTCAGCTCGTTGCGAGCGAATGAAATCAACGATCTCTTGGGAATTGCGAACTTTGAATGTGAGACCGATTTTTTCAGTTTCAACTGCTTCAGGATTGTTATTAAAATACGGTCCGAAAAAAACTACATTTTTCGAGCAAAGGGGTTCCATCACTGAATGGATTTTCTTTTTGAAAGAGCCTCCTACGAAGGCAATATTCGTGAAGCGGTAGATGTCAGCCAGAAAGCCTACTTTATCGACTAATAAGATTTCAAAATCGCCAGGCATATTTTGCGTATCGCCTACGCTTGATAAGCGAAGCACTTTATAGTTTTTGAGTTGTTCTGAAATCGAATCTGCATGTTTGACTTCATGAGGGCAGATTATAATTTGGTAATTCAGTTTTAAAATTTCCGGTATACAGGGAAGGATATAGTTTTCATCCTCAGGCCAAGTTGATGCGAAAACGATTTTATTTTTTTTACTGGTTTCTGGGAAGTGGACGCGCGATGGACTATTTAAGCGATTGAAAACTTGATCAAAGCGCGTATCGGCGAAAGTTAAAATTTCACGATTTAAAATATCCGAAAGATTTGCAGATTTTTGTAAACTGACTGTCGTGATCAGAGAGAAATCTTTAATCAACCAATTGTAAGTAAGGCGACTGAAGAAGTTAAGCTGAGGGAACATAGAGATCGCTGCTGTTTTAACTTTGTGGGATTTTAATTGATGAATAAATTCGGGCCAGAAATCTGTACGCGAGAAAACCACCATTTTAGGCTGCAAATGCTCGATGACATTTTCCATAGCCGATGGGCTATCCCACGGAATAGGGAAGACTAAATCCACTTGAGTTTTGATATTGAATAATAACTTTTCAGCGGACGGAGAAGAGTAAGATAAGATAATCGGAGTACCTGGCGAAGCTTTTCTTAATTCGATGATGACGGATTTACAATACTCAACTTCTCCGCTGGATGCGTGAAACCAAATGGATCCTTTTTGTGTGAACGAAGCATAGTCTTCACTCGAACGCAAAGCCATCCACTGTTTTGTTTTAGCTGAAAAGAAGGGGCTTAGAATTTGTAAAATAGTCTTGAGGAAGAAATAAATAATACGGTAGATGTAAATCATAGTTGTTCTAGTTTCTGTTTCACTTCATGGGCTGTGATGTCATTCATGCAACGGTGGAATTCAGGATTTACGCAAGGACCTTGTCCATGTTTGCTGCAAGGCCAGCAAGGTAAATCTTTTTTGATAATCACGGTACGTGGTTTTGATGGGAATCCAAAGGGAGCAGCTCCCATTAAAGCGATGGTTTTTTTATCGAGCTGTTCTGAAAAATGCAGAAGACCTGTATCATTAGAAATGACTTTATCAGCTAGCTGAATAATCGCTGCTGACTCAAGTAAAGATGTTTTTCCTGTTAAGTTTTTTACATTAGGAAATATATCGAATTCTAAAGTGAAGTGATCCGTAGGCCCAGCTAGCACAACGAATTGTGTATTCTGGCAAAGTGCGAAAAGCTCTTTCCATTTATCAATCGGCCAACGTTTAAATAAATGCGCAGCCGATGGCGCTACCGCCACAAAAGATCCGTGAACTTGATTTTGATTCAAGACATTTTGAGCGGAACTGAGTGTTTCATTTTTAAGAAAACTTTGCGGGCCCGATGGCAAACTAAATGGAATATCCCATTCAGTCAGTGGTTTTAAAAGATCGCGTTGTCCTGAAAACGGCATTTCAAATTTATTAACTTTAAATCTGAGCAAAAGAAAACGTTTGAATCTCTCCATCGGCTTTTGTAATTTGTGTTTGGCTTTAACTAAGAAGTAAAACAAGTTCGAACGCAGATTATTATGAGCATCGTAAAGGTAATCAAAATTTTCTTGATTCAACTGCGACACCATTTTTAATAATGAATCGCCTGATTTAATGGTCCAAACTTTTTTAAGGTGAGGATTCGTGTTCATTAACTCTGTGAACATACTTTTCGTGAGAAAGTGAATTTCAGCCTCAGGGTAACGACTTCGAATATGCGAAGGAATACTCAGCGCCTGAGTCACATCCCCAATACTAGAAAATCGAATCACCAATACTTTCATAGACTCTATTTTTTTACAAAAACTGTCATATGTCCATAACTTAGAAGGTTTTTCAGCTATATTCGATATGAGGGAAGCTATAGGCGTAATCAGAGGTACAAAGATTGAAGTTAGTTGGGACTATGGAGTTAAAGCTTTACTGTCGTTTTTTAGCCATAATGATCTTTTTCGGACTATCTTCGATAGCTCAGGCCGAAGTATCGACTCAATTAAGCGTTGAAAGTTTGAACTTCATTAGCCCGGATTATGGAACCACTCAAGATAAGTCTTTTTCATTTATCGGGGCATCTATTCGTACACCTAAAAATACCTCTAAGCAGATTTCTATTTTTAATATCGATCTAGAAGCTAAGTATGCGGTTGGAAAGCCCGTTTTAAGCTACACCAATGCGCGTGAAATTTATTTTTTTCAAGAGAGTGAAAATGTTAATATTTCTTACGGAAGACGTCTTCATGCTTGGTCTCAGCTTGAAGAGGCGTGGGATTTGGGCTTTTTTCAACCGCAATTTCGTTGGAATTCGATTGATCCAAGTGCGCAAGGTTTAGTGGGTATTTTCTTGGATAATCAAGAGTTCAACTCGTCGCTTTCATCTCTGCAAAATTTACGTTGGACTTTGTTTGGTTCCCCTTTATTTGTGCCTGATCAGGGGCCGGGTTATGAGTTAAAACAGGGGCAATTCGAGGCCTCAAATCCGTGGTTCAGTCCACCTCCACAAAATGTAGAGTTCAACGGACAGATCGTGCCGATTGATTACAGCGTTCATATTCC
>CAZXZW010000090.1:0-9093 GCA_964645745.1 uncultured Bdellovibrio sp.
GTAATGGATGCGATGTGTACGTGCGACCAACAATGATCAATTTAGGTGTGCACGAAGCTACATTAAGTCGAACTTGTGAATTTAATGGATTACCTAAAACGACAGTACTTAATTTAAAATATGAAAAAATTCAAGATGCCGCTCGAATCGAAATAGATCAAACGAGTACAGGAATTTATTTTAATGAACCTACGGATCTACAAATTTATGTGACTAATACTGGCGTAATTGACGCTGTTTTATGCTCAGCTGTGAGCCTCACGAATACAACTGATTTTCAATTGATTAATGACAACTGTGGGACAAATGATTTAACAGCAGGTAATTCTTGCTATGCTACAATCAGAGTTAAAGCCGATAGTGTCGGAACAAAAACGACAGACGTGTTCAGAAACTGTGGCAACAGTATAAATAATAGTGGATCCGTCACCGCAAGTATTTACTATCAAACGGACTGGCAACCGGAATTTAATCTTTTCCATTTAGGTCAAATCAGCGTAAATAAATCTTCAAATGAGTTTACGTATTACTATAGAAATATGAATAATTTTAGTTTAACAAGTTGTACAAAACCTGTTTTATCAAATACAACAGATTTTAGTATTATGAGTGATTCATGCGATACAAATAACATGACTCCACTATCTGTCTGTAGCGTCAAAGTAAAAGGAAATCCTCTTAGTTTAGGAAACAAAACAACTAACCTAACAAGAAGTTGTTACGGAGCAGAACAAAGTGTTATAGGTGTTAGCTATGAGGCCACTCCTGTCGCGCAAGCGATTCAAATAGCCACAGGATCTAAACATAGCTGTGCCGTCTTAAGTGATCATACAGTCAAGTGTTGGGGAAACAACGCTCAAGGGCAACTCGGAAACGGCTCTAATGGAGTAACAAGAACCCCTGTTTTAGTTTACGGCTTAAGCGATGTAAATCAAATTGCACTAGGAAGCTCACACACTTGTGCCCTTTTAAATGATGGTACTGTTAAATGTTGGGGCTACAACTTTAATGGACAACTCGGAAATGGCACAACAACTCAAAGCTTTAATCCTGTTCAAGTTAGTGGTCTCAGTGGAGTCACCCAAATTGCAGCCGGCAGCGTGCACACTTGTGCTACTCTAAGCGATAGCACTGTTAAATGTTGGGGCTACAATAACTATGGTCAACTCGGAGATGGCTCAACCACTGATCGAACAACTCCAGTCGTTGTCAACGGTCTTAATGGAGTAACTCAACTCACAATTGGTGCATTTCACAACTGTGTTATTTTAAGCGATAGCACTGCAAAATGCTGGGGCTACAACAACTATGGTCAAATTGGTAATGGCCAAACAACTCACAATGGAAATCCAACTTTAGTTACTGGGCTAAATGGAATACTGGAAATAAATGCTGGATTCTTACATACCTGTGCAGTTTTATCGAATAATTCGGTTAAGTGTTGGGGATACAACAACTATGGACAACTCGGAGATGGAACAACGACTCATAGATTAAGTCCTGTTCTCGTCAGTGGATTAAATGGAGCTGTGAAAATTAGTTCGAAACTTTATCATAACTGTGCGACGTTGAATGACAATACGGTAAAATGTTGGGGTTATAATAAAAATGGACAACTTGGGGATGGATCGTTTAATCATAGCAATACCCCTATTTCAGTCCTAGGACTAACTAACATTTCTCAAGTTTCACTGGCCGAAGAATTCAGCTGCGCGCTTTTAAACGATAGTTCTGTTAAATGCTGGGGACAAAATATCGAAAATCAACTGGGTGATAACACTATTCATGTCATTTCTAAACCAAAACTTGTCCCAAGTATCAGCAATATTTCTCAGTTGACTCTAGGAAGCAATCACAGCTGCGCAATGCTAAATGATAGTACTGTTAAATGTTGGGGGTTAAATTCTGAAAATCAATTAGGAGATGGCACTACGACTCAAAGAGCGATACCTACTTTAATCAGTGGATTAAATGGTGTTGTTCAAGTTTCAGCAGGAGGAAATCACAGCTGCGTACTTCTAAACGACAGCACCGTCAAATGCTGGGGGCGAAATTCTGAAAATCAATTAGGAGATGGCACTACGACTCAAAGAGCTACTCCTGTTACAGTTACAGGACTCACCGGCGTTACACAGATATCTTTAGGTTACTATTATTCATGTGCTTTACTTAGCGACACAACAGTCAAATGCTGGGGACATAATGCTTTTGGACAACTCGGCGATGGAACTACTAATCAAAGAGCTAATCCTGTTTTAGTTTCAGGACTCACCGGTGTGACACGAATTACAACTGGATTGCAACATGCTTGCGCTTTAATGAGTGACAGTACCGTTAAGTGCTGGGGAAGTAACTCTCTTGGTGAACTTGGAAACGGTACTTCAACATTAATGAGCACCGTTCCTGTTTCCGTAAGCGCACTGACTGGAGTTATTAAAATTTCTGCAGGAAATCAATTTACCTGTTCACTCATCAACGGTGGCACTGTCAAATGTTGGGGCTATAACAACTTGGGCCAGATTGGTGACAACACAAGTCTAACAAAATTGACGCCAAGTGAAGTGATACAAATCTCGAATGCAACTGATATTTCTTCTGGTTTCGCTCATAGCTGTGCAAAACTTAGCGATAATACAGCAAAGTGCTGGGGATATAATGGTTTTGGACAACTCGGCAACGCTAGTTTTATTAATGCATATAAACCTGTACATATTTTAAATTTATCAGCTCCTGCATCCGAACTGATTTTGGGTGGAAGTCAAAGCTGTCATATAATAAACTCTAACTCAGTCGAATGCTGGGGATATAATATCTTCGGCCAAACCGGTCATAGCGAACTCCTGTTCAAAACTGTTAGCGGCTTATAAGAATGTCGTTAGTCGAGTTATCGACACTTCTTTCTGACAAGAGCTAGACCTTCGATCTATTTATAAAATCTCAAAAAGTGACGATACTCAATACATGAGAATACCTATTTGGATCACAATTGGTTTAATTATTTCAGCGATTTGCGTTTCTACATTAGGCGCCTATTTTTCTATTGTCGGTTTAGGAGCACTCTTCTCGGGAGCCGTGCTAGCTGTGTGGTTCATGGCTGGAGCGCTAGAGCTTTCGAAGTTCGTTTTAGCTGCGTACATTCATCAGCGCTGGAAAGAAATCGGCGGAGCATTTAAATATTATTTAACTTTCGCCATCGTCGTTTTAAGCTTGATCACATCACTTGGTATCTTCGGATTCTTATCTGATGCTTACCAATCGGCATCGACGGCGATTGAATCTGAAAACGTTCGTTTAGCGACAGAAAAAAATCAGATGGAAATGACGAAGCAAGAAATTGCACGTTTAAATAAAGCTATTGATGAAGTTCCTGATACTCGTATCACAAAAAAAATGAAAGTCCGTTCTGAAATGGAACCGGCGATCGCTGAATTAACAAAAAAATTAGATGGCTTTGAGAAAAAAATCGCGAGCTACAATTTAAGTATCATCGAAATTCAGAAAAAAGTGGGACCGCTTATCTACATCTCACGTGCTTTCAATATTCCTATTGATTCAGTAGTTAAATACTTAATTATGATCTTCGTTCTGGTATTTGATCCACTTGCGATCTGTTTAGTTATCGCCAGTTCTCAAGCGATCAACTCGCGCGCTTTCCCGGCTCCTATCTATGCTCGTAAGCCAGAAGATGAAGTTCAGGAAACACAAAAAACTCCAGCTGCAACTATTCCCGCAAAAGAGATCGATCCATTTGAAAATGCCGAAATCATTGAAATGGCTTTCGAAGACGCGGAAGAACTCAAAAAATTATCATAAAAAATGAGCTCATCAGCGGTTAGATTTCTAGAGAAAAAACAAGTCATCCAATTTTTTGGATTCTGTTTAGTCATTGCGCCTTTTGTGAATGCGTATTTAGTGCTCTACACGAGAATGCAAGAATATAAACTAACTTGGGCTCAGATCAATATCATCAACACTTTAAAAAGCGGAATCTTAGATAATTACGTTCTATCTATAATTAGTATCGTGATCGGGATTGTGATGTTACGTGGATCTACTAAAGCCTGGAGAGCCGCGCTGTTCCTAGTGGGTTTCCACATCGCGATCCAAATTTTGAATTACAAAACCGGAGCCAAAGGAAATATCTTGTGGTGGCCGTTTCTTTTAGTAAACGTGTCCGTCTTTATGTTTATCGCCGATCAACTCGTTTGGAAAATCGAAATCCCCCAAATGCCGGCTCGTCCTCCGGGAGAGAAAAAAGTCATTCATCTTAAAACATTTAAGAAAATTTACCTCCGCCACGAGAGTCCAACTCCATGGGCTGAGATTAAGAACATGAATTCAAAAGGTTTCCAGGCGCACTGCTTACAGGCTCCGACGGAAAGCATCGTGGCCAATGTTTCAGCTCGTAACGTGGTTCTTAAACTTTCAAACGGTTTAATCCTACAAGCGCGTCTTAAAAGTCATACGGATAAGGTTTATTCTTTCGAGTTTATTCAGCTGGCCGAAAAACACGACGAATTGATTAACTCGTGGTTTAAAAAGATCGCGGTTTAAAGCTATCCGTTGCCAAGTTTCCGCTCTAGATTTACACTCTTCCAATGACAAACGCACAGACTCAAAATAAATACGCAGCTCTTGAAACTAAATGGCAAACTAATTGGGAAAAAGCTCAGGCTTATAAAGCGGAAAACAATTCCACTAAACCAAAATATTATGCTCTTGATATGTTCCCTTATCCTTCAGGATCTGGTTTACATATGGGTCACATTGCTTCTTACACACCAGGTGACATCGTTTCTCGTTTTAAACGTGCTCGTGGATTCAATGTTCTTCACCCCATGGGTTACGATGCATTCGGATTACCCGCTGAACAATTCGCAATTCAAACTGGTGTTCATCCAGCGATTACGACGGCAAAATCAATTGAAGGTTTCCGTGCAACTTTACAAAAATATGGATTTAGTTTTGATTGGTCTCGCGAAATTTCAACAGCGGAGCCTGATTATTACAAATGGACTCAATCTATTTTCTTAAAATTATTTGAACGCGGTTTAGCCTATCAAAAAGAAGTTCCAGTCAACTGGTGCCCGGCTTTGAAAACAGTTTTAGCCAACGATGAAGTAATCGATGGAAAATCTGAGCGTGGCGGTCACCCGGTCATTCGCGTTCCGATGAAACAGTGGATGTTGAAAATCACAGACTACGCTGAACGTTTGTTAACTGACTTAGATACTTTAGATTGGCCTGAACGCACGAAAGAAGCTCAACGCAATTGGATTGGAAAATCTGAAGGTGCCTTAGTGAATTTCAAAGTTAAAGGCGTGTCTGATGAATTAGAAATTTTCACAACTCGACCTGACACTATTTTCGGAGCGACGTTCATGGTGATCGCACCAGAACATCCGCTTGTGAAAAAAATCACAACTCAAGGCCAAGCTGTTAAGATCGCAGATTACATCGAAGCGACAGCAAAAAAATCCGAAGTTGATCGTAAAGCGACAACAGAAAAATCTGGCGTATTCACAGGTGGTTTCGCAATCAATCCATTAAACAACAAAGAAATTCCAATCTGGATTGCTGATTACGTGATGATGGATTACGGAACCGGCGCCATCATGGCGGTTCCTGGTCACGATGAACGTGATTTTGAATTCGCTCAGAAATTTGATCTTCCTATTCTTCGCGTTTTAGAATCAGAAGGTGAATTACCGTTCACTGGCGAAGGTAAATTAGTAAATTCTGAATTCTTAAATGGCTTAATGAAAACAGATGCCATCAAAAAAATGAATTCTTACTTAGAAGAAAAAAAATTAGGTAAAAAACAAATCAATTACAAATTACGTGATTGGTTGTTCTCGCGCCAACGCTATTGGGGTGAACCGTTCCCGATCGTTCAAACTCCAGATGGAACATTGAAAGCTGTTCCAGACAGCGAGCTTCCCGTTGTGTTACCGCAAGTTGCGAATTACGAACCGTCTGAAACTGGCGAAGCACCTTTAGCGAATAATCATGACTGGGTTAATTACCAAGGATCATTCTCTGGAAAAAGAATCACTGACACGATGCCAGGAGCAGCTGGTTCTTCGTGGTATTTCTTCCGTTACGCTGATCCAAAAAATCAAAACGCATTCTGCAGCCCCGAAGCTGCAAAATACTGGATGCCGGTTGATCTTTACGTCGGCGGAGCTGAACACACGGTGGGACATTTACTGTATTCACGTTTTTGGACGAAGGTTCTTTTCGATGCGGGATTATCTCCGGTATCTGAGCCGTTCAAAAAATTAGCGCATCAAGGAATGATCTTGGGACCTGACGGAGAAAAAATGTCGAAGTCTCGCGGCAACGTCATCCCCGCTGATGAAGTGGCGCAAACTTACGGTGTTGATGCTCTTCGTTGTTATGTGTGCTTTTTAGGCCCCATGGACAAAGACAAACCTTGGGCTGCGACCGGCATTGATGGTGTGAAAAGATTTCTCGATCGCTTGCATAGACTAGTCATCGACGAAACCACTGGAAACGGCATCGCGACGGATGAAGCCTTGAATCCAGAAGTGGCTCGCGCTGTTCATAAAACGATCAAAAAAATCACTGAAGACATTGAAAATATGAGTTTCAACACGTCGATCAGCCAAATGATGATTTTAGTAAATGAACTTTATAAGCATAACTGCAAATCTAAAAAAGCGTTGATGCCATTAGTTCAATTATTACAGCCATTTGCTCCTCACTTAGCCGAAGAATTGTGGCATGCGATGGGTGGAGAGGGCTTCGTAGTTACGGCTCCATGGCCTCAATTCGATCCTGCGCTTTGTAAGGACGATACGGTCACTATGGGAGTTCAAGTGAACGGCAAAATGCGCGGAACTATCGAAATTCCAGCAGATGCCACTGAAGAAGTTGCGGTAAAAGAAGCTCTAGCTCTGTCTACCGTAGCCGGAGCTTTGAATAATAAAGCACCGAACAAAATCATTTATAAAGCAGGGAAAATCCTAAATTTAATAGGCGGAAATTAGTTGTTGCTATACCCCCCGATTGTCTGTAAAAAAATTTTTTAAAAAGTAAGTTATTTTAAAGATTTTTGTGACTGTCTTCGGGGGGCAAATTAATGAGTACTACTATCGACCAAACTGTTTCTACTCCAAACAAAAATAATTCTCCAATTAACGCCATGAATTCTGCGTCAGCTGGTCAAACTTACGCTCACTTACAATCAAGTTCATGGAGCCCTGAAAAAAGCGCTACCCTTTACGGAATCAACAACTGGGGTAACGGCTACTTCCGCGTAAATAGCGCTGGTAACGTGAGTGTTTCTCCTCGTGGATTAAAAGGTCCTCAATTAGATTTATTCGAATTAACTCAAGAATTACAAGATCGTGGTATCCGCGTTCCAATCATGGTTCGTTTCCCAGATATCATCAACGAACGCGTTCAATTATTATATTCATGTTTCCAAAAAGCGTTCACTGAATACAACTACAAAGGAAACTACTGCGGCGTTTACCCGATCAAGGTGAATCAACAACGTCACTTAGTTCAAGAATTAGTGAAGTTCGGTAAAAACTGTAACTTAGGTTTAGAATGCGGATCGAAACCAGAATTACTTGTGGTTCTTTCTTTAATGAACACTCCAAATGGCGTGATCATCTGTAACGGTTTCAAAGATACTGAATATGTTGAAACAGCATTACTAGCTCAAAAATTAGGTCGCGAAATTATCATCGTTGTTGATCGTAAAGACGAATTAAAAATTATCACTGATGTAGCAACAAAATTAAATATCCGTCCAAAAATCGGTTTCCGCGCAAAATTAAATACGCAAGGCGCTGGTAAATGGGTTGATTCAGCGGGTGCGAAATCAAAATTCGGATTAACAGCGATTGAAATCGTTGAAGGCGTTGAATTCTTAAAATCAAAAGGCATGTTAGATTGTCTTGAATTACTTCACTATCACATTGGGTCTCAAGTTCCTTCGATCCAATCAATTAAATCTTCATTAAAAGAAGCGGCTCGTTTCTTCACTGAATTCTACGCGATGGGTGCAAAACCAAAATACATCGACGTGGGTGGTGGTTTAGGCGTGGATTACGACGGATCAGGTTCTTCTGACTCTTCAGTGAACTACTCTGAACAAGAATACGCAAATGACGTTGTTTCAACGATCCAAACTTTATGTGATGAAAAAGGTGTTCCACATCCAAACATCATCACTGAATCAGGTCGTGCGTTAGTAGCGCATCACTCGATCTTAATCTTCAACGTGATGGGCGTAAATAATCTTTATCGTCAAAAACCACCAGAAATCGCGACGAAAAAAGATCCAGCAATCATGCAAGAGATGTCTTACATCTTCGAAAAATTAACAGCTGAAAACATGAATGAATGTTTCAATGACTTAATGCAATCGAAGTCTGAGATCCTCAACTTATTCACTTACGGTGTATTAAGCTTAACTCAACGCGCTTGGTGTGAAAGCATGCACTTCGCGATCGCGACAAAAATGTTAGAATTAGGCCGCGTAACTCCAGACTGTGAAGACATCGTAGCTCAGTTAAGAACTGAACTTTGCGATACTTACTTCTGTAACTTCTCATTGTTCCAATCAGTTCCAGATTCTTGGGCTGTAGGACAATTGTTCCCAGTTATGCCGATCCACAAATTACAAGAAGAACCATACCATGAAGCAACAATCGCTGACTTAACATGTGACTCTGACGGTAAGATCGAAAAATTCATCGACACGGAAACTGGTGAAGCGAAAGATACTTTACGCGTTCACCCGTTCAAAGAAGGCGACAACTATTTTATGGGCGTATTCTTAACAGGCGCGTACCAAGAGATCTTAGGCGATCTTCATAACTTATTCGGCGACACTGACGCTGTTCATATCTCTATCCACGAATCGGGTTACACAGTAGATCACTACGTACCAGGTGACACAGTAACTGAAGTTCTTTCTTACGTTCAGTACGGTCGCGCAGAAATGGTTGATAGCGTTCGTCAATACACAGAGGAAAGCATCGCTCGTGGTAACATCACGAAGCTTGAAGCTAAATCTTTATTGAAACACTACGAAGAAGGTTTATCAGGTTACAC
>CAZXZW010000091.1:0-9083 GCA_964645745.1 uncultured Bdellovibrio sp.
CAAAGACACAGCATTTAACAAGATGGTTTATTTAATTCTGTGTATTAGAATTAGTAATGTATAAATATTAATGACAAAGGAGTTTTTATGAAAAGTATCATGATGAGTCTGATTTTAGTTTTTGGATTTTTAACTGTTCAAGCTTCTGAGACAGTTCAAGGCGTAAAAAAAGACTACGCGGCTTTTAAACAAGATATGCAAGTTAAGTTAAACGAAACAGAAGCTAAAATTGCCGAATTAAAAGCGAAAGCCGCAGCGAAAAGCACGGCCGCCCAAGAAAAATCAATCACGGAATATGAAAAAACGCGTGATAAATTAAAAGTTCAATTAGACGAGATGGAAAAAGCTGGCGAAAGTAAATGGAAAAGAACTAAACGTCGTATGGCTGAATCGATCGATAAACTAAATAAAAAAGTTCAGAAATCTTTAGAAGAGTAGATCTATCATGTCGCATGTACTCTTCGATAAAGGTAATAAAATAGGCGAAGTTTCTGAATGGAAATTCATGCCTTCTGAACCTGTGTACAAAGAGGTATTGGGAAAGAATGTCCTAATGCCTGCGACACATGATACTTGTTCGTTTGTTACACCAAAGCCTGTCAGCCGCAAAACTCAATTGACGATTGTGGAAGATAAAAAAAATGAATTAGTTCTTCAAATTAAATCAGTTAAAGGTATGACCTTAACAGCTTTTATCACTGAAAGAAATAATCTATAACACGGAGAAGGCTCCAGCTTGTGCGAGAGCCTTCAGTGTTTCTAAATCTTTATCCTTAATAAAATCAGAAATTAAACAAGTCTTCCCTGAATTTAAAGCCTGAACTAACTTAATAAGTGAGGCTGAAGGCTTACCTTCAACTAAGTGTCCATGAAAAGCATAAATAGTTTTTGATTCAGATTTTAAATTCGACCACAAGATAGCGGATGATTTAAGTTTGATTTTACTTTTAAGCGAAAGCTTTGGTTGTGTCTTAATCTGTGGAAAATTCTTGAGACCATTTTTAGAACTCAGGGTTATCCATGATTTTAAAAGAGTATCGTGCCATTCGCTTTCAGAAATACTTTTCAAAGCTAAAACGGATTTTAAGTAATTTGCAGGTAACGTCGTGGCTTGATTCATTTTTGGTGAGTGATCGCGAACCATCTTTTCAGTGCCTGTTTTTGCGAGCTTCGTTTTAAATAGAGGTTTTAAAGCCGTTTCTACATTTTCTTGATGAGTGCGGTCAACCCAAACGCCTAAGCTCCATGTCGCACTAAATGATCCATCGGACTCGGCGATATGCCACGCTGATGAGGGCCAGTACGTCATATCACCAGCTGATGCGATCATCGTTTCGGAATTTTTTTTAAACTTTGAATATTCATGAGCGCGATCTAGTGTAGGATTTTTTTTCGCAAATTCAGGAGTCCACAGACGAAATGTTTTTTGACCAACGACAGGAAAGCTGAAAACCCCGCAACCATCAACATGTACGCCAAACGGAGTCTGGCGGTAGTTTCCTAAGTACAGTCCAATTTCAGAAAAGCGATTAGGAAATCCGACATGTGCAAATAATGTTTCGGTGAATGACTTAAGTTTAGCTGAATTTTCTTGGTTTACTTGAAGCAGTTCATCGCAAACTAAACAATAGTCTTCAAAGATTTCTTCCATACGTTTGTTGTAACCTTGAAGAGTTTTATCGTTTTTCTCGGGTAAAACTTGCAATGTTTCGTCGTCGTATTGAATTTGTCCATCGATGTAGAATTTAAAACCGTCAGCGCTTTTAATTTTGCGACAGTGATCGCTGTACTCAACCAGCATTTTAAAAATGTGCTCTTCTTTAATTTCAGCTACAGGTGAATCAAATTTTTTAGCTAAGAGAGGCTTTTTTTCCCAATAGGTTTTGGCAAAGTTTTTCCAGAATGGGGATTGATTTGATTTTGCCACGAAGCCTCCGAGATGTGCTTGAAAAGCTGAAGATTCCCGCGTTTTTTCCTGACAGGCAAGCAAGTTTTGATTAATATGAGCTATGGAGTTCGGGAAACTGCAAAATCTACAGCTATTAGATGAAGTTAAATGGGCTCTGCCATCAACAGATCCTTTGGCAGAGCCTTTCCTGAAACAGTTTAAGTCACAGGAAACGAAGCTTCGTATTGGCGCTCCGGCTTGGGGTCATAAGGAATGGGTCGGTAAGATTTATCCACTTAAAACTCCAACCACAAAATATCTTTATCATTACTCGCGCTATTTTAATACGATTGAACTGAATACCACTCATTACCGTATTCCTATACCGGCGCAGGCGCAGAAATGGAAAGCGGAAGTTCCAGAAGATTTTATTTTTTGTCCTAAAGTCTTTCAGGGAATTTCGCATGAGAAAACAGGTTTGACTGATTTGGATCTTCACAAAGTTTGGTTTCAATATTTAGAAGCCATGCAGCCCCATTGTGGTCCGTGCTTTATGCAGCTACCTCCTCACTTTTCATATGAATGGAAAGCTGTTCTATTTAAATTTTTACAAAGCTGGCCGAAAGAATTTCAGCTAGCCATTGAGTTTAGACATCCAAGTTGGTTTCAGAACGGAAAAATACTTCCAGCATTAACTGAATATCTTCAATCTAAAAAAATCGGTTTAGTTATTCTAGATGTAGCCGGACGGCGAGACCTTCTACATAGTTCGATCAGTTCTGATTTTACCATGGTTCGTTGTATTGGAAATGCTTTACATGAATCCGACTATTTACGTGCGGGCTTATGGAATGATCATCTACAAACCTGGGAGCAGCAAGGTCTTCCGAATGTTTATTTCTTCATGCATGAGCCAGATGATATTCTTTTGCCGGAGATGATGACTCATTTAAAAGAACTTCCGTTTTTTAAGTCCCATTTTTCACCTTCCAATTTGAAAGTTGAAACAGAAGCTGCTAATTTGGAATTATGGAAACCGTAGAAATTATTGTTTGTTCCGGGTGTATTGCTAATAACTACACAGCGGACTCAAAAAATTTAGAAGAAATTTTAGTCGAAGTAGAAACTTCGCTTAAAGCGGCTCGCCCTGATAAAGAATGGAATATTAACTCACAATCTTGTTTTCGCTTTTGTCCAGAAAATCGCATTACGGTTAGTGTGGCGGAAAGAATGACTATGACCCGAGCGGCTACGGTCGAATCTATTGTGAACGAAGTCTTAACTTTTTTTAAGAAATAACATCGAAGATGTAGAAGTCACGTTTTCGGCCATTTTCTACGACATCTTTTTTCTCAGTCAGTTTAAAGTTTTTAAGACGATCATTTTTTTCAATCATCTCAACCAGTTTTTCCGAATCGCGATGTGGACCTAAAACTAATCGTCTAGCTTGAAGAACATTATTTTCTGCAAGACCATTGAGGATTTCGCAAATCGTTAATCCACCAACTCCGATAATAGAAACTGTGCCATGAACAGGAAGAGTCACGTCTTCGCCTTTTTGAACTAAGAAATAAGCTTGAGATTTATTTTCTTCTCGATACACAAAAGTTTGAAAACGTTGTTTTAAACTATTCATGATCGAAGGAACTGGATCGACAAAGTACACATTTTTAAAATTTTGACTTTTGTATGCAGCTCCGCCTAGGTAGCCGTGGTCACAGCAAAAATCCCAAACGTCTTCATTTTGAAGCAGTTGATCATAAACTAGTTGAAGTCGAATTGATAGGTGCATTTAATCCAATCGTCAGCCGTTGTAATCAATGAGCTTTTTTTCTAAAGCACTTAACTCTATGTTCTTTTTTGTTAATATTGCTATTTTGTATTTGGCTCCCCAGTTAAGTGATTTAACAGGATTGAGATCACTTGTGTTTATAAAGTCAGGAACTAAGCAGCACCCTAGATTGAGTTGAGCTAGGCGAGCTGCGGCTGTCCAGCTTTCGACTTGAATATGATTTTTGAAATTAATTTTTCTTTTCTGCGCATATTTTTTAAAAGTACTAACTTCATCGCGATTTTCTGTTGTTATAAGAGTTTGTTCAATTTTACCTGATTGAGATAAAATATGGAATTGTCCTTTTTTAACTTCAAAAGACTGAAGAATATCATTTTGGCCTGAATCGACAACATAGGCCAAATTTATTTCTTGTTTTTTTAGACTGTCGATGAGTTGCTGAGTACGTCCAATTTTAATAAAAGGTTCTTCGCTTTGCTGAAGGAGTGGTTCAATTTTTTTATAAATTAAATCTAAAAGAGAAAACGAACAACCTATTTTAAAAGATTTAGATTCGGCCTCATTTTCAGTGAGGTTATATTGGATATTTTCAAAGATTATTTTCGCTTTTTTATGTAAAATTTTTCCATGATGAGTTGGCGTAAAACTTCTTTTTTCATGCTGTAATAATTTTTTGCCGTACCAGTCTTCAAGGCGAAGAATAGCCTGGCTAACGGCAGGTCTTGAAATATGATTTATTTGGGAACTTTTGGTAATACTTTGACTATCAACAGCATCAATAAAGTATTTTAAGGCATTAAGATTAAGATTTTCAATTTTCATGTAACTTTTAATTACTATAATTAAAATTATTAGTCACTTTTAATTTCTTTAAAATACTTTATAAGTATGAACTCAAAGGAGAACTTATGAAACGAATTGTAATCTTATTTAGTGTATTAATTTCAGTACAGAGTCACGCTCAGGTCAAATTTGAGTGTTTTGATCGTGACTTAAAACCAATGGCTGAATGGACTATGCCGACAGACAGTCTAATTCATGGAGACTGGATTAAAATAACTACTGGCGGCGTTGGGGATGAGCCTGAGACAACAACCCATTACCGTGAGACGACGGAAGTGCAAGCCACAGTACTTTTGAAGTCTCGCTCGGCTCGTATTAGCATAAAGTTGTTACGTTATGTTTGGGACGGGTATCCTAGTTTTGCTTACTGGGAAGGTTTTACAGGGTCCGCGCAAGATCAGTTGTATAAAAGCCAGTTAAGTATTGAATCTGTATCTCTCGTTCAGCAAGAGTGGGGTGTGCCTTTTATTTACCAATACCTACTTAAAGAAAAATCTTTAGTCGACGCGGTTCCGTTTCAAGCTAGGTATTACTGTCGTTTTAATGAGGTAAAATAGACATGTTAAGCCTATACAGTTATATCATGTGAACCTTTCGGTTGCTATTTCGGGGTTATATCCCTATAACTTTAATCCATAAAGTTACCAATTTACAGGAGGCCCCTTATGAAATCGATTACAGAATTCGCACAACCCGTTTTACAAAAAGTTTTAGCAGCTAAAACAGCTTTAGCATCTGAAGGTAAATCACCAGAAGAAATCGCTACATCTTTAGGTGAGACTTTCAAATTAGAAGGCGATAAATTAAAATACATCCAAGCTGCAGCTGATTTAGTTGTAGGTAAAACTTCTGTTCGTCGCGTAATCGTAACTTCTTTTGCTGAGGGCGAAACAGCTCCTGCGAAATACCAAAAAGTTGAAGATACTCATTACTTAGTTGAAACTTTAGAGTTGATCAAACCAGCTGCTCCAGCAGCGGCAGCACCTGGTAAAGGTGGCCGTGGTGGTCCTCGTCAAGGTGGCAACAAAGGTGGTGGTGCACCTAAGACTTCTCCATGGGGAGCTTCTCCAGAAGAAATCGAAGCTAAGAAAAAAGCTTCTAAAGCTGCAGCTGCTGCAAAAAAATAGTATTTTTTGTTTTAGTTAATACTTCAAAGGGCTTAAGAGAAATCTTAGGCCCTTTTTTTATGTGTTTTTAAAAAAGTCCAGTGCCAAAGTGCTTCCGTTTTTTATGGTACGACGATTGCTAAATTAACCGTCGTACACCAAAACATAAAAGGGGAATTTATGAAAAAGTCTTTAATCATCGGTTTAGTTCTTTCATTCGTGAGCTCATTATCATTGGCTCAGTTAACTCCGGGTCCAAGTCATGGCGGAAGCAGCGCACAGCTGATTCAAGATCTTGATGTGGCTAAATATGACATCCGCTCAACATTACAATTCTTATCAAGCTCAGGTGGTATGTCGAATACTGTGAGCGCTTATTTAAATGATGCTATTCAAAGAATTGAACGCGTACAACATCAATTAAATTCTTCAGGCCCAGTGATCAATCCTCCAGTTTATGGAAGCTTACAAGTAGGAGATTTAGTTTATAAAGGAACTGAGTATTCTCAAGGTGCTAAAGTTCAAGGTATTAATCAAGCTCAAGGCCGCGCTACAATTAAATCAGTTTACTCTGGAAATATTTTTACTGAATCAATCAGCGATTTATATTTAACTCGTGGCTGTATATATAATGTTTGTGTAGGTTCAAAAGTTTACAAAGGATCTGAATACTCTCAAGGGGCAGTGGTTCTAGCTGTTAACACGACTTTACAGAAAGCTGTTATTAAGTCTGTTTATTCAGGAAATCTTTTCGTTGAAGACGCATCTAATTTAGATGTTGGAAACTAATTTATAAATTCAAATTGAATTTCGTCGAATCGGCTTAAGGAAACTTAGGCCGATTTTTTTTGTGCTTCACGACGATAAGTTGTCGCTTTAGGATTGGCGTTGGATTCACGAATGAATTCCAACTGTCTTTCGACCATATAATCAAAAACATTTAGTAAATGATCATGTTCTCTTGAAGAGGTATCAAAGCCTTGAGAATCGCCAAGTAATTCAATCGTGTGATGAATAGCTTCAATAGTTGAATAGCATTCAGCTCCTGGCTGTTTGCGTACGCGGAAGTTCGAAGGCTTGGCAGGAGTAAAGCAAATGCGAGAAAGCTGTTTTAAGTTTTCACTTTGGCGCATCATTTTGCGAGCGGTCGCCCAAGTTCCATCAATCACAAAAATACGAAGTTTTTTGCCTTGAGGAAACAAGGCTGTTCGTTCCGCTGTGCTGAGTGGAGAGACATTTTTCGAGAGTTGTCCCGGGTAAAGAATCACAGAATGATAATCAGAATCATTAATTAAATCATTCACATATTGATCGTTTGAGTAGTCTTGACCTTGAATGATATGCGATCCCTTCAAAGTCAAATGTGACATTCTGCCAGTGGCGATACGACGCTTCGCTTCGATGGGGTGAATGAGGACCACGAAATTAATTTTTGAATCAAAGGCTTGAACTTCGCGGCAGTAACAACCAAATTGAGGTTGAATGCAAGTCGTGCAAAGCGTACGATATTGAGGTTGGTTTTGTAAAAGAAGAGAGCGCTTAGCTTGGTATTCTTTGATGTTCATATATAAATTATAAGTGAATGAAAACGATTAAAACAAAGGAATGAATATGAAAAAAGCAAAATTGGGATTTAAGTCTACTTCTCAAAAGGAAATGGCTCAGGGGTTATCTACTCTATTAGCGGATAGCTATATGTTATACATTAAAACTCATAACTTTCATTGGAACGTCGAAGGTCCAATGTTCAACACATTACATTTAATGTTCATGGATCAATACACTGAACTTTGGAATGCTTTAGACCTTATCGCAGAACGTATCCGTGCTTTAGGTGAATACGCTCCAGGATCTTACAAACAATTTGCATCTTTAACTTCAATCAAAGAGTCTGAAAAAGTTCCTAAGGCTACGAAAATGATCGAAGAGCTTTTAGCTGGTCACGAAATTGTGATTCAAACTGCTCGTAAGTTATTTCCACAAGCGGAAGAACAACATGATGAAGTCTCTTGTGATTTATTAACACAAAGACTTCAAGTTCATGAAAAAACGGCTTGGATGTTACGTTCTTTATTAGCGTCTTAGTTTAAAGTTACTTTTTCAATTTGTGCCTGAGCACTTTCAATGGCTTTGCCAGCATGCTCAGGCATACTTGTTCCTTCGACCATGATCACTTCGACATTACCGACTCCTAAAAATCCAAATAACGTTTTGAAATAAGGTGCTAAGAAATCGTAAGCTTTCATTGGACCTTGGGAGTAAATTCCCCCAGTTGATACGACGACAAATACTTTTTTTGTTTTTAAAAGACCTTTGTAGCCTTCAGAAGAAACTGAAAAGGTTACGCCTGCACGTGAGATGTGATCAACCCAAGCTTTGAAGTTTGAAGGCGCCGAAAAGTTCCACATCGGAGCAGTGACGACTACGATATCACTGTTAACCAGTTCTTGCGTAAGATGATTGGAAAGCTCGATCGATTTCTTTTGTTCTGCCGTGTGGTTTTGTGGCGGTGTGAAATACGCACCAACCGTTTGCCAATCTACATGGGGAGGGGGATTAAGAGCTAAGTCTCGCTCGAGTACTTCGATCGAACCGAGGGTTTGAAGTTTCTCTATAAGCATCTTACCCGCTTTACGCGATGAGGATTGCTCGAGGTTAGGACTAGAATTGATTAATAATACTTTTTGCATGGACTTTCCTTTTCTTTTAATGTACCTATTAAAGATACATTTACATAAAGGAAATAATCTAAGCAAGGATAAATTGTAAATCTAAGTTCAAGTTCGGTGTTGATCTAAATGCCGAGCTAAAAAATATATACTGGTAGCACAACATAGGTGCCAGAGGGAATGCATTTGGAAAAAATGGTTCTGCGGATCACAAATAACCTTACTCGCATCAAGACCCAAGCAGATTGCTCCGATTAAGAAAACACCTAAAGTCTTTTTGTTTGAAGCTACTAAGAATGGTTTTCCTTGGGCTTTTAAAATTTTTGATTCCCAAACTAAAAGTCCAATGACGAATGATCCAAAAATCACTTCACGTAAAATCGTAAAATTAAAAAGTAGCAAAGCGGCTGGTACGAAGAATAAAGCAGTTACTAGAAAAATATTCTTAGTCTTAAGTGTGTTGGTATAGACCGTGTTTTTAGCTGCGTACAGAGAGAAGGCTGAGAAGATCGCGGCGAAATCGAAGAAGCCAAAAAGTTTAGTTCCGACTGAGTGAGCTAATCCTGATGCAAGTCCTATAAGGATCGTACAGATACCAAAACCTAAGCCATTTTTGCTTTCGTTTTTTAAATAAAGATAAATCAGATAAAAAGCGACAATGAAAAAACCGATATTTGAGTAGGTATTGGCGGGCTGGCGGATCCAGGCACAAAGGGCTTCTTCGCATAACGGGAAGTTACCACGTGGGTACTGCATCCAAGGACAAACTGATTCATTCATGATTT
>CAZXZW010000092.1:0-8841 GCA_964645745.1 uncultured Bdellovibrio sp.
AAAATCCGATACCATGTTTCAACCCCTTTACATAAATAAAATCACTTAATCTATTTAACTCACAGGTACTTTAAAATCCATAAAAAAGTCTATTTCAAAAATTTTGGACTCCCCCAATTGCTTGCTCTGGATTCATAGACAAGCTTGGCTTGTGACTTGATAACCCACTTATGAAAAGTATCAAGATTGCCTGTTAAGGCAATTAATAAAACAACTCCCGTGATCCATGTAAATAAATTTCCTAGGTTCATATTACCCACCGTTCTTTCCTCTAAGTTGAATGATTTTGGAATCTGTTTTCACTTTCAGTTCCTTCATAACTATTTTTTTGATCGTTTTTCGATCCCAGTCCTTACCTCGACGAGGCTTAATTTTTCGATTTTTCAGTTCATTTTTAATGTCGCAAATACGCTTCCCCTGTTTCCATAAACTAGCGATCAATTGAACAAAAGGGTATTCCTTAGGATCTTTAACTAGCGTTCCTTGGAACACATAGTAGCCATAACAAGGATTTATTTTTGCTTTTTTAATTCTTTGTTTCCACAAACTGATGGAAAACTCGTTCTTACGTGAAGTACTTGATCTATACTCTTTGATGACTTTGTAAACAGCGTGTTCACTCAAGGCCAGCTCTTGAACAATTTCACGTTGAGAGTAGCCTTCTTTGTATAATTTAATGATTTTCTCAGGAAATGCAGTTGATCTTTTTTGAAAAAAATCAATAAAATCAAGGGGTGGATGCGAATTGCTTATTGAACACTTCGGTGCACCAATTCTTCTTAGGGAACTGTTACCTTTTTTTATTTTTTATCGATGAAGCTTTCAAGCGCGATACCAATTGCAAAACGTTTAGTTTCCGTGTCGTATTCAATTAAAGATTGTCCGTATCCGTACTTCACGTCGACAAACCAGCGAAGGCCTTCTTTCCACGGATAAGAATAACGAAGTTCGATTCCTGGTCGTGCAGCTAAAAGCATTTCTAATTCAACCGTATGAGAACCAAAAGTTTTTTGAAATTCGATACTGCCAATCCCTTTGTACATTTGGATATCAGCATTATCATCTGAGACCGTTTCTGGCATACGAAGCCAACCCGTTAAGATCACCGCGGCTTCAGGAGAAACTAAATACGCGCGACCAAATAAACGATTCCAACTGCGCGACAAAATTTGTATTTGCCCGTTGGATTCATGCACATAACCCAAATCATAACCCACAGCTTTTAAACCCATGACTTCAAAGTTTGAATCCGCATTAATCTGTCTTAAAAAAACTTCTGGTGTGTAATTGGTTTCACGGAATGGTCTTGACCATGCTCCGTTATAAATTTGCCACCAGGCATGATGAGTATAGGCAAACAATAAATCCCAATTCGAGTCCAATAAGGAAATTTTTCTTGCTACAGGAAGAAAAAAACTGATTTGAAATTCAGATTCAATATTCGAATAATATTTTTCTTGATTAGATGGGTCGATAACTTTTTCACGAGAATAAAATTCTTCACTGGGATTGGTCACATAGGAAAATGGCAGCATATAATTACGCTTATGTGCAAACAATGTAAATCTTGAATTCATGTACTGTTCATAGCCTGCCGGATCAAACGATGATTGCGCTGGCCCGCCTGCTTGAATCTGTGCTTCTTGGGCCCAGATTGATATTGAACAAAATAAGCTTAGAGCAAAAAATAAGAATTTCATTGAGGGCATTGTGTTGGCTGCAAAACCTCTTGTCAATGACTGAGCCGGCCGGAAGAAAGAATAACGCTATTTGCACTTCTCGCGATCGGGTACATTCCAAGCTAATCCCTTTAGCATCGCGGGAACAATCTTGTTTTTAATATTTCTTAAGTTACAAGCTTCGAAACCAAAGAACTTATCCGTGTCATTGACCGAGGCACGGTCACGACAATAACTCATAACATCGTTCTTGTTGGGAGATGCATCACAACAAGCCTGCTGCTGCTTATAACTTAAAGCAGGATCCTGACACTGAGAAACAGCGTGATCTAAAAAAATGGCGTGACCAATTTCATGAATCAACTCATCTACAATCTGTCCCTTTGAAGTTATTTCTGTGCGTCCTCCGTCTGGCAACCCCCAGGCGATCTCACGCGGACTTTCTGTTACCCCTACTCGGCCGTAAGCAAAACCCAATCCGTCAAACTGAGCCCCTGTTACCGTGGCGATAACGTCCAAACGACTAACCACCGCACGACTTTCTGATTTAACAAAGACATCGTACACTTCTGTTAAGATTTTTCCGCCAACAAAATCGTAGTACCATAAACGCTGCAAACGCGCGGCATCTGTAATAATACCATTTGTATAATCGGGATAATTTTTAATTTGATACTTGTACGGCATAGATTTGACTAAACTGATATTCAGTCGAATCATGTTGTTGGTCGCTTGATAAAATCTTTTCTCGAGCAAATCTTTAATCTCAGCCATTTGAGCCGGTGTTTGTTCTTGGCCGTAATCCAGCAAAGCCACATTCAAAACAGGATTGGTGCGGGCTATATAACTAGGAGGATCGATTTTGTCGGCTAAAGTAATAGGAGCCGCATGTAGAAATGGAACAAGTAACGAAGTTAAAATTAAACCTATCATATTCTGAGTCACACACACCTCTTGTTGTATGACTCTAGGTTAAATGGATTCTATTTCATTACTGTACTGTTATCTAAAAAAACACGACCTTAGTCGACGCCGTTATTTTGATTCGATAAATGTTTGATCGATCGTTAAATCTAAAATTCCCAATGGAACTTTAGTGCTATCACCTTTAATAACAAAATCCATCATTTTTCCAAAAACATTTTTGTTTGCAAAAGCTATCGAGTCACCAAAGGTTTCTCCATAAAGCCATTTTTTAAAAAAGCGTTTTAAATCGATGGCATGATTTCCATCTTTCAACTTCGCACCAGCTACCGCGATAAATCCTGCATTCAACCAATCTTGACTTTGAGTTGATCCCCAACAAGCATCGGAATACAGCATACGCAGTTTTCCATTCGCAATCGCTTTGACCTTCGGACCAAGCTCATCGGAGCGACTGTAAGTATTTTCAGGATGATACAATCCAATAGCCGGAGCGCCTTCTTTAAATTGGGGATCGGCATTGTGACCATGAGCATAGAGAATCATATCGATTGTTTTTAGTTCAGGATCAGCAGCCATCTCTTGGAGAGTTTTTAAAAAATTCGCCTCGTTTGTTTCTTCACGGAATAAGAAAACAACTTTTCCATAGTGCTCACGTGTTTTCTCTTGAATCAACTTAACAGCATGGCGCTCTTCCGCAACGTACATTCTCGTTTTGATTGAATTAGGCTTACCTCGTCCCGCGGCCATGTTGACAACAGCCAATAGTCCTCTCTGACGAACAGATACAGGCTCTACCTGATGAGAGTAACACACTGATGAAAAACCGATTAAAAGTAATAAAAGATATTTTGTCATACACTTTGGTATGCAAAAGCAAGGCCCGCTTAAAAGAAATACAGCGAACCTGTGACCGATTTTGTGTCGAAGACTTAGTGTCTCATTATGAGATACCGAATTCAGCACGCACTAAGTTCAAATCTGTCCCCATAAACTTATTCCAATCTACACCGAACAAGTGCTTAGCTTTTTTACCACACTGATGAAAACGATAAAGAGCTCGACAACGCTTCACAAACTGTGACGGCCGGAAACACAACACGCCGATCAAATGCAATAAGCAAAATGAATTAAATAAATACCCAGGAGACTGAGCCGCCAAGAAAGCCTGAAGATTTACTTCATCATCAATTGATGTATCCAATCCTAGAACTGCATGCCATACATCATGAGACTCATACAAGTGAGCCGCGATATAGTCATAATCTGTTTGAGCCGGAAGACTTGATAACTCACTGTAATTATCTCCCAGACTTGCAATATGTTGATAGAGACTAAAACCTAAAGTTTTTTCTGGAAGCTGCTTTAACTCATTTACTTTAATTTGAAAACGCGTTTTGTTTTTAATCGCATGAGCCGCATAATCCGACTGACTGTAGTATTTTAACATCTTTTCTTTAGACTCAAAAATATCAATGACAGATTGAAGATTTACATAATCTTGAATAACTAAATCTTCACCCTTAAACGTTAGAGTTAATATACTTTTAAAAATTTCAATTCCTCTTTTTATCATACATTCCCCTTTTTTTTCCCTGGCTATTGATAAAGTGAACATCATTTTTTTTCAATCAGCGTCGGTGACAGTTTCTGGTGATTATTGTCAGCTCTGTGTGCGGTCCTGTATTTTTTATAAATTGCTTTTTTAAGACGAGATTAAATCTATTAAATGTTATAACTGATCGTATGCAGGATATTATTTTATTTCTAAGCCAACACCAAGGATTCGAGTTTTATGTCATTCTGACATTAGCTTTGATCGCCAGCGGCTGTTACTTTCCTGTGAGTTCCGATTTAACTGTCATTACTGTCACCGGATTATCCGCAGCCACAGGAATCTATAATATTCCAACAGTTTTCTTCTGCGCTCTAACGGGAATACTCACTGGTGATATGATCAACTTTATGGTGGCTAAAAAGTATGGGCCGATAATTTTAAAACGCCCGCGCCTGCAAAAAATCATTAAACCTGAACGCGTTGAACGTATGACAGAGCTTCTTAAAAAATCAGGAGCTGGTTTTATTTTCCTTGTGCGCTTCATGCCACTCGTCAGAACAATCCTTTTTTTTTCAGCCGGCCTCATGCAAGTGTCGACATGGAAATTCATTTTATTTAATGGGCTTTCAACTAACCTTTACTTAACTATACTTATGGTTTTGTCTTATAAGATTGGAACGGACTTTAACAAACTGAGCTCATCGGTTTTTCAATTTCAAGTCAGTTTTGCCTTGATTCTAGTAATTATCGTCACCACACTCTTCTTCTTGCGAAAGCGTAAACACTAAATGAGCTGTGCGCCGTGGCTATAGACAGTAGTACTTTATTAAATAAACCAACTAAGCTTTCTTCATAAAGGTAAAAATATTATTAAGCTCATGATTAATGTCTTTAATTGTGAACTGCTTTGATAATTCCTTCATTGTATAACGGTGGACGATCCCCATACGCAAACTCATGATTAATTCAGCCACAAGCTTTGAGTCCTTAGGACCACGATTAAATAACTTTACGAGCGTCGTGCTCAGCTGATTAATGAATTCAGCTTCGTAATCCTCAATCAACTTCCCGATCACCGTATTCTGCCCGCAATGCTTAAAGTACAAAAGAGTCACATCAGGGTAAGAAGAAAACTTTTCGATGATCTCCCAGGTAGCGGCTAAGATATGCTCTTTAAATTCATCTTTATTTTTAGCGATCGTAATCGGTCCTTTAATATCCCCGAGCATTTTTGCAAAAAAATCGACGCCAAACTTAAGGAGTTCTTCTTTGCTCTGTCCTATATATTTATAAATCCAAGCGCGCGAGATACTTGAGTCACGAGCGACGAAAGAATGATTGAGATGAGTGGTCGAAATGTTTAAAGCGCGAATAAT
Organism: uncultured Bdellovibrio sp.; assembly: GCA_964645745.1. Classification (GTDB taxonomy): domain Bacteria; phylum Bdellovibrionota; class Bdellovibrionia; order Bdellovibrionales; family Bdellovibrionaceae; genus Pseudobdellovibrio. The sequence goes on from CAZXZW010000092.1 coordinate 5,538, forward strand.
CGAAATGGCGACTTTGGTAAATTTTTCTTCCTTGGTATTTTTTTCAATCATATCTCAAAGTACCAAATTTCGGGCAAAACTGTCACCCACTTAAATATCAATTTTCCTCGAATTCAACTAGACCTGAGTCTGACAAAACGAAACGTTGAGGAGATATCTCATGAACGCAACTTACAAAATAAAAACAGTTCGAACACTTTATGCGAAAAAGGATTTTCACTCACTACCATCGACAATTTACGCAGATTACCCAGAATGGATTGAAGCTCCTCATGCTGATATCGAGTCTTTATTTAAAGAAGACAAATATCCGATCGAAAGATGGGTGGTTTACCGCAATGATCTTCCCGCGGGACGTATCGTCGCTTTCACGCACTCTAAACTTCGCGTCGGAACGACTGAAGAAATTAATGGTGGCATTGGATTTTTCGAATGCATCGCAGATCTCGAAGCTGCAGGACTTTTATTTAAAACAGCTGAAGAGTGGCTTAAAACTTTTCATGTAGAAAAAGTTTATGGTCCGATTCATCCGGCTGAAAAAGATTCGTACTGGGGTTTACTTGTCGAAGGATTTGACAAGGCCCCAGGTTTTAGAAAAAACTTCCATGCCCGTCATTACCAATATTTATTTGAACAAAATGGTTACGGCGAAGAATACAAACAGTATTCGTATTCTCGATCTTTAGAGAAAGATGCTTCGGAACAGATGCTTCAAAGAATCAGTGAAAACAAAAATACACATAAGTATAGGTTTTCATCGATCAAAGATATCCCCGCTGATCAATATCAAAACCACATCATGCACGTTTACAACGAGTCTTGGGGAAAAATTCCTGGATTTAAAACGGTGACGCCAGAACAAAATAAAAAAAATTTTAAAAAATTAAAACCTATCATGGATAAAGATCTTATTTGGTTAGCTTTTGAAAATGAACAACCAGTGGGATTTGCTATTTTTACTCCGGAAGTAGCGGAGCATATTAAAGACTTCAAAGGCAAATGGAGCCTTCTTCACCAAATTAAATTATTCTTCCGTTTAAAAATGCATCCCACTAAAAAAGTGATCGGATTAGGTTTTGGCATCATGCCAGATCATCATGGATCTGGTTTAGCTCAGCTCTTAATTAAAACCGCTGGCCAATATATCCGTAATGATAAAAAAGTTGAAGAAATCGAATTAAATTGGATCGGCAGCTTCAACCAAAAAATGATGGCCTTAGCCGAATCATTTGATGCCATTAAATCTAAAACCCACATTACCTTTGGCAAAAGTATTTCGGAGGCTCTATGAAACCTGAAAGTTTATTAACTATTCTTGTTGTCTTTGCTGTTTTCTTAATTTTTATCGGTTTAGACTACTGGTACACAAAAAATGTACAGAAGAAAAAGAAAACTTTATCATTCATTCTAAAAAATTTGAAGTTTAGCTTAGGTCAACAAGTGATCAATGCTATGGTTCAAATTGGCTTGTTCGCGGTGTACGTTAACGTTTACAATGCCTGTGCTCTTTTTAGTTTGCCGATGACGTTTGCCACTTTTGTTTTAGGTTTTATTATTCTTGATCACAACACTTATTGGTTTCACCGTTTCAGTCATGCTAATAATTTCCTATGGTCAAATCACATGATTCATCATTCAGGAGAAGAATTTGGTCTATCTGTAAGTATCCGCAACCCTTGGTATGCTAGTTTTCTATTGGTTTTCCCCCAATTAGTTTTGGCATTCATCGGCGTGCCTCCAGAAATGTTTATTGGTGTTGTGGCTATATTCTATTTATTTCAATTTTTCTCGCATTTAGACTCAGTAGGAAAATTGGGACTCTTAGAAAAAATATTTATTACACCATCTCATCACCGTGCTCACCATGCGCGTAACGAAATTTACATCGATAAAAATTTTGGGTCTGTTTTCGTTATCTGGGATAAAATCTTTGGAACTTTCCAAGAAGAAACCGAAGAAGCTTTATTTGGCTTAACTCATCCGAACACCATTGAAAATTCTTTTTGGGAAAACACTTACACGTATTACTTAAACACGATGGCAGTTATTAAACTTAAAAGTGTTCGAGATAAAATTAAGTTTTTATTTTTACCACCCAACGAAGTGGATCAATTCATGAAAGATAAAAATTTGGAATACTTGTACGAAAAGACTCAACAAATTGATTACTTTTTTAGAAAATATGAATTGAAGTTAAGCCCTTTAGCTTACTTTCTGATGTTTATATTCACTATGGCTGCAACGATCACTTTCAAAGTTTTTTACTTAGAAATGACCCTCGCACTCCAATTGTTAGGGATGCTTTCGGTGATAGGCTTATGTACACTTATGCCTGACCGCCCAAAAACCATTCCTGTGTCTCACGAAGCACAGATTCCTGAGGCCTACTATCAAGCTGAGCTGCTCTAAAATAACCATGCAGCTTAATGTTCTATATTACAGATGAGCGGCTCATACGAGCCACTGTGAAACGCTCTGAGAACAATAGCAAAAAAACGTTAAACTCTTAGGCGTTTTTGACCGATACATTGTCTGTGAAAACACTACATATTTTAAATCTTATCGCGTTCTCTTTTTTAATGGCCTGCTCGAAACAAGATGGTGGTATTGCACCCGATGGTGAATACAATGATTTTACCATCTCACCTGCAGCTATCATCGTACCGAAAAGTACAACATTTAAAATCAAGCTGACGGGATTAAACACCTTCACGGGACAATCCAGCAATGTCGCGTCCGATTCAACCTGTACATCGAACAACCCTATTGCCACAATCGATAAATCTGGAAACTTAGGAAATAACTATTCAGGAACAGCCATTCAAAAAGTAAAGATCACTTGCACATACAAAAGTTTTACCAAAACAGCGGACGTCACGATTGTTCCTGCGACTTTAACATCTTTGATTTTAACAAAATTAAATCTACTGATGGGACCGTCACAATCACAGTCAATTAAAGTTTATGGAAACTTCACTGATGCAAATGGATATGTATTCGCCTTAGAAATGACGGACTACGTAACATGGTCAACTGACAATGCGCCTGTGAGCCAAGCTTTATTGGGAACTGTAAGCTCTGGCGTAAATGGAACAGCGAATATCACGGCAACTTTCGGTGCACGCAGCGCTTCGACTTCAGTAACTGTGTCTTCAGCGACTTCAGTCCCAACTGGATCACCGAAAGGCCCTGGCCTACTCGGGTCATATTATGATTTCGGTGTAGCCAATCCCAGTTCTGTGCCTTGGAACAGTGGAAATATCGGAGATCCTTTTGAAAGATTATTTGGACAACGTATCGACTC
>CAZXZW010000093.1:0-8738 GCA_964645745.1 uncultured Bdellovibrio sp.
CTTTGGTGGCGGTGGTCATGCTAAGTCTGCTGGGGCGTGGATCAGCCAGACAACGGCCGAAGAAATCGAAAATAAAATTCTCAGTTTCCTCTAATTATTTTCTTAAAATTTCAGAGAGAAGAATCCTGAGTTGTGGCACGCACGTTCCACAACCAGTTCCCGCTTTGGTTGCGCGTGAAATTTCTTTCACCGTGCGACAATCTTGCTTAATACTTTGAATCACTGTTTCCGTCGGAACCGTTCGGCAGTGACACATTTCATCTTGATTATAGGAAATAGCATATTGATTGGTTGATTTTAAAATAAGCTCATTGATTAAAATATCGCTGCTATCTTGCACAGCTTTAAGCGGCCATTTCGCCGGATCATTTCCAAATTCTTTTTTATATTGGTTTACTTTTTCAATCAGCGCAAAACTGCCCGAGCAAGAGACTTCTCTCTCCGTCGATTTGATCTCGGCACGATGTATGATATGGGCTGTTATTGACTTGGTCTCCATACCTTCATTATAACAAAGTGCACGTGATCTTGATACCCTTGTTACCTTTTTGAGACACGAGACTGGACTAACGAATGACCGACAGTATGAATAAGAAGAAACTCTCTCAATGGCTTTATTTATTCTGGATTTACACTTTACTTGTGATCGCCTGGGGCGCTTGGGTTCGTATTTCTCATTCAGGCAATGGTTGTGGCGACCACTGGCCACTTTGCCATGGCGACATTGTTCCCGATCTTCAAAATAAAAAAACTTTAGTCGAATATTCGCATCGCCTAATGAGCGGAGCCTATGGCCTGATTGTATTTTGGATTTTTTACTACTTCCGAAAATACGCAGCCAACTCGCAACAGAAAAAAATTAGCCTTTACCTTTTAATTTTTATGATCATCGAAGCTTTACTTGGCGCTTTGTTAGTGAAACAAAACTTGGTGACTGTTAATGATTCTATTTTTCGTTTGGTCGCAATGAGCCTTCATCAATTGAATAGTTTTTTACTTACCGGAGTAACTTACCTTCTTTATCTTTCCACCAAACAGACTTTAAATATCCGCATGACAAAATTAAACGTTGGTTTTCTGATTTTAGCAGTTTCAGGCGCCATCGCCTCACTAGCTGCGACACTTTTCCCGTCCACTTCAATTTGGGAAGGCATCATGCAAGACTTCTCGCACGACTCACATCTTTTCATACGTCTTCGTGTGATTCACCCTGTGCTGGCGGTGGTCTTAGTATCCAGCGTGATTTACTGGCTACAAACACGTGCGAAAAGTTCAAAAGAAACGTCTCGCTTGGCTTTAAGTTTATTTGTAGCGATGTTAGTGGGAATTATCACGCTGATGACCTTGTCACCGACGTGGCTTAAAATCACCCATCTGATGTTGGCTCATTTTATCTGGGCTGCTTTATTAAAATATCAACTGTTTGGAAAGCATGAGACGGTGTAAATATTCAATTTGATCATTGATATTTGTTCGTTCCATTAATTCATACTGAATTTCAAAGTCTTTAACAAGATAGGTCCCGCAAGCAGCGACAACTTCTTTGGCTCCGGTAAGACTTTTGAGGAAAAAATCTTTTTGATTCTGATCAACAATATATTTATCAATCCAGTTAGCAAAATACTTACTTAAAGCGACATACTGATGTCTAAAGTTATCATCGAGCACGTAATCCTCAGTCACCACCTGAACATCATTGTACGTGATAATGCCATTGGAAATAACAGTCGATTCACTGATATTTACTTTTCCTTCACCTTGAACATATATCAATAAAGAACCATCTTGTCTCATGTCCGCGATATAAGGAACGCCGTAACCGGCGATCTCACGACTTTGAGCTTCGCCTTCCATAAAGAAACCGATGGCGACCGGAACCTGTTCGGCTACGGCTTGGCGAATAAGATTAGCCTGCTGCACCGACTGAATACTAATCGGCCTGATGGTAAACGGAAATAAATTGGTGTTAGGCACAGATAAAATAAAAGTTTTCATCCTACACATCCATTTTCTTTAACTGTTCAATCACAGGAAGATCCGCTTCCGCGATGTGATAATTAAGAAGGTCATCTACATCACACCAACTGAAGTCATCATGGTCAACCAAAACCAAAGGAACTTCATGGGGCACTTCGTAAAGATAGAAAGAAATACTGATGCTTTTCGTTTTATAATGATGAAGGTTCGTGGATAAGAAACGAAGCTTGGTGACGTCAATTGAGACATTCAGTTCTTCTTTAATTTCACGCTGTAACGCGCGCTCAGGCGTTTCTCCGGATTCAACTTTACCTCCGGGGAACTCCCAGAAGCCTGCACCTGACTGATTCTGATCACGTCGAACAATCAAATACTTTTGGCTAGAGGAACTAAATAAAACTATGGCAACGACGGCTGTAGACATACTCACTTTCTATGCTATACTAGTGAATGATTTTTAGATAGGACTTTAGATGATAGATTTTCAAAATTCGAACTTTATAATACTCATAGCAGGGATCGCTTTCTTTCTTTACGGCAGCCAATTAGCCTCTCAATCCTTAGAAAAACTATTAGCTTCTCGTATAACCGCGCTGATGAACAAACTTTCGAAATCTAGGTTCCTTTCAATCGGCGTTGGCGTTGGCTTAACAACGATTCTCCAAAGCTCTGGAGCAGTGACGTCGATGCTGGTAGGTCTAGGAACTGCCCGCGTTATTCAACTACCTCAGGTTATGGGTGTGATCATCGGAACGGCCATCGGATCAACTTTAACAGTTCAATTAATCTCGTTAAATCTTTCCGTGTACTCGTTGCCTTTATTCATCATAGGCTTCGCTTCGGTCTTTGCCAGCAATAAACCGACAATCCGAAATTTAGGTATGGTTCTTATGGGTTTCGCCATGTTGTTCTTGGGATTAAAAATGATCTCAGACAGCGCCCATTATTTCTCGCAATTAGAAATCTTAGCTGAGTTCTTCCATATTCTTAAAAATAATTCTTTCTACTCATTCTTAGTAGCTGTGATCTTCTGCGCTATTGCTCACAGTAGTGCGGTGACGATCGGTTTAGCCATGAGTCTTTGTGCGGCTGGTGTGATTTCAAACTTTGATGCCATTATTTGGGTTTACGGTGCGAACATCGGAACGACTTCCATCGCCCTATCTGCAGCGGCCGGCAGTAACTACATCGGAAAACAAATCGCCTGGGCTCACTTCTTCTATAAAGTTCTTAGCGTCATGATTTTCTACCCGTTCACACAGTACTTGATTAATTTCCTCGGACAGTACGACAGCTCGTCAGCTCGTCTTATTGCCAATGCTCATTTACTTTTAAATATCGCGTCAGCGGTGATCTTCTATCCGTTCATTAACAAAGCGGCCACTCTGATCGAAAAACTTTTCCCGAAATCATCAGCAGATGAATTTGGCGCCGAGTACTTAGCTTTAAATAATTATCAAAATTCAGCTTTAGCTATTTCCTACGCTCAGCGTGAAATCATGCGTACAGCAGACATTGTTGTAAGTATGATCAAAGATAGCGTCATTTTATTCGAAGACGAAGACCCAGGATTAGTGCAGTCGATTAAAGATCGCGATAATCAAGTGGACTTTCTTTACCGCGAAACAAAAATGTTCTTACTCGATCACGCCAACAAAGGATCAAGCGTAGTGCATCAAAACATTATGAATATGATTATGTTCATCAGTGATCTTGAGCGCGCTGCGGATTCAATTGATATCAACATCCGCACATTGGCTATCAAGAAACACGCTTTAAAATTAGTTTTCTCTGAAGAAGGCTGGAACGAAATCAAAGCGATGCATGCTCAAGTTGTTAAAGTGGCCTCGATGGGAATCAATGCTTACGACAATACGCAAATGTGCGAACTGGCGATTCAACTTAAACGTGATTTAGCTAAACTTGAAATCTCTTTCAGAGAAAATCATATCTCACGTTTAAATCGCGGATTGCGTGAATCGATTAACACAAGTTCAATTCACTTGGATTTATTAAGTGAATATAAACGTATCGCATCACTTCTTTGTAATCACGCCTACGGCACTGCAAAAAATGCAGCTAACAACGGTACCCCTATCGTTACAGAATAATTATTCAACTTGCGTTGATAAGTTTCAACGCAAGCGCTGTGCTTAAAATCTAGTAAAATCACTCTATCTCCTTAGTGCTTCATTTTGATAAATGTTGTAACATAAACTCCATCTTGGTTTAGTTTTTATTAAAATATTTTCGGTTAATATTTACATGGTCGAGGTTTTGTTTTATAAATTAACAATGATTATCGGAAGTAAGAAAATTCAAAGCTATGCTTTAATACTGTTATTCAGCTTTTTTTCTGCTTTTGCGTTGAACGTAACGCTGATTAATTTAGATGTAATTTGTATCGAAGAAACAATCACTTCTAGCGAACATGAACACCACGTTGACTCCCCTAAAAACAGCTTTTTATTCCTAGATGAAGTTCACCATGAAGAGTTAGTGATCTACGCACCAATGACTTTCTACGTGAGCTTTAACAGCACTTCATCCAACTATATAAATCCCTATCTGAATTCTCGACACATACCCCCTAGCGCCTAATTGATTCCCTCACAACTCAATCCTGAGTCGACTTTGGATAACTTTATCCAGAGCCAGCTGTATGTTTCTCAATCTCAATTTGCATTTATAGGATTATCTATATGAAAAATTTATTTAAGGAGATCAAAAGTGATCTCCCTGCGAGTATTATCGTATTCTTCGTTGCCCTTCCTTTATGTCTTGGTATCGCCCTAGCTTCGGGCGCTCCTTTATTTTCCGGCATTATTGCTGGTATTATCGGTGGTGTTATCGTCGGTGCTGCTAGTGGATCTCCTCTGGGCGTGAGCGGCCCTGCCGCTGGATTAGCTGTCATCGTCGCCGGAGCAATTACCACACTTGGCTCATGGCAAGCTTTCCTGACTTCAGTAGTGGTCGCGGGAGTTTTCCAACTGATCTTAGGGTTTGCTCGAGCTGGTGCGATTGCTTACTTTTTTCCGTCTTCAGTGATTAAAGGCATGCTTTCCGGAATCGGTTTGTTGATTATCATCAAACAAGTTCCTCACGCCTTAGGAGCCCTGGACGGAAATCCGGTAACGACTGCAGCGGCGATTATTTCAGTTCTCTCATTAGGAATTCTTCTTTTGTGGGATAAGGTTTTAACTAAGAAAAGTAAATTCTTCCAAATTCTACAAGGGCCTATCGTCGTTGTAATTGTTGGTATCTTATTTACTTACTTGTTTAACCAACAGCTTCTGAATTTAACGCTGGACCCGAAATTAATTGTGAGCCTTCCAGTAGCTCATAATTTTTCCGAGTTTTTAGGTTTCTTAACTTATCCGGATTTTTCATACCTAACCAATCCTCAAGTTTACAAAGTAGCTGCGGTTCTTGCGATTGTAGCCAGCTTAGAAACATTGCTATGTGTTGAAGCTACAGATAAATTAGATCCTTATAAACGCGTCACTCCAGCGAACCGTGAATTAAAAGCGCAAGGATTAGGTAATATCATTTCGGGTTTACTTGGTGGACTTCCTGTCACTCAAGTAGTCGTCCGCAGTTCAGCGAATATCGCTTTCGGTGGAAAAACGAAAATGTCTGCAATCATGCACGGCGGATTCCTTTTCATCAGCGTTCTGACTATTTCATCACTATTAAATATGATTCCGTTAGCTAGCTTAGCGGCCATCCTGATTATGGTTGGTTACAAGTTAGCTGCTCCGGCTCTATTTAAACAGATGTATAAATTAGGTTGGGAGCAATTCGTGCCATTCATGACGACGATTATCGTTATGATTTTCACGGATTTATTACTAGGTATCAGCATCGGTATGATGACGGGATTACTATTCACTCTTTACCACAACTACAAAAATTCACATGACATTAAAAGTGTTATTGATGAAGAGAAACAAACTCAAGTTCATACCATTGTTTTAGCCGAAGAAGTTTCATTCTTTAATAAATTACGTATCATTAAAGCTTTAGAAGCTATTCCGCAAAATTCAAAAGTTATTATTGATTACTCAAAAACAAAATCGCTTTCGTACGACGTTTTGGAACTCATAACAGTCTATCGTGAAACAGCCACGACCAAAAACGTAGAAGTCCACACAATCACAACAAAGGCTGTATAACATGCAAGGAGAAAAAATGTACAAACATCCACTTATCGACAGAGAAAAAATGACACCAAAAGAAGCTTTCCAAATTTTAATGGAAGGTAATGAAAGATTCGTGAATAACCTTTCCGCTCGTCGCGATCTTTTAAATATTGTTAACATCACCAAAGACGAACAGAAACCTTTCGCCGCTATCTTAGGATGCAGTGACTCACGCACCTCGACTGAAATTATTTTCGATCAAGGCTTAGGAGATATTTTCTCCGTACGCCTAGCCGGAAATGTGGCTTCTCGTTATGCCACAGCCAGCGTTGAATACGCTTGTAAATATCTAGGTAGTAAATTAGTGGTCATCTTAGGTCACACAAACTGTGGAGCCGTCAAAGCCGCTTGCGATGATTTTAGTGAAGGACATATCGGTGAACTGGTTAATCATATCAAGCCCGCTGCGATGCTCAAAACAGAGTATCACCCTAACGAACGCAATTCTAAAAATCCATTTTTCGTGAATCAAGTTTGTCGTCACAATATTGATTTACAGATGGAAAATGTTTTAAAGATCAGTCCGATTCTAACTGAACTGCTCGAGAAAAAACAAATCGGCATCGTCGGAGGTATCTATAATTTAGATACAGGAAAAGTTGATTTTAATATGGAAAAAGCCATTTTCTAGAAACAAAAAAGGCCGTCTCTTTAGACGGCCTTTTTTCATTTAAGTCGTTGATGAGGAGACCGTTTTCTTCGTCTGAAACAACAGCATCAGAACACCGATCACAATCGCTATATCGGCCACGTTAAAGACTCCGGTTCGAGCTAAAGGCGCAAATTTTAAATCGATAAACATAAAATCAATCACGTGCCCGTTTGAATGAGTCAAACGATCAATCACATTTCCGATACCGCCAGCTAAAATAAATGAATAAGCGATGGTTTCGTTTTGTGAAATTTTATTTTTCATAATCGACCAGAACATGATCGCTAAACCAATCGCCACGAATAAGCCGAAGATCACAAAGCGTGTTGTTGAAGACATGTCACCACCCATACCTAAAAAGGCTCCTGGGTTTTCTGCATAAAGCAGCTGGAACATCCCATTTAAGTAATTAATCGGTGCAATATCTTTCAAATGCTTCACCGCTAGTTGTTTAGTCCACTGATCCAACACGACTAAAACAACTAGAATACTTAAAACACTCCAAATTTTCTTCGACAAAATCTTATTCATTCAAATCTACTTTGTATAGAACGTTTTGTTGCCTTGTACGCGTGCTAATAACTGCGGACTTGGAGATAAACGTTTTTTAGCATTTCTGTTTGTCGCGTAGAACTCTAAACGTTCAGCGATGTATTTTGCGCCAAGGCTATCCGCGTATTTACATAATCCACCACGGAATGGAGGAAAACCTGTACCCATGATCATCGCAAGATCGACTTCATGAGGAGTATCTACGATTTTGGCTTCATCTAAAGCACGAGTACATTCATTCGCCATGGCAAAAATTCCGCGTTCGATACATTCTTTTGTATCATACGGGTTTGTCGGAGCTGATAAACCAAGTTCAGCATAAATTGTTGAATCAAATTCTTGTTTGCGGCCCTCAGCATTGTACTTATAGAAACCTAAGTTCGTTTTTTGACCTAAACGGTTTTTATTAGCAGCCATTTTCTCAAAGATATTTGATGTCTCAACGCGATCTGGGAAAGCGTCTTTAAAGATTTTAAGAACCTTCACGCAAACGTCTAATCCCACTGAATCCATTAGTTCAAAAGGACCCATCGGCATACCAAATTCTTTAACGTAAGCCTTATCAACCGTTTGAACATCCATTCCTTCTGATAATAAGAAAGAAGCTTCAGCCATGTACGGCAACAATAAACGATTCACTAAGAAACCCGCGCCGTCTTTTACGACGACTGGCATTTTTCCCATTTTCTTCGCTAAATCAAATACTGTTGCAATAGTTTCATCTGATGATTTCTCACCACGGATGATTTCTACTAATGGCATTTTATGAACTGGAGAGAAGAAATGCATTCCGGCGAAATATTCTGGATGCGGGTGCCCTGCAGCCATTTCATTCACTGATAATGAAGAAGTATTCGTTACGATGATCGCATTTGAACGCATGTTCTTAGCCGTCTCAGCGATCACTTTTTTCTTAATATTCATATCTTCCACAATCGCTTCAATCGTTACATCAAGGTTTTTGAAACCTGAGAAATCTAAAGTTGTTGAAACCAAAGACATCTTTTGTGTGAATTGATATTGATCAATGACTTTTTTCTTCGCTAATTTTTTCCAAAGATCAAAAGCATGTTTTAAAGCTTTAGCATTCGCTTCGTTTGAAATATCTTTCACACGAACAGCTACACCTTTATCAGCGGCTACGTATGCGATACCACCGCCCATCGTTCCTGCACCCAAAACACCAATTGCTTTAACTGGTTTGGCTTTCACTGAAGTATCGTGAACTCCAGTAGCTTTCTTCACCATTTCAGTTAAGTAGAACACGTGAATTAAGTTTTTAGAAACATCTGTCGTTGCTAATTTTGCGAAATGCTGCAGTTCAGTTTCTAAAGCGGCTGCGCGATCAGAGTAGC
>CAZXZW010000094.1:0-8712 GCA_964645745.1 uncultured Bdellovibrio sp.
CATATTGAATAAAAAGATCCATTTTCTTTTGGTCTTTTTTATCAACTACGTCGTCACAGTTAAAATTTTTCACTTCACCGGCGAAACGAACATCGAAATTCGAGGCATCAAACTTGGTGATGTTATCAATTCCCGAAACGCCGTTAATAGCGTTTTTCCAAGATTCATCAATAGATAAACCTAACGGGGAAATTGTTCCAATCCCAGTGATAACGACTCGTCTTTGACCGTTCGCACGTGAGGTCACCATATAAAATTAAGCTTTACCTTTAGAAACAAGGTATGATTGAACATCATTAACTGTTTTTAATTTTTCAGCGTCTTCATCTGGAATTTCAAGATCGAATTCTTCTTCCATCGCCATAACTAATTCAACGATATCTAAGCTGTCTGCACCTAAATCTTCGATGAATTTAGCTTCTAATTTTACTTTCTCAGGTGTTACGCCAAGTTGTTCTACGATGATATCTTTGATTTTTTCTTGTACTGCCATTGTGGTCTCCTTAGTTATATTTTTAAGTTAAATAAAAATAGGTTAAATCTTTTATAATAAAATTCGTGTTATGATAAGTACAATCCACCATTAACATGAAGTGTTTGTCCAGTTATATACGTTGCTGCATCACTCAGCAAGAACGCAACCGTTTTAGCAATTTCTACAGGCTCTCCAGGGCGTCCCAATGGAATGCGATCTGAGAAGTGTTTTAATTGTTCTGGAGTTAAGGCATTCGTCATATCACTTGAAATATAACCAGGTGATACCGTATTTGCGCGAATGTTACGAGCCGCGAATTCCAAAGCGATGGATTTGGTGAAGCCTTCAAGGCCTGCTTTGCTGGCTGCATAGTTAGATTGCCCAGCATTGCCTGAAGCTCCTACGACAGAGGAAATATTCACGAAAGAGCCTTGGCGGTTCTTAAGCATTGATTTAGAGAAGTATTTTGTAACGAAGAATACGCCTTCAAGATTTGTTTTGATCACTTGAGAGAAGTCTTCATCTTTCATGCGTAAGATCAATTGATCCTTTGTGATTCCGGCATTGTTAACTACGCCATGAATTTGTCCGAAGTCCGCCATCACTTGTTGTCCAACAGCTTCAACATCAGCACTTTGAGAAACGTCGAGTTTATAACATTTATGTCCAGAGCCTGAAAGGGTTGCCAGAACAGCTTCTGCGGCCGCTTGTTGACTTGAATAAGTGAACGCGATTTTCGCACCCAGTTCAGAAAGTTGTTTAACAATAGCAGCGCCAATTCCGCGACTGCCACCAGTAACGAAAATATTTTTGTTCTCAAGAGAAACTATATTAGAATTCATAAGGCACTATCATGGTCCAAGTAGAGTGTTTACTCAAGCATTTTTGTAGTGCTTCTAATCGGTTATATCGTCTCTAAAAGCTTTAAATCTTCTAAATTATTAGCAGAAAATACTTTGAAATATTCGCCATCAATTTTCTTCAATAAACCTTTTAAAACACTGCCGTTTCCAGCCTCAATTACGATCGGTTGATTTAAAGTTTTCAATGTCTGCATGCTTTGAGTCCAAAGCACAGGAGCCGAAACTTGGCGAATTAAATTCTCTTTTAATTTGTTCGCGCCGGCTTCAACTTGAGCATGGAAATTTTGAATCACAGTGATGTTGGCATTGTTGAATTCAATTTTTTCTAAGAACGTGCGCATTTGATCTTCGGCGGGTTTCATCATTTCACAGTGGAACGGAGCTGAAACGGCTAAAGGAATAAGTTTGCAACGTTTAGCTTCGCCTAGATTATTTTCCGTAAAAATTTCGGCTTTGAAATTATCTTTCAACCAATTCAAAGCATCTAAATTTCCGCTGATAACAATTTGTCCGTCGCAGTTGTAGTTCGCAGGACTAACCGGGAAATGACCTGAGTTTTTCTCAGTCCAAGCGCATAAAAATTTTGTTTGCTCGATGTTTAATCCTAAAGTCGCAGTCATTCCGCCTTTTCCAACGGGAACAGCATTTTGCATAGCTTGACCACGGAATTTCACAGCGCGAACAGCATCTGCAAATTTCATAGTGTGACTTAATACTAACGAAGAATACTCTCCGATAGAATGTCCTGCTGTGCTTGAAGCTTTGACTCCGAAATCTTTTTGAATCACTTGCGCTGTTGCAGTTGAAACAGTTAATAAAGCGGGTTGTGTGTTTTCAGTTAAAGCTAAAGTTTTTTCATCCGAGTCGAAACATAATTTTTTCATGTCAACTGAAATGGCGTCGCTGGCTTCTTCGAAAATCGTTTTGGCTAGCGCGAAATTTTCATAGAGGAATTTTCCCATTCCAACAGCTTGAGAACCTTGTCCTGGAAATAAAAATGCGGCTGATTTTGATTGTGACATAATAAATCCTTTCGTGAAGGAATTTTAGTAGCGAAGCAAAACTGAACCTGAAGTTAAACCAGCTCCGAAAGCTGTTAATAAAATCAATTGTCCACGTTTGATCTTGCCTTCTTTGATTCCGGCGTCGAATGCTAATGGAATAGAAGCAGCTGATGTATTACCTGTTTCGTGAACAGTTGTAATCACGCGGTCCATAGGGAAGTCAAACTGACCTGCTACGGCTTCAATAATTCGTAAGTTAGCTTGGTGAGGGACGAGCCAGTCGATTTGATCAGGTTTTGTGTTAGTCGCATCGAGAGCTTCTTGGCAACACGTCGCCATAGTACGAGTGGCATTTTTGAAAATTTCTTTACCTTTCATTTTCATGAAAAGTGATCCGTTGTCTAAAACTTCTTGAGAGAATGGGAACTTAGTTCCGCCACCTTCAGCCCATAAAAGTTCAGCATGTTGTCCTTCGGCATGAGCGTGTCCTGTTAGAATCACATTCTGATCGTTTGCTTCTGCGCGGCTAACAATGAAGGCTCCGGCGCCGTCTCCGAAAAGGATACATGTGTCGCGGTCTTTGTAGTTCACCATACGAGATAAACTTTCAGCGCCAACCACAAGGATGTTTTTGTAGAAACCTGTTTTAATAAATTGATCAGCAATAATGAGGCTGTAAAGAAATCCAGAACATGCGGCATTTAAATCGAAAGCCATCACGTTTTTTGCGCCGAGTTTCGTTTGCACGATACACGCTGTCGCAGGCATTTTGAAATCACCAGAAAGGGTCGCAACCAAAATTAAATCTAAGTCTGTCGCTTCCATTTTAGCATCAGCTAAAGCTTTTTGCGCAGCACGAACGATCATATCTGATGTACCTTCGCCATCAGCTATAATATGTCGTCTTTCAATTCCTGTGCGTTGGACAATCCAATCATGACTTGTGTCTACAAGTTTCTCAAGATCGTGATTAGTTAAAACTTTCTCTGGTAAGAAAGAGCCAACGCCGGCAATTCTGGTTTTAAACATAAAACTTTAATTAAGCTTTAGATTTCGATGCGCTGATTTGTTTACCTTTGTAAAATAAAGCGCCATCAGCAGCTTTGAAAGCTACGTGTGGACGAACTAATTCGCCAGATTTTTTGTCGATAGCAGTTGCTGGAGCTGAAATAGCGTCGTGTGAACGTCTCATATCGCGGCGTGATTTTGATGTTTTCTTCTTCGGTGTAGGCATGGATCCTCCTGATTAAGGGTCAAATTTTTCAAAAGATAATATTTATGAATGAAAGTCGTATATTAAGCAAGGTTTTTAGTTAATTTTAAGTCCTTTAAGAACATTAAATGGATTTTCCTTCTCTTTGGCCTTTTTAAAGTTGCCCATATCTTCATCATATCTGAAAGCTTCGCCTGTGTCAGATTTTAAGCAGCTTTCGCATTTTGGGTTAAACGGGATACTGATGGCGATCGATTCGTGGGTGAACTCACCTAGGTCGAAGGCGTCATCGTGGTATTCGATCACAGAAGGACCTGAATCATTTAATTCAGATACGTGATTTGAGCGAGATTGCTTTTCAAGTTCTTTATCAGATCCCGCGGCTTCAATTAAGATTTCGTGGATTTTAGGTGTTATATTGAATTGAAATGTATCGCCACATAAAGAGCAAAGTTCTTCGGTGTGAGTTTTTAAACTTCCTTTAAGTTCGTAATCTTTAGTGTTTAAAGGATGGATAGAGAACTTTAAATCATAAGTGTTATCAGCGATTAAATCTTTAAGATCAGCATTTAATTCGCCGGTGGCGCGATTGAAATGATAGTCGCGACCGTCAGCGGGGATTTCGTTTAATTTAATTTTCATATGGACCTCGGTTTATCTTATATAGTGTGTAATCTAATTAATTCCAGCCGTAGTTAAAACTAATGCTGATACGTTCTTTCGAACTGGCATTTGCCGGGACTTCATGTTTCAGCCAACTTTCGAACAATACTAAATAGCCGCTTGTGGGATGAATTTCAACTAGTCGTTGATTCGGACGCTGAGCTTTCTCTTTAACGGTTGGAGTATTCATAAATAAACCCATGCGTGGATCTTCAAATTTTAATGTGCTGGCCCCTTTAGGAACGTCCACATAGAAAGTTCCGCTGATCACTGATAAGGGATGCGCATGACTTGAATGAGCAGCGTTTTTACCCATGATGTTGACCCAACAATGAGTCATAGCTAAATCCTGAGGCTTAATATCGAAATCCAAAGATTTAATATATTGAGCCACATGTTTATCGATGGATTTTTCTAAACCTTGAAAAGTCGAAGAAATACGGTGCAAGCGATCAAAACCAGATTGGCTTGATCCATAACTCGTATAGCCGTTTTTATAGTTTTTCTTTGACCAAGCTTGTCCTGGGCCGTCTGAATTTGCGATCTGGTAAGCCTCAGTTTTAAGGTCAGATATAGACCAAGAATGAAGTTTTGGTGCAAGCTTCTTATAGTGGATTTGGGTTGCAAAAAGGGTCTTCATTTTAGCCTGTGACATAGGGGAGTATCATTAGAACATTCGCTTAACAAAGTCAGGGGAAAACTCACAAAACCTCTCTGAGAGCCGTTGTCGGCTAACGACTGTATAGAATAAATACAGGGGAGAGGAGAGGGATCTGTCAGCTCTCACCTAGCGGCCTAGGACGGTCGCTTTTGAGACACAGTTTTGGCATCGGTTTAGCATACTAGTTAGGTATAGAGAAAACGATTTTAAAGGGAGTTTATATGAAAAAAGCATTATTAACAGTAGTTACAGTATTAGCCACTTCATTAAGTGCTTTTGCCGGGACAGATTTCAACACTTTGATTGTTGAAAATTCTAAAGCGCAAAATGAATTGCACAATCAAATTAAATCTAATGTTGAAGAAGTTCGTATCGCCGTTCAAGACCGTATTAAAGATGGCGAAAAAACAGTTTCTATCGCAGCTGAAACGATCCACGTTAAAACAGACAAGAAGTTTTTAACTTTCGCTAAAGAGAAAAAATACTACAAACCCTCTGAAGCTAAAGCTCAAAAAAGACTTGCCGAAGAGTTTCAAAACTTAGAATAATAGTGGGATGATAATATCATCCATTGTATCAGCACTTATAGTTTGGAGCGGGGATTTTACAGCCCGGCTCCAATTTGACGGCCCCTTGAAATCTGAAATTAAGGGCGAAATGATTGATGGCAACAAAGCCTGTGAAGTTTACGGACGATTTGATGAAGTCCTCATTAAAGAAAAATCTCTTCCCGAAAAATTTATCAAAGCCGATTTTCGCTTTATTTGCACCGAATCCGGGCAACCTCCTGAAGAAATTAAAGTCGCTTCTGAATTGATCCGTGCTTCTGATTTAAAGTCGCATTCGGCTCAAATATTCATCTCGAACAAATTCAAAAAGAACAGTTTAAAAATTGAAGATTACTCTGTTGTGATCTCAAAAAAGCCTTCGAAAAAGGCCACAAAGTAGTTAGGCTTTAACAAGAAATAAATCTTGTTAGCGCGAAGTGTAACAACTAGCTAAATTGTCTGTTTCAAACAAGAATTTCCTTCTATGACTAAACGTCTCAGAAAATGAGATGAACTAATTGGAGTTACACTATGTCAAATACATTTGAATTAATCGGTAAATACGGCGATCACGAAGAAATCTTATTCTGTCAGGATAAAAATGTAGGTTTAAAAGCTATCATTGCTATTCATAACACGGCATTGGGACCAGCTCTTGGTGGAACTCGTATGTGGAATTACAAAACTGAAGAAGAAGCTTTAGTGGACGTATTAAGACTTTCAAAAGGTATGACATACAAAGCGGCGGCGGCTGGATTAAATCTGGGTGGTGGTAAAGCCGTTATCATTGGCGATCCAAAAACTCAAAAATCAGAAGGCCTTTTCCGCGCTTTCGGTCACTTCGTGAATTCTTTAAATGGTAAATACATCACAGCTGAAGACGTTGGAACTAGTGTTGGTGATATGGAGCATGTATACATGGAAACACCATGGGTCACTGGTATTCCAAAAGATTTCGGTGGATCAGGCGATCCATCTCCGTATACTGCTCACGGTGTTTTGATGGGAATCAAAGCGGCTGCTCATGAAAAATTTGGAACGGATGCTTTAAAAGGTATGCGTGTTGCGGTTCAAGGTTTAGGAAACGTTGGATCTCACTTAGTTAAATATCTTCACGAAGAAGGCGCTAAAGTGATTGTTTCTGATATCGATCAAGCTCGTGTTAAACGTGTTCACGATCAATTCGGCGTTGAAGTTGTGGCTCCAGATGCCATTTTAGGTGTTGATTGTGATATCCAAGCTCCATGTGCTTTAGGCGCGATCGTTAACGATCAAACAATTTCGAAATTCAAATGTAAAGTGATCGCCGGCGGAGCTAATAATCAATTAGCAGAAACTCGTCACGGAGAAGCTCTTCGTGAATTAGGTATTCTTTACGCTCCAGATTACGTAGTTAATGCTGGTGGCTTAATGAACGTGTTCGTTGAACTTGAAGGTTACTCTCCAGAACGCGCTTTTGAAAAAACTCGCAAAGTTTATGACAATGTTAAAAAAGTTTTTGAAATTGCTAAACGTGACAATATTCCAACGAATATTGCAGCCGATAGATCAGCTGAAGAACGTATCGCAACGATTGGTCGTTTGAAACAACGCCATCCGGGTAAATCAAACCGTGCATTCACTACATTAAAAGAAGTTAATAATCGTTAATCAGCTTGATTAATATTTAAAAGGAAAAGGATAAAATGGAATTTTTAGAAAAAAACGGAAAATTAATCGCTGGAGCTTTCTTTGTTGTTATCGTTGTTGGTTTGATTACGGTTTTCGTATCAAGCGGTTCAAAGAAAAATGAACAACAAACTCAAGATAAACTAGCTACAATCGAATTAGAATACACAAAATACAAAGAAGAAATGGCTAAAAGCATAACGCCTCCATCGCCGATTAAAGATGATAAAAAATCTGCAGCGGATAAAGCAGCTGAAGCTAAAGCGACTGCTGAAGCAGGCGCTAATGTTGTTACTTTACGTGGTAAATTGACAACAAGCTTGAACCAATTCATTTCTGAAAATAAAAAATCTGTAGCTACTGAAATGGCTGCTCTTTATTTGTCTGAAATTTTATTAGACGAAAAGAAAAACACGGAAGCTTTAGAAGTTTTAAAAAAAACGGAAAGCAATTCAAATGATTTAACTTCTGTTTTAGTTCAAAAGAAAATCGGTTCATTATTAGCTGATAATAACCAATGTGAAGAAGCTTTGAAGGTATGGGATAAGCTTTTAAAATCAAGTTCAGCTAAATTTGCTCACTCAGAAGTTAAAATTATGCAGTCATTATGTTATCAAAAAACGGGTGATTTGAAAAAAGCGGAAGAAATTTTAATCTCTGTTAAAAATGATAAAACTGAAGGTGCTGGCGATTACGCACAACATGCTGATAGAATTTTACGTTTAATTCAATTCAAGAAAGCTTCTGGAACATAATGAATAAGGCCTACGTTAAAATTGCAATCATCGCGCTTCTTGGGCTGACATTAGGTTGTCAGTCAGTAAAACAATACGCCAATAAAAACAATTTTAACAACGCCAATGAAACCATTGCGATGAGCTTGAAGCCTGTCTGGGCGCAAGATTCTTTGATTAAAAAGAATGATTTCTATCGCAAGGTGAATTTATTCACGCCTATCGTTTACAAAAATACGGTGTTAGTAGCCAATGCTCTTGATGGAGTATCTAGTTACAATAAAGATTCTAAAAGCTTAAACTGGAGAGTTGAAATCAAATACGGCGTAGAGGCTTCTGGTACCGTGGCTGGTAACTCTTTGTATGTTGGTGGTCTTGATGGAGTTATGTATTCTATCAATGCTGATAATGGTCAAACTAATTGGAAATTCGACACCAAAGCGGAAATCACATCTCCACCTTTAGTTTATAATGGAATCGTGTACTTTCTTAACGGAGCTGGCTCTCTATTTAGTCTAGAAGCAAAAACGGGGAGACAGAACTGGGTTTATTCTCGTCAAGAAACATCATCTAAAATGAATATTCGTGGTGGCAGTCGCCCGACTTTCAATAACGGAGTGATCTATAGTGGATTCAGTGATGGTTCAGTCGTTGCCATTAACGCAGCTACAGGAACTCCGCAATGGGAAGTTTCTTTGAATAAAAACGCTCGTTTCAGAGATATCGATGCGACACCTGTGATTGACGAAGATAATATCTATATCAATAGTTATGACGATAAATTGTATTGTTTGTCTCAAGCTAATGGTTCGATTAATTGGAACTTCAAAACTGGCGGCGCAACCGCTCCTGTTTTAACGGGAAATAAGCTGGTTTTTAGTAC
>CAZXZW010000095.1:0-8648 GCA_964645745.1 uncultured Bdellovibrio sp.
TTTAAAGAGTATTTATTATTTGATTCTTTACCATCGTGAGTTCCGATTTCAGCGTGGTCACCACGATTGAAAATTCCTAATTCATTTGTTTTAGAAACTTCATCTGTGAAACGCACACAACGAGAACACAAAATACAACGTTCAGAATCGAGAACCACAGTTGGGCCTAGATCGACCACTTTGTGTTTTTTCTGTTTTGGTTCTGCCATTTCAGACGTGTATTTTCCGAATTCCATATATTGATCTTGCAAACCGCACTCACCAGCTTGGTCGCAGATCGGACAATCTAAAGGATGGTTAATCAAATGGAAATCTAATCCCCACTTTGTCGCTTCGATCACTTTCGGAGACGTGTTATTCACTTTCATGCCTTCAGTCACCGTTGTATTGCACGCGATTTGTAAACGTGGATTTCCTTCGATTTCCACCATACAAAGACGACAAACACCGGCGATACTTAATCCCGGATGCCAGCAGTAGTGAGCGATCTTTTGAGCATTGTCATACATCGCTTGAATGATCGTTGTTCCTTCTTTTACTTCGAGCTCTACGCCATTAATTGTACACTTAAGCATGCGCATGTCCTTTGTCAGCCACGTAATTAGGAGCTTTGTAAGCTGTGCCTTTTACTTTTGATTTTCCATGTTCAACAAAATATTCGAATTCGTCTCTGAATTTAGAAACGAAACTGATCACTGGTAAAGCCGCTGCATCTGATAATGCGCAAATTGTTTTACCTTTCATGTTATCAGCAACTTTTAATAATAATTCGATGTCTTCTTTACGACCGTTTCCAGATAAAATCGAGTGAACGATTTTATCGACCCAGCCTGTACCTTCACGACATGGAGTACACTGACCACAAGATTCATGGTGATAGAAGTGAGTTAAGTTAGCTAAGCATTCCACCATACATTTTGAATCGTCGATCACGATGATCGCGCCTGAACCTAACATCGTTCCCATTTGGCTCAAACATTCGTAATCTAAAGTGGCTTTTTCAACTTCTTCCGCTGTCATTACCGGAGCTGAAGATCCACCAGGAATTACGGCTTTTAATTTTTTGCCGCCTTTAATTCCGCCACCAAGTACGTTGATCATATCTTTTAAAGGATACGCTAATGGAACTTCGTAGTTTCCTGGTTTATTTACATTACCGCTTAATGAGAATAATTTAGTTCCCGCAGACTTTTCAGTTCCGTATTTACGATAACCTTGAGCACCGTCACGAATAACGTATTTTACTGCGGCTAACGTTTCGACGTTATTTACGATTGTAGGTTTTTTTAAGTAACCTTGAACCGCTGGGAATGGCGGTTTTAATTTCGGCTGTCCTTTTAATCCTTCTAAAGAAGAAATCATTCCTGTTTCTTCTCCGCAGATGTAAGCACCAGCTCCGCGGTATACATCCATGTCATGATCGAAACCAGAACCTAGAATGTTTTTACCTAAAAGCCCCGCTTTATAAGCTTCTTGGATCGCGTTTAATAAAGTTGTGATGGATTCGTTATATTCACCACGAACGTAGATGTACGATTTTTTAGAACCAATCGCAAAAGCTGAGATAATCATACCTTCGATTAATTGGTGAGGAGCTTTCTCCATCATCATACGATCTTTGAAAGTTCCTGGCTCACCTTCATCGGCGTTGCAAAGTAAGTAACGAGGTTCATTATTTTTAGGTAAGAAACCCCATTTCATTCCCGTCGAGAAACCCGCGCCACCACGACCGCGAAGACCTGAAGCTTTAACTTCGTCGATGATCGCTTGCGGTTGCATTTGTAAGGCTTTCGTTAATTGAACATAACCACCGTGTTTGCGGTAGCCTTCAAGACCTTTAAACTCTGGTAAGTGATAAAATTCTGTTAAATATTTTGTTTCCATCATCAACCTACTATTTCAACGCTCGTACGATATTCATCGCCGACTCTGGATTTAAGTTTTCGTAATATTTATCAACATCAAGAGAAGTGATTTGCATCATCGGAGCTGTTCCACACGAACCTAAGCATTCCGCTTCTGTTACCGTGAATTTTCCATCGCGAGTCACTTCACCTAATTTTACATTTAATTCGTTACAAAGGTGCTCAGTTAACTCTTGAGCGCCATTCAACATACAAGATAATGTACGGCAAACTTGAATGTGGTGTTTTCCCACTTTGTCTTTATTGTACATCGTATAGAATGTGAAAACTTCATTGATTTGTGATTCTGGAATATCCATCACTTGCGATAAAGCTTTAATCACGCCCGGGCTGATGTAACCTTGATTATCTTTTTGTCCAATATATAAAGCTGGTAAAACGGCCGACTGTTTAGATTCGTAACGTTTTAATTCGTTTAATACTTGTTCTTTAGCTTCGTTTGATAGTTGAAACATATTTAATTCCTTAACCTTATCTATCTAATTCGCCGGCGATAACGTTCATACTTGCAACTGTTGCAATAGCATCCGCTAAATAAGCACCCTTAACCACTTCTGGGAACGATTGGTAAATCGCAAAACATGGAGGACGTACTTTTAAACGATATGGATTCGCTGTTCCATCACTAACTAAGTAGAAACCAAGCTCACCATTCGCCGCTTCCGTTGCATCGTAGATTTCTCCTACTGGAGGACGTAAACCTTTGATCACCAACATGAAGTGATTCATTAAACCTTCGATATTTCCGTAAACATCTTTTTTCTCTGGAAGAACAATGTTTTTATCACGGATTGTGTAATCGCCGTCTGGCATGTTTTTACATTGCTGACGGATAATTTTAATACTTTGGCGCATTTCTTCGATACGTACCAAGTAACGATCGTAGATATCTCCGTTTGATCCTACTGGAATATCAAAATTGAATTGATCGTAACCGTAGTATGGGTTTGATTTTCTTAAATCTTGCTTAACACCAGCCGCTCTTAACAGAGGACCTGTGTAACCCCAAGCAATCGCGTTTTCTGCCGTTACAGCACAAACACCTTGAGTACGTTTAATGAAAATTTTGTTATCAATTAATAGACGAGAAATTTCGTCGATACCGTCACTCATTTCTTTAGTGAAATCAAGAACGTCATCGAACCAACCATCTGGAGCATTCTGAGCCATACCACCAACGCGAGTCATTGATACAGTTAAACGGGCTCCACAAAGTTTTTCGAATAAATTGTAAACTTTTTCACGGTACGTGAATAAGTGGAAGAAACCAGTTAAGGCCCCAAGATCTAATCCGCCTGTACCTACAGAAATAATATGATCGATGATACGAGAAAGTTCAGAAAGAATCACACGCATCGCTTGTGCGCGAGGTGGAATTGTAACATCTAATAATCTTTCAACTGTTTTACAGTATCCCACGTTATTCATAGGAGCCGAACAGTAGTTCAAACGATCTGTGTACGGAATAACTTGGTTGTAAGGATGCGTTTCAGCCATTTTTTCAAAACAACGGTGAAGATATCCGATTTCGCAGTTTGCGCGAACAATTGTTTCCCCGTCTAATTCAGCCATCACACGTAAAGTTCCGTGCATCGCTGGATGAGAAGGACCAATGTTGATCGGAACAAAACGGCTGTCTAATTGATCGCCCGCTTGCTCTGGCGTGTTGTTGAAATGAATTTCTTCAACTGAATTACAATGTTGTTGTTGATCCGCTTCGTAATCTTTTCTTAAAGGATGTCCTACGAATTGGTGGTGAGTTAGGATACGACGTAAATTCGGGTGACCATCAAAACGCACACCAAACATATCATAAGCTTCGCGTTCAAACCAGTCAGCACCTTTCCAAATTTTAGTAACTGATTCGACCGATTCGCCATCAGCTAACTGTGTTTTTACACGTAAACGAGACGCATCGTTCATGTTGAACAAGTGATAAACAACATCAAAACGTTTTGCACGATTTGGATAATCCACAGCACACACGTCCATTAAGAATGCGTATCCAGCATACTCTTTTAAATAACGAAGAATAGCTGGAATAACATTCTTAGGCGCTTCAAGAACGTGGTCTCCCACAGGAGTTGTGACCAACGTGATTTTGTCGTCACCAAATTTTGTAATGATATCTTGTTTTAAGTTTTGAATTTGATTCATATTATTCTCTTAATTATCTTTGTTGAGTAATCGTGCGAGTCGAAGTTAATGAAGATGGAACTGTTTTTTCATTAATTTCATATGGAGATTTCCAGTTGTCTTTCCATGGACGTGGAGATCTGTCTTTAATCATTTTTTGTAAAGCCATCACACCATCTAGAACCGCTTCCGGAGTTGGAGGGCAACCTGGAACATAAACGTCAACAGGAATAACTTTATCGCAACCTTGTAACACGTGATAAGCGCGGTAGAAACCGCCAGAGCTTGCACAGGCACCCATTGAGATAACATATTTAGGTTCTAACATTTGTTGATAGATACGAACTAAGATCGGAGCCATTTTTTCAGTGATAGTTCCAGCAACTAAAAGTAAGTCGGCTTGACGAGGAGAGAAACGAACAACTTCAGCTCCGTAGCGAGCTAAGTCATATTTCGGTCCCATCACAGACATCAATTCAATACCGCAACAAGCCGTACCGTAAGGAAGTGGCCACAAAGAATTTCTTTGTCCCCACGCTGCGATCGCGTCTAACTTTGTTGTGAAAACAATTGATTTAGCCATTTCATCTTCAGCTTGAATCACCGAATTCGTTGTTGTGTTGTTTCCATTTTCCGACATAAACACCTCGACTCAAAAAAACTTTTTAAGTTCCCGTTAGTTATCATTATATTTTCAATACCACATCATGACAAAAATCACTCGTCGTGACAATTCTTCTCTCTCGAAGAGGAGTTTTTGAAAAAATGACGACGCATCGCTGTGAAAGCCAAAAATAGTGTTGTTAGCGGTGCCAAAAGATGACTAGACTTTAATCTAGCGTTTCAAAGATGAAACTTAGAACAACTTATTATCATTTCACGGAGGGTTATAATGATAAAATTTCACGCATCCAAAGGTATAAACACGGCAATTATAGCCATTTTCGCTTCTTTAAGCGTAAATGCTGCAGAAGTAGTCTCTATGAGAGATTTCCAAGGCACTGTTAAAAATATCAATGCAGTTAACAGCATGTTCAAACCAGCAGACAGATCAACTAGCGACGTGACTTTCAAAAAAGTATCAGCTGAGCGTTCAGACACTGCTAAATACGAACAATTCTATAAAAACATTCCAGTTTGGGGACACTCTGTTGTTATCCGCGCTGACAAAAATGGTGTTATCGACCGTCTTCACGGATATGCAGTTAAGGGTCTTGAGAAAGACATCACGTCTGTAGATGCTAAAATCTCAGAAAACGATGCTATCATGACAGCTCGTGCTTACCATGAAGAAACAAAAGGCAACAAAGGTCAATGGGGCTACGATCAATTAACAAGTGGACAAGTTATCTTCGTTGATAGCCAAAACAAAGCTCACTTAGCTTATGTTGTTTCTTTCTACGCTGATTTAATCAAATCAGGACAACCAACTCGTCCAGACATCATCGTTGATGCTATGACTGGTAAAGTTTTACGTTACACAAATAAATTAGCGACGGGTTTCACGACAGCTAGCGGACCTGGCGGTAACAAAACGACTGGTCAATACAACTACACGAACATTGAAGTTTACCAAAACGGCACAACGTGTACATTAGACAATGGTTACGTCATGACTATCGATTTAAACAATCAAGGTAGCTTAGAGAATTACGAAACTGAAGTTTTAAACGACACAGCTTTCTCATTTGCTTGCCCGTTCAACAACGCAAGACCTATCAACGATGCTTACTCTCCACTTAATGATGCTCACGTTAACGGTACTGCAACATTAAAAACATATATCAGCTGGTTTGGTTTCTCTCCACTTAAAGACAAACTAAAAATGCGCGTTCACTACGGAAAAGATTTTGAAAATGCTTTCTGGGATGGAAAACAAATGACTTTCGGTGATGGTGGAAAAAATTTATACCCATTATCAACAGCTTTGGACGTTACAGCTCATGAAATCAGTCACGGATTCACAAACTTCAACTCAAACTTAGACTACCGTTCTGAGTCAGGTGGAATCAATGAGGCTTTCTCTGATATCGCCGGAGAAGCTGTAGAATACTTCACTCGTGGAAAAGCTGACTGGAAAGTTGGAGCCGAAGTGATCAAGCCAGGCGGACAAGTTAAAGATGCTCTCCGTTTCATGGATGACCCTTCAAAAGACAAAATGTCTTTAGTAGATGCTTCTAAATTCAAATGGCCTGCTCAATGTGACATGTTACTTGAAAAATCAGGATCTGTTTTCGGACAATTGATTTACATCATGATGTGTACAGATATGCACTTCAGCAGTGGTTTATACAATAAAGCTTTCTACACGATTGCTAACTCTCCACACTACGATATGCAAAAAGCATTCTCTATTTTCGTAAGAGCGAATCAAAAGTATTGGACTCAAAAAACAACTTTCGTTGACGGCGCTAAAGGCGTAAGAGACGCAGCTGCAGACTTAGGTTACAACACAACTGTTGTTGTTGATGCCTTCGCTCAAGTTGGAATTAAATTATAATCTTTTAGATTAATTTAAATTAAAAAGGGCTTTCGGAAACGAAAGCCCTTTTTTTATGTCTTTTTTTTAATGCTTATTAAGAAGCTGTCAACGGCTTGAACTTCACATCTACATTCTCATCAGCCGCAGGTATGCTTGAACCATGGAACTTTAAGAAAAACTTTTTAGATCCCGTGACCGTTTCACTCTCTAAAGTCCATCCATTCACCGCATCTTCAAGTATCGCTCTTGAACCCACCGTGACCACAATCGAAGACTTATTCGGCTCTGATTTAAAACGGTAAGCCGTAATCTGATCGATAATTCGCGCTTTGATATTTGATACGGCTCCTGATAAATCCGCATTACAGATAGACGACTTAACCCCGCCAGAAGCTGTCACTAACGTTAAGAACTGCGTTCCGATGCTCACACTTCCACCCAAGATATCACAACTTTGATTAGTCAAAATACCGATATAATTAGCTAACCAAGCTTTTCCGCCCGTATCAAAATCAGGTTTGCGGCTATTTAAATAATTAACGAAATCATTCGAGTTTGGATTACCAAATTCACTACTCTGATCTCTCTCGTCACTGATAAATACCACCGAGAATAAAGCATCGCTACGAATGAAATCTGAACCAATGCTTGATAGGTATGAAGATGAAGTCACCAAGTGCATAGCATCCAAACTACGCTCTAAATCTGAACCTGACTCACCCACAATAATGCGATCAGTAAGAAGATTTATGTTACTCGCTGTTAAATATACAGGACTTCCCACTAACTTACGAGTCAAAGGATAAGTTGAAGAGTCACTCGACATAGTTGATGTTGTCACCGCTACTCGGTAGTCCATTTTCAATGAATTCAAAGTCGAGATCATAGCCTGCATTTGAGAAGCTAAACGCTGTTGGTATTGCAACATTGATTTTGAATTGTCGACCACGAATAAAATATCAACTTTGTTATTATAAAATACTTTTCCCGAAAAACTATCTTGCTCGCTTGGTAAAGCAAAACTTGTCGCGCGATTCGAACAACCACTCAGCGTTGCTACGATAGCTATCGAGCAAATGACCGCTACAAAACTTAATACTATTCTCTTTAACATGGCTATTCCCCTCGCACCTTAAATCGTCAGACTTAAGCGACGTTTCTAAATTCTTCTGCGTATTTCGCAATAAAGCTTTTCGCTACTCCAGAAATATTAACAAATTGAACTCCGTACAGCGTTCCGCGCTGACTGACCACTTTACTGATCACATTAAACTGAGGAAGACCTTCTCCTGGGCTGAAGTGCAAATACAATGGCTGCCCCATAGGAAAATCTACATTTTCTAAATTAAATGAGGCTCCACCTTCACCAATCTCCACACTCATCGAATTATAAACTTTTTTCTCATCATGAATGATGATACGAGTTGATAGCTTCGCACGAACATACTTTCTACGGAAAAATATTTTATTTAAATCTTTTTCAAATGGAGTTCCCGCTAAAGCGTGCACGTCGCGAATACTGTCAGTTGAAAACTCCGAAATATCAGAAATTTTCTTCCAGTTTTCAACGCCCTCTCTCCAAACAAAATCATACTCAAATAGCGTCTTACCTTGAAGCATTTGGATGAGTTCGACTTTTGAAAAAGGACCGTAGTTTGTATTCTCTTTCAAAACAAACCACTGCCTCTTTTGCAACTCATCTTTAACAACCTCTACCTTAGGAATTGGCTTTTTCAACGGATCTGAAAAGCTTTGATTAAACTCTTGAGTAAATAAAGAATGCTCCATGATGTGAACCCAATCATAGGCTTTCTCATCAAACAAGTAGTCATTCCAGTTCAACTTGTTGTACTTCAACATGTCGCTGATCTGCTCTTTGCTGTAAGGTCCCTGCTGCGCACCCCGATGTGTTACATAGAAAAAACTCATATAATCTAATCCTATCCTTCTCTAGTGGCTCACAATATTGAGATAGCCTATCTAGACTTTGATCGGATCTAGGAGGAGAGTTCTTTAATGTAGAGGGAATTGTCTACAATTTCGACGAAATTAATAACATTCAAAATACAAGATTCTTTCTATTCTAAAATGCCTTACTAATCTTT
>CAZXZW010000096.1:0-1758 GCA_964645745.1 uncultured Bdellovibrio sp.
ACGATGGCTTTATCCGATTGAACTAAAGAATTCAGTAAACTTGATTTACCGACGTTGGGTTTTCCCAGTAATGAAATCTTTAATCCGTGTTTGATAATTTGTCCGTGACCGAAACCTTCGATCAAACGGCTTAATTCATCATTCAAATCTTTTAATTTATTAATCAGTCCACTATCCGCTACGACATCGATACCTTGCTCAGCAAAATCAATAGAGGCCTCAATATGAGCTAAACACCAAATGATTTCGTTTTCTAAACGTTTGAAAAGATCAGAAACTTTTCCATCTAATTGTCTTAAAGAAATTTTTGCAGCCTCATCGCTTTGACTTTCAATTAATGAAAGAACCGCTTCGGCCTGCACAAGATCGATTTTATTATTAATAAAAGCACGGAAAGTAAATTCCCCGGGATGAGCGATGCGCGCACCAAGTTCAATCATACGGTCCATGATTTTTTTAACGATCGTAGGATTACCGTGGCAGCTGACTTCAAAAGATGATTCACCCGTGTAGGATTGTTCATTTTGAAAGTAAGTTACTAACGCTTGATCGATTTTTTCTTGTTTGGAATTGTAGGCGTAAGCTAAGTACGCCTTATGAGATTCAATGTCAGAAGTTAATTTAATACAAAGACGACTTAAGATATTACGGGCATTCGGCCCACTCAAGCGAACGACTGCAATGGCAGATCGTCCGGCTGGTGTAGCTAAGGCACAGATATCGTCGTTCTTGATTTCATTAAGTTTCGTCAACATTCGTTTCTAATTTTTCTGATTCTGCATTTTTAACAGGGAAGATTTTAATTTTTTTATAAAGACCATCACCTAATGAACGGCTTTTAATACGAAGATCTTGCGCTAAGTATTGGTGAACCACTTTGCGCTCGCGTGGAGGTAAAGCACGGTAATATACTGATTTACCTTGTTCGATCGCAATTGTTTTTAAATGTTCAGCGCGCTCGATTAATGCCGCTTCAGACTCATTTCTAAATCCACCGCAATCAACCATTACGTTAGTAACAACATCTGGGAAGTTGTGTTGAGTGACGCGTTTGATAATTAATTGGAAAGCATCTAATAACTGACCTTTGTAATCTTTTAATAATTCTTCGTCGTTACCAGAGAAATCAATTTTAACTTCAGTTGATTCGGCACCCTTAGTTACATCTAAGTTATACTCTAAATCGAATCCACCTTTTTCAAGAATACCCGTTAAAGTGGATTCAACTACTGATTCAAGATCAGATTTCTTACCGCCACCAAATATTTTACTTAAAAATCCTGCCATGTTTAATCCCCTCGATTACGCGCGTGCAACTGCGGCGCTTTGTGATTTCGTTTCTTTTAATAAAAAATACTGTTGAGTTACACCGAACAACGCACTGATAAAGTTATACAGTGTTAAGCCGCTCGGTAATGTCACCATGAACAACGTGAAAATCAATGGCATGAAGTTCAAGATTTTCGCTTGTAATGGATCCATCGTTGTTGGAGTCAATTTTTGTTGGAAGAACATCGTTACACCCATCAAAATTGGTAAAATAAACATCGGATCGTATGAACTTAAATCATGGATCCATCCAAAGAATGGTTGGTGATATAATTCAACCGAAGTGCTTATCGTTGCGAAGAACGCGAAGAAGATCGGGATTTGTAACAACATCGGTAAACATCCACTTAATGGATTCGCGTTGTTTTCTTTCATTAAAGCCATTGTTTCCTTATTCATACGAACAGGATCCGCTTTATAACGAACTTT
>CAZXZW010000096.1:1858-8426 GCA_964645745.1 uncultured Bdellovibrio sp.
GTTGATACGAATGATTTTAAGTCTTTATCGTACTTTAAAACGCGAGTGATTTCTTTACCGTCAACTGAAGCTACGCCTGTATAAACAAGTTTATCTTCTGAAACCGTTAATTGGAAAGGAATCGCTTTTCCATGGTATTGTAGAGTATAAAGCGCATCATTTTGAGCGAACTGAATTGGTTGTCCGTCATGATTTTTATAATCGTTTAATTGGAAATCTGTGAATGTAAAACCCATTGAAGAGATCACAAATTTTACGTTTTCATCCGAGTATTCAAAAGATTGAGCCACTGGAATTGCTTTAGCTTCTGAAGTAGATAATTCTGCAGGTTTAGTCGCTGTTGTGGGAGCTACTGGAGAAGTTGTTCCAGAAACCGTTCCAGGAGCTGGAACTACAGGAGGAGCATCAGCCGCAATCGGAGTTGCCGGCGGATATTTTTTATTCATGTAATATTGCCAACCCCATAAAGAGAGAAACGTGACAGCTAAAACTAATAAAAATCGTGGGTTACCAAATGGTGATTCGTTTTCTGTTTTCATATTTATTTACCTTCATTAAAGGGTACAGGATCGTATCCACTTTTTCCGGAAAAGGGATGACACTTTATTAACCGTAATAAGACTAATTGACTAGATTTAATAAAATTAAATTTTTCATAACACTCGAGAGCATATTCAGAGCAACTTGGGTAAAAACGACATCTTCCGCCTAAAAAATAGCTGAAAGTGTATTTGTAAAAATTGATAAGAATAAGAGCCAAAATATTAGATGTTTTGTAGGACTTTGAGAACGTCTTTAAATTCAGCGTAGGTAAGCTGCTTATAGAAGTCATCAGTCTGTGGTCTGAACACAAACACAATTTTCCTTCCAGAGCTTGAGATTTTTTCATTGAATTGAATTGATCGTACACTGTTACGTACCCATCTTTTGAGTTTATTTCTAAGTATGGCGGGACCAACTTTTCGAGACGCAGTAACACCGACGTAGGAAGACGCCGATTCAGCATAAATATACTGAATCGTGAGCCATTTTACAGGCTTAATACGCTTTCCATTTTTACTTATAAATAAAAAATCTGATGATTTTTTTAAGGAATAAATTTTAATTATTTTCCGCCAGCAACAACAGCTAATTTCTTACGACCTTTAGCTCTGCGTTTAGATAAAACTTTACGTCCGTTAGCTGTTTTCATACGTGCACGGAAACCGTGAGTTTTAGCGCGACGACGTTTACTTGGTTGGTATGTTCTTTTTCCCATTGGATGCTCCTACTTATTAATACGATTCACGGTCTACCTGACCATACGATGTACACTTTTATAAGTGCCATCAAACTGCTCACTCTTAGTCATAAAGAGAAAATAATATAAACCACATCGCAGCATAGCGGTCAACTGTTGATAACTAGAATCTAGCTTGCTATGAACGGTTTTTAATTCTTGAGGGGGAATGAAATGCAAATGGATTCATCTTTTTGGTCCGATTTTAAATCGACCATGAAAATCAAAAGTGGCCCCAATAAGTTATTAGAAAACTATCTTGATCCTATAGATTTCGTTAAATTCGAAAAAGACGAACAAAATGTAACACTTACGTTAGGCGTTCCTAACCGTTTTTTCTATTTCTACGCCAATGAAAACCTTAAAGATAAAATCTACAGTGAGCTTAAAACGGCTTACCCAGATCTAGAGATCAATATTCAATTCATTATTACGGAAAAAGTAAATCAGGACTATAATCTGTCTCTACAGAATATATTACAAAACTCTGAGCAAATGTTCCAAAATTTACCCGCTACTAATAAGACGGTTTTTCCAATCGAACGTAGTGGATCTAACGAAAATATTAACACGGATTTAACGTTTAATACATTCGTTGTGGGTAAAAACTCTGAATTTGCTCATGCAGCTACATATAATGTGGCTCAGAACCCTGGAATCGGCGATTACAATCCCCTCTTTATATATGGTCCTTCGGGAATGGGTAAAACCCACTTACTAAATGCAGCAGCTAACCAAATTAAGGAAAGCTTTCCGCAATATCGTATTACATATATTAGTGCGGAACGTTTCTTAAATGAGTGTGTTGCGGCTCTTCGTCGTCATGAAATGGATAAATTCCGTCAGAAATATCGTGAAAACACAGACATTTTAGTGGTGGATGACGTTCAGTACATCGGCCGTGGTCAAGCGGTTCAAGAAGAGTTCTTCCATATGATCAACATGTTGATCGAAAAGAAAAAACAAATCATTTTAGCTTCTGATCGTATGCCTAAAGACATCGGTTTAGAAGATCGTGCACGCACGCGTTTAGAACGTGGATTAATTGCTGATATCATCATGCCGGATTTAGAAACGCGTATCGCGATTCTTCGTTATAAAGCGGAAAAAACGATGATTAAAATTCCAGAAGACGCTTTACAATACATCGCGCGTATTTCTAAAAAATCAATTCGAGAACTTGAAGGTAACCTAAAGAAAATTAAAATGTTCTCTGAGCTTCAAGGTTTATCAATCAATTTAGATCTTTGCAAAAAAGTATTAGCTCACCACGAAAGCACGGTGACTATTAGTATTGAAGAGATCCAAAGAATTGTTGCTGAATTCTACAAAATTAGAATTACGGATATTAAATCATCAAGCAGAGCCAAGCCTATCGTGGTTCCGCGCCAGATCGCTATGTATTTGATCAAAAAGTTTTTGGACAAATCTTTAGTAGAAATTGGTAAAGCTTTCGGCGGCAAAGATCACACAACTGTTATAAATTCACTCAATAAAATTGAATCTCTACTACAGACGGATCCTCAATTTAAGAATGATATCGACGACTTAATGACCCAAATCCACAATATCACAGGTGTGTGATTGTGGATTAAATGTGAGTTGTGGAAAACGGTGTGGACAAGCATACTGGTAAAAATGTTGGTCATTTTAATCACCAAATTTGACCGACTTGTTAAAAATCTTTGTATTGAGTTTTCCACAGATAAAAGGTAAAAGTTTCAATGATTTAAAGACTTATACCTTGAATTAACAGCACCTACTACAACTACTATATTTATATTAATATATAGTATATTAAAAGGCTTACATGAAAATCGAAATACAAAAAAAAGATTTATTAAGTTTATTAAGCAAAACACTAAATATAGTTGAAAAAAGAAATACGATGCCAATCTTGGTGAACGTACTCTTAGAAGCCTCTGATTCATCATTAAAGGCTTACGCTACAGACTTAGAGGTCAGCTTGACCGATTACAGCCCTGCCGTAATTAAAGAGCCAGGAAAGGTCGCTGTAAGCGCAAAGAACCTTTTCGATATTACAAAAGAATTATTTGAAGGACCTCTTCAATTAATTAAGAAAGACAACAACTGGTTAGAAATCAAGCAAGGTAAATTTTTATCAAAGATCGTTGGAGTTGCTGCTGAAGAGTATCCTGTTTTTCCTACATACAACTCAGATCGCTTTTTCAAAATCGATTCAGCTGAATTTAAAGAAATGATCGATAAAACAATTTATTCAGTTTCTAACGATGAAACTCGTTACCATTTAAATGGTGTTTATTTTGAATCGACTCAAAAAAATAATATCACGATGGTGGCAACAGATGGTCACCGTTTAAGTTTAATTAAAAAAGATTTTAACGAAATTAATTTCAACGAAAAAATCGGTGTGATTATTCCTAAAAAAGGATTATTCGAAATTAAGAAATTAATCGAGAGTTCAGTCGACAGCGTATTCATTGCGGTAGAAGGATCTCAATTCATTCTTAAATCAGGATCATGTATTTTAATGATTCGTTTAATTGAAGGAAAGTACCCGAATTATCAACAGTTTATTCCACAAAAGTTATCACAAAAAATTACAATCCCTCGTGATTTAATTTTATCTTCATTGAAACGTGTATCACTTTTAGCGAATCAAAAATCTAAAGCGATTCTATTCTCATTCTCGTCTAATAAACTTGAAATCACTTCAAGCAATCCTGAATTAGGAGACGCTAAAGAAGAACTAGATCTAGAGTACGCAGGACCAGATATTAAAATTGGGTTTAATGCTCGTTACATCGAAGACGTATTGAAAAATATTGAACAAGACAAAATCCAAATCGAATTAAATGACCAAGTTTCTCCTGGATTAATTAAAGGTTTTGAAAATTCTGATTACGTTAATGTCGTCATGCCAATGCGTATTTAATGAAAATTGAAAGTCTCTATTTAAAAGATTTTAGAAACATTGAAGAACTGATTATCCGTTTTTCTCCCCGTCTAAATATCTTTATCGGAAATAACGGTCAGGGTAAAACCAACATCATCGAAGCCGTTTATTTCCTTTTAGAGAAAGAATCTTTCCGTTTTGGTAATAACTCAGCCTTCATCAAAGAAAATCGTCCTACGGCCTATTTAGGCAGTTTAATCAATAATAACGACAACGATTATAAAGTTCAGTTAACGATTGAACCGTCTAAAAAGAAATATTTGATTAATGAAAAACCCAGTTCGCAGGTCGATAAGTATCTGCCTTCGGTGGTTTTATTCTCTCCGGAAAGTTTAAATATTATCAAAGAAAGCTCGGAACAACGCAGATCTCTCATCGATTCTGTGGTTAAATCTGTGTATAAACACAATAACTCTTTGATTCTCGATTTTAAGAAAACTTTAAAAACGAGAAACCGTCTTTTAAGCGATATTTCAGAGAAGAAAATCGATTATCAGACTGGCGTGGATACTTTAAAATCTCTGAATGAAATCTTTCTTAAGTTATCCACGGATTTAACCACAGTCCGTTTGGAAGCCTTGAAAACACTAAAGCCTATGGTTAGTGAAATCATGGCGAAAGTTGAAAATAAGCCCGCTTTAGAATTCGATTATCACTACGTGATTTCGGATCAAAATTGTGAAAATGAGAGCTACGAAAACATCTATAAAATTATGCAAAAAAGGATGGCAGATTTGTTCTCAGCAGAGCTGTCTTATGGGGCATCTTTAGTGGGTCCTCAGAAGCATGATGTCATATTCCTATATAACGGAAAAGACTCGAGATTTTTTTGTTCGCAGGGGCAGCAAAGAACTATCATATTAGCTTTCAAAATGGCCCAAATTGTGTATCATCATAAGGTTAACGAAAGTTATCCTATTTTGCTATTAGACGACGTTCTTTCAGAGCTCGATCAAACGAAGCAGGAATCGTTAATAAAATATTTAAATGAAGTTGAAACGCAAACGTTTTTAACGACGACAGATTTAGAAAGTCTTTCGAAATTAAATATTGATAATAAATTTAAGTTTAATGTCCAGGATGGAAAAATAGTTTAGTTCTTAGGAGTACAGAAATGTCAGATACAGTAAGCACAACAAATGTGGATAGCAATGTTAATTACGGCGCAGACTCAATTCAAGTCTTAGAAGGATTGGAAGCTGTTCGTAAACGTCCCGGTATGTATATCGGTGATACAACGATTCGTGGTTACCACCATTTAGTTTATGAAATTGCAGATAATGCGGTCGATGAATACTTAGCAGGATATTGTAAAAATATTTACGTAACGATCCAAGTTGATGGCTCGTTGACTGTTGACGATAACGGTCGTGGCGTTCCCGTAGGTCCACATAAATCTGGTAAAGATGCCATGGAAGTTGTTTACACGGTCCTTCATGCCGGTGGTAAATTCGAAGGATCAGCTTATAAAGTTTCCGGCGGTCTTCATGGCGTTGGTGCTTCGGTGGTGAATGCGCTTTCTTCTCGTACTCAAGTTGAATCTTTCAAAAATGGAACTCATTACAAGCAAGTTTACATGAAAGGTGATCCACAGGGACCTGTTGAAAAAGTTGGACCTACAACTCGTTCTGGAACTGTTGTTACTTTCAAACCTGATTTAGAAATTTTCAAAGAAGATGGAATGAGTTTTGATTTCAATACTCTGGCAACTCGTTTCCGTGAAACAGCCTTCTTAAATGCGGGTCTTCATATTTGTTTGAAAGACGAACGTAACGGTAAAAAAGCTGATTTCCAATATACAAAAGGTATTGCGGAATTCGTATCGTTCTTAAATGAATCTAAAAAATCAATTCACAATGAAGTGATCTACTTCAAAGGTGAAAAAGATACTGTTGAAGTTGAAATAGCTATGCAATGGAATGATTCTTACTCTGAATCGATCTACTGTTACGCGAATAACATCAACACTCACGAAGGCGGTACTCACCTTATCGGTTTCCGTGGAGCCTTAACTCGTACGACAAATGCTTACGCGAATGAAAAAGGTCTTCTTAAAGATTTTAAAGAATCTTTAGAGGGTGAAGATATTCGTGAAGGATTAGCAGCGATTATTTCAGTTAAGGTTCGTGAACCTTTATTCGAAGGACAAACGAAAACGAAATTAGGAAATACCGAAGTAAAAGGTATTGTT
This sequence comes from uncultured Bdellovibrio sp., assembly GCA_964645745.1. Taxonomy (GTDB): domain Bacteria; phylum Bdellovibrionota; class Bdellovibrionia; order Bdellovibrionales; family Bdellovibrionaceae; genus Pseudobdellovibrio. The sequence goes on from CAZXZW010000096.1 coordinate 8,267, forward strand.
GAATCTTTAGTAAATGAAAAATTAGCTGACTGGTTCGATCGTAATCCTGGTGTGGCAAAAACTGTTGTGACTAAATGTGTGGAATCAGCTCGTGCTCGTGATGCCGCTCGTAAAGCTCGTGATTTAACTCGTCGTAAAACGGCGTTAGATGGCGGATCTT
>CAZXZW010000097.1:0-3978 GCA_964645745.1 uncultured Bdellovibrio sp.
CCAGGATCTCCACCAGAGCGTTTGAAATCGATAACGAAGCCGTCACCATTTCCGATATTTTGAACTGAGTCTGAAAATCCGTAAGAGTTAAAGAAATATGTCCAACCTTTATTAACGATAGTATTTTCCGTTAAGGCTGCAAGCTTCGCCGTTAATGTTGAATCTAAATCATTTAAGCGATCATGAATCACGTGAGCCGCAAAATAATTAGCCCAACCTTCAGACCATGCTAAACGAGGATCAATACGAGAAGTTAAAGTATGATTTCCACCTGGTGAAGTCCATTGACCGCAATGATCTTCAATGAAATGTCCGCTTTCATGAATGATCGCGAAATCATCGAAGTGATCCGTGTTTGATAAACTCATGTCACCCACTTGACCACCGGAAATATAAAGTTCTTTAGTTTGAGAAGAATAATAAGACGTATTACCTAAAGTCGCAGGATCTGAATCAGGGAATTGATACTGCATGGGATTGAATCCCGCTTTCCAGTAGACATTCAATTTTTCAGATAAACATTCTGTGTTTACACCCGGAGTGTTTGTCTTGATGTAATCCATGCCTGTTTGTAGCGTGTTCAGAATATTAAATACTCCGCCTTCAACACCTTCTGATTCTGTCTGGCGAGCTTTGGCTACTAAATTTATAGGAATCGAAGTGCCCGAACCCGTCAAAGTGAAGTTCGCAGTTAAAGAGTGTAATTCATTTCGGTATTTATCTTTTTTGATCGAGATAAAAATGAAATTAGTTGGAGCGCCGTACTCAATGTAAGAACGAGAAACCACTCGCAGGTAGTATGATCCTGCTACGTTTGGAATTTTTAAAGTGGATACGCCATCGGTCGCTTTGACGTAACCGCTGCTGTCGGTTCTTCCGCATTGAATGCGCTCGTTTTTCGAATTGAAAATTGAGATCTCTGCGTTTTTAATTGGAAGTGTTGATGGTAAAGGATCGCTTAGAGCCATATTTTTTAAAGTCGTCGCATAAGGACTTGTTGTGGCTGTTTCAGTGACAACATCGATAGTTCTTTTTTCAAACGTAGCCGTTCCGATGAGGCTGACTCCGCCAGTGACAATTGATGAAGTTTCGCAACGCGCCTCTTCGGCCATGAGGGTAGAGTAGTGATCAATGCTTGATTGATACGACAATCCGCAACCTGTTAAAAACAAGCTGGAAAATCCGAATATTAAAAGTTTGTGAAACATCTTTTCAGTCACAAGAATTATTCGGTTATCTCTCTGAGAGGCTACAGTCTAGGCGTAGGAAATTAAGAAATTATATTCTTAAACTGAGACAGTTCGAAGTGGATATTCTCGAGGTAGAAGGGGTGTATTATTGTGATACAGGACTAAGGAAAGACTATGAAAAAAAGAAAAAAAGGCTCGATGACTACTCTGAAACTAAACCTCTGTTTGCAAGGTGGGTGACCATGGTAACGACTTTAGGCTTCTCACTACGAGGTGAGCTTGCACACCATCATCAGGGACAGTCCCCAAAAATATGCTTGTAAGGTTTATTTTCGATGAGTATTACGTCAGCGAACCCTAATAAATACAGTATAAATAAACTTTCAAAAAAAGTCCATCAGTCAGGACTACAGAATTAAAAAAAGATGTCCGATAACGTGGCATGAAATTTTCCATAACAGAATTAGATTATTATTTTCCGTTTTTAGTGTTTTTTTATGGTCTAGTCATATTATTTGTGCTTGAAATCCCGCATTTAGTGGCCCTAGCCAAAAAGGAAATGCCGAATCAACTTGAGGCCTTTGAAAGGCATCGTAAATTAGCCGTCGTTTCTATTTGGGTTGGCGGTCTTTGGTCATTGCAGAATATCTGGTTTTAATTGACTTAAATATCGTGGCTGATAAGGTCACGACATGTCTTTAGAAGTCACGCCAGCACCGGAAAATCGAATACTTACAGTCGAACAGTTGAATATGCAAATTCGCTCGCTGATCGAAGGCCAAATCGGTATGGTTTGGATTCAAGCGGAAATTTCTAATTTCAAACCGCACTCATCGGGTCATTTTTATTTTTCATTAAAAGATTCTAAATCACAAATTTCAGCCGTGATGTTTCGCGGACATAATTCGAAATTAAAATTCAAACCGCATGATGGTTTGGAAGTGATCGCACGTGGTCGCATCACCGTATATGAACCGCGCGGTAGTTACCAAGTGGCTGTTGAATCGATGGAACCTGTTGGTGCCGGCGCTTTGCAAAAGCAATTCGAACAACTGAAAGAAAAATTAAAACTTGAAGGTTTATTCGATAACGCTCGTAAGAAGCCAATTCCGGCGCATCCACAAAAGGTGGCTATTGTAACTTCTCCTACAGGTGCAGCTATTCAAGATATTTTAAATATCATGAACCGTCGTGCAAAAGCTGTCGAAGTCATTGTCGTTCCTACGATCGTTCAAGGTGCTGCCGCAGCTCCACAGATTTGTGAAGCCTTTGCTAAAGCTGAAAGAATTAATCCAGATGTGATCATCATTGGCCGTGGCGGTGGATCGATTGAGGACATGTGGTGTTTCAATGATGAAAAGCTTGCGCGCTTAATTGCCGCAAGTCAAATTCCTGTCATCTCAGCAGTAGGACATGAAATCGATTTTACTATTTGTGATTTCGTATCGGATCTGCGTGCTCCAACTCCTTCAGCAGCAGCTGAATTAGTTGCGAAAAGCTCAGCGGAGATCGTGCAAAAATTAGTTCAGTTAGATCGGTCATTAGCATTCTCGATGAAAAAACGTATGGATATGATGAAGCAAGCTATTCTTCATTTATCAAAACGTTTAACGGATCCAAAAAAGAAACTGCAAGATCTCATGTTGCGTAACGATGATTTATTCAATCGTTTAGAAAACGCGATCGCAGTGAACATTAACGGTTTGAAAAAAGATATTCAAATTTTGCAAAATCGTTTGGTGTCTCCGGTTCAGGTGATTTCATCTTTAAAATTAAATTTAGATAAAAAGAACATTCGTATGAAAAATGCGATGAACTCAAATATTCAAAATAATAAATCACGTTTGAAAAACATGATGTCGTTATTAGATTCATTAAGTCCGATGAAAGTTGTTGATCGTGGATTCTCGATCACAAAAAGCAAAGGCAAGCTTTTAAAATCGATTGGCCAAGTGAAAGCAAAAGATGTGATCGAAGTTCAAGTGAACGACGGTGTGATCGAAGCCGAAGTTATGACATTAAATAAATTAAAAAACTAAGAGGTAGCATATGGATTTTGAAAAAAAATTAAACCGTTTAGAAGAAATCGTACAAAAGATGGAAAAAGGCGAATTAGCTTTAGATGAATCTTTGCAATTATTCGAAGAGGGCGTAAAGCTTTCTCGTGATTGTCATTCGCAATTAACTAAAGCGGAAGCACAAGTTAAGAAACTTGTGGGTTTTGATGCTGAAGGTAAAGCTATCACTGAAAACTTTAAGTCAGAAGACTAATTTTTATGATCGCTGGTTTGGAAAACGACTATTTAGAATTCCGCAAATACTTCGAAGACGAAAGTCATAAGTATTTTGCCGATCAATCCAAACACGCGCCGCAATTAGAACTGCTGTGGAAAAGTATGGCTTACACCTACTTTTTGGATGGGAAAAGATTCCGTCCCTTTCTTTGTTATTTAACGGCTAAAGCTTTCAATAAGCCTTTCAGTGAAGTTTTCCCTTGGGCTTTAGCTATCGAATTCATTCACACGTACTCTTTGATTCATGACGATCTGCCTTGTTTAGATAACGATGATTTCCGTCGTGGACAGCCGACAAATCACAAAGTCTTCGGAGAAGATATTGCCTTACTTGCAGGAGACGCTTTATTAACAGAAGCGTTCTTAGTTGTGTCACATTTACCAAACGCGGCCATTCGCTTATTAGCGCACAAGACGGGTGCTCTGGGTATGGTCGGTGGGCAAGTGCTTGATATGAAGGTCGACTCTCAAATCAAATTATCTGATCTAGAGCA
>CAZXZW010000097.1:4078-8423 GCA_964645745.1 uncultured Bdellovibrio sp.
CAAGCTTTGAAAAAAGTCGAAATTCCGTCAGAGGACCTAGAGAAAGTACTTCAATACAACGTTAACCGCAGCAAGTAGAAGGAATTTAAATATGAAAAATATCTTATTATGTGCAGGACTTTTATTCTTCATTTCTTCATGTCAGTTAAAAACAAGTAAAACAACAACACAGACAACGACGAATTCAACATCTCAACCAGACAAAGCTAAATTCGAAGCGACGAAAACAGATTCTATTCCGGAAGAGACTTCTTCAAATCAAGCTCCTCCGGTAGAAGTTAAACCGTCAGGCAGAGCCACTCAGTTCGGAATCCTCTTCTCAGGCGGCGGAGTTCGTACATGGGCTTACATCAACGTCTTAAAAGAAATCCAAAAATATAAACTTCCAGTGGCCGCTGTAGCCGGTATGGAGTGGGGATCAGTTGTTGCGGGTGTCTACGCTCAGAATGTTTCAGCTAACGAAGTCGAATGGGAATTATCAAAGTTTAAAGATATCGACGACTGGTCAGACTTTGTTAAAAAAATTTTCGAAAAGAAATCCACAGATAACTTAAAAGTTCCTTTTGGTTGTATGTCTTTAAATTTAAAAAACCAAACATCATACGTTTTAAACAAAGGCCAGCTAGGATCATTAGTTCCTTACTGCTTACCAGCTCCAGGAATTGTGAAGCCTTATTCAGATAGTATCGCTTCTATGTCTGATGTCACTGGTGCAGTCCAGTTCCTTCGTGCTAATGGCGCGACTAAGATCATTCTCATCAACGGGACATCGTCTCGTAACGGTAAGCCTTTAAGTAGCAATCTGCAGTCATTAGAAAATCAATTCTGGATTCAATCGAATTCAGTTCTAACTAAAAAGAGTGTGGGAATTGATGAGATCATTGATGTAGATATCAATGGTGGAATCAGTGCCGACAAATTTGACCAACGTCGTGACGTTCTCAATTCATCATTACCGCAAGCGAAAGACCAGTTAAAGAAAATCGCTCATAAGTACGGTTATTAATATTTCTTCTCAGTTAATAATTTCTTCGCCTGTTCCAAGTGCTCAGGCGATACATAAACACGGTCAATAGTCCGTGCGCCTTCATACTTTTGGAAAATCTGCGTAGCTGAATTAATCGGAGCTGGTTTATCCCACTTATCATATTGATCGACGACATATATATGATTTTCATCGCTACTAGCCGTTGCGTGGTACTTCGATAAACGAATATTTGAACTTGTATATATATAGTCAATGTTCGCAGATGTAAGGATCTGTTTCGCATTAGCTACGCGTTCTGGATCTTGGTTGTGAAGTTCAGTGGCCACGCGATACGGTTTACGTTCAGCGATACGGCGAGCCCACGGATCTTTAACAGTATCTAGATGTTCGTAGAGTTTGTAATCTGTGTAAGGGATGTATTCATTTAAATCAGCCGGCAAGAAGAACTTACAGTCCGGTGATGTTAAGTATCTCATGAGCATTTCATCATACACAACGCTCTTGTGATGGAAGTACACCATCAAATGCATATGGTGACGAGAAATCAAGAAATCATCGAATGCGTATAAAGCGCGACGGTTTAAAGCTAAGTTCGCTTTATAATCGTTGATATGAATTGTTAAGTTTTGCACTAACCAATCACGATCAATATTTCCATAACTGATACCGCAGAAATAAGAATCGCGTTCTAAGTAATCCATACGATCTGCATCTAATTCAGAACTGACGATTTGAGAAAGAATAGGGCGGTAATTAATTTTACCATCCGTGAACACAGATTCGTCGCAGTACAAATTTTTATCGATCAAACAAGCGACATGATAAGGATCGATATCTGAGTAATGTTGTTTAATCAATGTGGCGATGTTTGAATCCGTTACAAATTTAATTGTGTAGTCTTCATGGTTTGCTCGACGGTCTTGTTGGAAGTTTCCTGGCTCAGAGTAAACAGCGATTTTTAGTTCTGAAACTTGTGGCATTACTTCTTCAGTCGTGTGGCTTAATGGTCCGTGACCAATATCGTGAAGCAATGCAGCTAATTTAGTAATTTGTCTAAATCGAGCTTTATTTGATGGTTTTTGAAATGGATACGCTTTAAAAATATTGTCGAAAACTTTTCCGCAAACATGACTTACACCGATTGAATGTAAAAAACGATTGTGAGTTGCGCCGGGAAAACTAAATTCTGAAAAACCAAGTTGTTTAATTTCACGCAAGCGTTGAAATTCTACTGATTCAATGATGGCTTCTTCGCCGGGCGGTAAAAAAATTGATCCATGAATGGGGTCACGTATTTCCATGAGAGTAAATTACTTCAAAGTGTCTCATGATGTAAGAGCTTTTTCTTATTGTGAAACACGGAAATGCGCGTAAGAGTGAGAAAAAGGCAAAAACGCACCAAAATATCGAAAAACTTCTATACACAGTGTAAAAACAGTAAGCAAAATTCTTTAAAATTTACGAATAATTTCAATACCTTAGACCTGAAAAGCAAGACTAAGATCGTGAAAAATACACGTCTTAAGGCCAGAAATGAATTTTTTTGAAACGAATGTCTCAAGTTTTCTCAGCTTGAGCCGAAAAAGTGTACAAGTGTGAGACCGTTCCAGATTTCTAGGATTGAAATCGAAAACAAAGAAAGTGTGTAAAAGCACTGGTACCTCAGGAGGAGGGAATTTATGGGAATGAGAGTAAGTACAAATATTACAGCGTTGAAAACGCAGCAAGCACTTGGGGGAACAAAAAGAAGTATGGATCAAGCAATGGCTCGTTTAAGTTCAGGATCAAGAATCAATAAAGCGTCAGATGATGCTGTTGGTTTAGCTATCTCTGAAAACTTTAAATCTCAATTAAGAGGGATTAAACAAGCTAACAGAAATGCACAAGATGGTATTTCAATGATTCAAATTTCTGAAGGTGGCCTTTCTCAAATTAGTAATAACTTAGTTCGTTTACGCGAACTAGCGATACAATCGGCTTCGGATACGAACAGTGATAGAGAACGTGGTTTGTTAGATAGAGAATATCAACAAATGTTATCTGAGATAGATCGTATATCAGGGTCGACAGAGTTTAACGGAACACCGTTATTGTCGGGTGTAGGTGATTCGATTGATTTCCAAGTGAATACAAAAAATTCACAAGAGATCGACCGTGTATCTTATGATCCATCAAGAGCGGATGCGAGTACGACAGCATTAAATATTGATTTTTGTAGTGTAGCCACGAAGGTTGATGCACAGGAATCTCTAGCTAATATTGACGACGCCATTAACCAGGTAAATAGTCTGCGTTCAAACTTAGGAGCGATGCAATCGCGCTTAACAGCAGCTGCTGAGACGTTAATGGAAACAGAGCAAAACGTTGCGACAGCGAATTCGAGAATTAGAGATGCGGACATCGCGGAAGAAAGTTCAGAATTTGCGAAACAAAACGTCTTATTGCAATCAGGCACTGCGATTTTAGCGCAAGCGAATCAACAGAACAACCTGGCATTAAGTTTGTTACAAAAAAATTAATAAGTGAGTTTTAACAAATAAGATTTTTGTTGAAGTGAGCTTTAAAAGTTAAAGAGTTTTAAAACAGATGGAAAGGATTCTATCTGCTACCAAGGAAAGGTAACGTTCACGGATGAAGACTAAACAAGGAGGATAAAATGGGACTACGTATAGCAACAAACGTACCCGCACTTAGCGCACAAAGAAATTTGTATGCAGTGGGAAATGCGCAGCAATCTGCGATGGCTCGATTAGCGTCGGGTTACAGAATTAACAAAGCATCTGATGATGCTGCTGGTTTAGCGATCAGCGAAAACTTAAAGGCCCAGATTCGTGGTTATAGACAGGCGAATCGAAATGCCAATGACGGTATCTCTTTAGTGCAGGTAGCCGAAGGTGGTATGTCTGAAGTATCAAACATGTTGATCCGATTACGTGAGTTATCGATCCAAGCAGCGTCTGATACGATCAGTGATAACGAGCGCGCGTATACTAATATTGAGTATCAGCAGCTTAAAGAAGAGATCGATCGTACCGCGAACTCTACAAAGTTCAACGGAGTCAGCTTATTAGCTGGTGAAGGCGGAATTTACGATTTCCAAGTAGGAAATGGTAATAACGAATTCGAAGATAGAATTAGTTTTGACACGTCAGTCGGGAACGCAACAACTCAAGGACTAGGAATCGCGGAATTAACAGTCGCAGATAAACTAGGTGCCCAAGAGAGTTTAGCTTTCTTAGATGAGGCGATTAATAAAGTGAATGGAGCGAGAGCAAACTACGGAGCTTTACAGTCCCGCTTGCAATCGACAGCAGAATACTTAATGGTTGCAGAGGAAAATTACTCAGCGGCTAACTC
>CAZXZW010000098.1:0-8371 GCA_964645745.1 uncultured Bdellovibrio sp.
TAAGCACTTTGAAAGTGTTTTTTTATGTTTAAAAAGAGCCATAACTTTTTTAATGTCATTTTCCGTAGTTAAAAGGCGAGGCTTTTTAAGTATGGGTTGAATCAGACTGAAATCTTCTGGGTGGTATTTGTAATGAGTGGCCACTAATAAGCTCATTTTTCCTTCTTTAATGTCGCAGCCACGAATATCGCGTTTTTTATCTCCGTATAAATCAATTAAGTCGTCTTGCATTTGAAAAAGAATACCGATTTTGCTGAAGAGTTCATTTAAGCTTTCTGAATCTAGAAGAGAATCTTCAGATAGAATATTAACTCCGAGAGCTAGGTCAGAGAAGAGAGCTGCCGTTTTCAGAGCAATGCAATTCATGTATTTACTGTAGATAAGTTCAGGTATATTTAAATTGTTAAGTTCAAGTTCTAAACTTTGTCCGTTAACGATTTTGCAAGACATTTTGGAAAGAATCATCAGAAGTTCATTTTTTGTCTGACTTTTGATTTCGCTATTTAAAACCGGGAATGATGCAGACATTAACAAAAAATCACCAGCATTGATAGCTTGGGCGTCGCCAAATTGTTGCCATGTTGTAGGTTGGCCTCGGCGGTGTGTATCGCGATCTTGTATATCGTCATGAATAAGTGTGGCATTATGTAAAATTTCACAGGTAGCGGCCCAGGCAGCTAAATGAGATTGATTGACCTCAGTTATTTGGCCCAGTTGAAAAGCGACGTAAGGGCGAATCATTTTTCCGGATGTCAGGAAATGGTGCTGAAGTATGTGCTTGAAGTGGCCGTAACTATTAAGATCTATCGTCATGGCAATGAGATTCTGTACATGCGAGGTGAAGTCGGTACAGGTTTCGGCCGACTTGCAGGATACACTTTGAAAGCTTTGAATCATGATGACCTCTCGTTTAATTAACAGTGATAGACGAACAATTACATTTTGTATAGAAAAATCTATACAAAATAGTCGAGGGCTGTTATGGTTCGATTGAGTGTAAAAAATGGGCAATATGGAAAATAATAAGAACTATACAATATCTGAAGTGAGTGAACTCACTGGTGCAACCGAGTTTATCTTAAGAACATGGGAGCTTCGCTATAAAATAGTTCAGCCAAGGCGCACGAAAACAGCCCGTCGTTTATATTCAGATCATGACGTTATGAAAATTTCCAAAATCTTACTGCTGACACAACATGGATTTAAGATTAGCCAATTAGCTCAGTTAGGTTTAGAGGATTTAAATCAGCTCGAGCTAGGCCTTAACATTTCCGCTTCCTATGCGGAAGCATCGCAGCCCATGAGCCATCAGGTAGAGAAAGTATTTAAGTTTCTACCTGAGACAAACTACAGTGTGATTAAAGATATTTTCTTTAGTCAGCGTCAGAAACTTGATCCCTCAGACTATATTCAAAAATTTATAATCCCGATTTCGCAGGAAATGTCTCGCCAGTCTTTGAATAGAACAATTGATATTATTCAAGAGCATATTATTAGTTCATTAATTAAAGAAAATTTATATGCTATGACTAGTAAGCCGATGAAAAAGCTCAGCGCCTATTCCATACTTTTTGCTACGGCCGAAGGTGATCATCACGATTTAGGTTTGCTGCTGTCTAAAGTCTTAGCGGAGGCTGCCGGCTTCCAAACGATATATCTGGGCAGTCATGTTCCTAAAAAAGAACTTTCGGAAGCCTGTATCAGATTGCGTCCTACTCATGTCGTGATCGGAACAAATGTAAACTCACATCATACGGCTAAAGATCATCTCCTTAAATATATTCATTTTATCGATCAACACATTCCTCACAGCACAGCCTTGTGGTTGGGAGGTTTTGCCGCGCAGGAACTTGTTTTGAATTTAAAAAGACCATTCCATATTTTCAAATCAATGAATGAGTACGAAAATGAACTGACAGCAATAAAGAAGGCTAAATGAAAAAAATAATATTATTACTTATGTTTTCTCCATTGATTTTAAAAGCAGCGTCAGCTGCCACAGATAAAACAGACTTCTTTGTCAAATCTGTATCCGATTACAAATCCGAAACAGCTACGGCTGAGGAAAAAGAAAAAATAGTTCAAGCTGCATTAGCTGAAGTGGAAAATACAGATGTTAAATACACTCAATATTGGAAAGCCGTATTTTTAACTTTTAAATGTGAATTGAAAGATAAAGGCCGACTCATTCCTTTTTGTATCATTTCAGATTTGTCGGAAATAAAAGAATTATTAAATGAATCACATCAAAATTACCCAGAGTATTATCACTATGCTCCGGCTCGAACGTTAGGAATCATGTACTATAAAATGCCAGCCATAACGGGCGGAAGTAATAAAAAAGCTAAGCAATATCTTCAGGAAGCCTATGACGGTGATTCAGAGTTCAGTGAAAATAAACATTGGCTAGACGAAGTCAGTCAATAAATGACTCCCTCTATCGTTTAACGACCTTAGTTTGAGCGATTGTTTATTGCCATTAAATCTATCTTTAGTTAGTTTAGTTTTAAGAGGTCATCATGTCCCATTCAGCTGAATCAAATGGATCATCTAACTTAAGTCATCGTCTCAAAAAAATGATGGGGCGGGATATGCACGAACATCATCGAGTTGCTACACCGTTAGAACTTTTGTTTGATTTAACTTTCGTGATCGCCTTCGGGGTAGCCGCTTCTCAATTTGCACATGCCTTAGCGGAAGGACATTTTACCACAGGTCTCATCGGGTTTGGTTTTGCAAGCTTTGCTATCTGCTGGGCTTGGATTAATTTTTCATGGTTTGCCTCAGCATACGATACAGATGACTGGATTTTTAGAACTGTCACCATGGTGCAAATGCTTGGTGTTGTTGTTTTGTCGATTGGGTTACCTCGATTGTTTGCCTCTATTGAGCACGGCGGTCATTTAGATACATCTATTGTTGTTTTGGGTTATGTGATCATGCGCATAGCTATGATTACGCAGTGGTTGCGTGCTGCTAAACAAGATCCCCCTCGTCGAAGCAACTGTCTGGCTTATGCTGTTTGTATTTCGGTTGCACAAGTCGGTTGGATCGCTCAAATTTTCTTAGATTTTAATTTACCAATGTCTTTAGCTTTATCGGCTGTTCTTGTCTTTGTTGAAATGTTGGGACCTGTTTTAGCAGAAGCAAAGAATGGCGGAACTCCATGGCATGCTCATCATATCGCTGAACGATACAGTTTGTTCGCGATTATCGCTTTAGGTGAGGGTGTTGTTGGAACAGTTGCGACTCTTTCTTCTGGAGTCGAAAAGGGCGGATGGACCTTAGAGGCGGCTTTAGTTTGTATAGCTGGAATGATTTTAACATTTTCCATGTGGTGGGTGTACTTCATTTTACCGTCGGCTCAAGTTTTACATGCTCGTCGTGATCGAGCTTTTGTTTAGGGTTATGGACATATGGTGCTGTTCGCATCTATCATAGCGACGGGTGCCGGATTGCACGTGGTAGCTTATTTTGTTGAAGGTAAGGCGCATATCACACCATTCATTACGTTGCTGACAGTTGCAGTACCCGTTTCTTTTTTTCTAGTTTTAATTTACGCACTTTATTTTTATTTAATGAGACGATTAGCTCAAACTTATATTTGGATTTTAATCGCGTCAGCCTTGATTGTGACGGCATCGTTGATATTTGTTTCGTTAGGGGGAAGTTTAGCGACAGGTTTGATTCTTCTGACTATGGCGCCTATTTTGTCGGTGGTTTGTTATGAGGTGTTCGGGCATAGACATCAAGCCAGCGATTTACAAAAACTTTAGAAATTACAATTTAATAATTTTTGAAATAACCAGGCCTGATTCTGTAATGGTGTACTTAACATCATAATCCAAAACCGCAATGCCATAATTTTGTCCCCATGTTTTAGCGTCATCAGCCGGAAACTGGCGTTTTTTAAAAGCGGGTCGTGGATCAAGCTCGAGAACTTGAATGGTTAAGTCTTTGAATTTCTGTTGAAGATCAGATGGAAGATTTGAAAGATCCTTTTCAGCTTCGCTAGAGAAGACCACAGGGTATCTTTTGATTTCTTCCGAGGCCCATCCCGCATTCGCTTCAGGAATTGAATCCGCGTAAGGGATGTAAGGCTTAATATCTAAAATCGGAGTCTCATCAATTAAATCCAAACCGTTCACATGGAGCTCAGGACCGCCTTGAGCTTCAAGATCAACTTGGGTGAGTTCCACAGCGGAAATACCAATAGGATTAGGGCGATGAGGGGATCTGGAAGAAAGAACGCCCACTTTAACGTTTCCACCTAAGCGAGGCGGGCGAATACTGGGTTTCCATTTATTTCCACCGTGATCGTGAAAGACAAACACAATCCAGATGTGAGAAAATTCCGAAATTTGTTTAAGCGCGGTTTTAATATCAGGATCAGAATTAAATTTCAAAATGCCTTTAGCTTCACTAGCTAGTCCTGGTTGGCGCGGAACTCCGAATTTGTCTTTAAACGGAGACTGCACAAAACCAATAGGATTAAAAGTGAAGCTTTGCATGAGATAGGCGGCTCTAACGTTTAAGAGCCGTCACTCCCAATTTTAAAACTTCGCCGTCGATATCAGACACTTCGGTGTGATGACCTTGAGGATCAACACCGGCGTCTAAGAATTTTAAGTTAGCTGTTAATGTTTCGCTCACAAGTTCTTTTTCATGAGCCTTAACTGCTTCTAACATTTTTCCTGTACAGTGAATTTGAAGTTCGATTTTATCATCTAATTTAAAGTCAGCAGATTTTCGAGCTATTTGGATTTTACGCATCACTTCGCGCGCTAAACCTTCACGTTCTTGTTCAGGAGTCACTGTTGGATCAACTTCGATTGATACCACTTGGTGCACAGATAAATCCGCGTTATCGCCTTTAGCCGCTCTTCTGATTTCTACGTCAGCTAAAGTGATGTCTTCGCCGTCCACTTTCAGTGTTTCGCCTTTCTCAAGTTTAATAATATTTTCTAAACTTAAATTTTGAATCGCAGCGCTGACTGTTTTCATTTTAGGTCCTAAACGTTTACCTAAAACCGGGAAGTTCGCTTTCGCTGTGATTTGAACGAATTGATCTTCGTTCGCATCATAGATCACTGATCTGAAGTTTAATTCATCAATGAAGTACGGTTCAAACTTTTTCAAAGTATCTAAAACTTTTTGGCTTCTGTGGATGATGCGAATTTGTTTTAATGGAATTTTCGCTTTCACCGAAATTTTCTCACGGTGATTACGTCCTAAAGTCACAAGAACATCCATCGCTTTAACGGCTTCCTCTAAGTCTGGCTTTAATAAACTCAAATCCGCGATCGGGAAGCTTTCTAAGTGAACGCTTGATTTTGGATTTTTTCCAACTGGAGCTAAGTTTTTATAGATCACATCAGCTAAGAACGGAGCAAACGGAGCCATTAAACGTGATAGGGTCGTTAATACTTCGTAAAGTGTTTCGTAAGCTAAACGTTTTTGTTCTGGCATACCTTCTTGCCAGAAGTGACCACGATTGAAACGGATGTAGGTGTTCGTTAAATCTTCGATGAACTGAAGTAAATGAGGAACAACGTTATAAAGTCTGTAAGCATCCATCTCAGTTTGCGTGTTGGCGATCAAGCTATTTAAGCGTGAAAGAACCCATTGATCTAAAAGATTCGGAGATGTTTTCGCATCGCCCTTAGGTTTAAATCCATCGATGTTCGCGTAGTTCACGAAGAACGAATAAGAATTCCACCATCTTAATAAAATTTTACGAACGATATCGTGAACGCCTTTTTCCGAGAATTTTAATTCCTGAGCTTTCACAACAGGGGAATCGATTAAATATAATCTTAAAGCGTCTGCACCATGTTGGTTTAAAACTTCCATCGGATCTGGATAGTTCTTAAGAGACTTCGACATCTTACGGCCGTCTTCAGCTAAAACTAAACCATTCACCACAACATTTTTAAACGGTGATTGTCCAAATAAAGCCGCACCGATCACAGTTAATGTATAGAACCATCCACGTGTTTGATCTAAACCTTCAGCGATAAAATCAGCTGGGAAAGTTTTTTTAAATTCTTCTACGTTTGTTTTTGGGAAGCCTGCTTGAGCGTAAGGCATTGATCCCGATTCAAACCAACAATCTAAAACACCTTCGATACGTTTAAGCGGTGATTTTCCAGTCGGAGAAGGAATCGTGATGGAATCAATCACATCAATGTGAAGATCATCCACTTTTTTGCCAGATAATTTTTCAAGTTCGTCGCGTGAACCAACACAGATGATTTCGCCTTCAGCATTTCTCCAGATCGGAAGCGGCGTTCCCCAGAAACGATTTCTTGAAATCGCCCAGTCACGCGCATTCTCAAGCCAGTTTCCGAAACGACCATCGCGTAAATGATCCGGAACCCAAGCTGTCGTTTTATTCACTTCCATTAATTTTTCTTTGATAGATTCAACTTTAACAAACCAGCTTGATACCGCTCTGTAAATCAAAGGCGTATCTGAACGGTAGCAATAAGGATAACTATGTTGGATCGTATCTTGTTTTTGTAAGCGACCCATTTTTTTGATGTCAGCGATAATATCTTTATCCGCTTCTTTAACGCGCTTACCTTGGTAATCTGGAACTTCAGCCGTAAACATTCCATCATCGTCAACCGGATTAACTAAGCCGATTCCATTTTTAGAACAAGCGGCGTAATCTTCCTCTCCGAATGCAGGTGCCATATGAACGATACCTGTACCACTGTCGACTGTAACGTGATCTGAATGAATCACGCGGAACGCGCCAACAGCACGTTTGTCATTGACGAAGTATTTGAATAAAGGTTCGTACGTTAAAGCAACTAATTTAGCTCCAAGCATTTCTTCTACGATCTCGATATCTTTTTTCGGATCTTTAAAAGTAGAAGCTAATAAAGCTTTCGCTAAGATAAATAATTTGCCCGAAGATAATTCTTTAACTTTCACGTACTCAATTTCATTTCCAACAGCTAACGCTAAATTTGAAGGAAGTGTCCAAGGCGTCGTCGTCCAAGCTAAGAAAGACGTGTTTTCTAATTCTTTAATGGGGAAAGTCACAGTCAATGCTGGGTCTTGAACCATTTTATAATTTTGATTCGCTTCAAAGTTAGAAAGAGACGTTGAGATTCCTACAGAGTAAGGAACAACTTTGTAACCTTCGTAAATTAAACCTTTTTTGAAAAGTTCTTGGAACACCCACCAAACACTTTGCATGAATTCCAAGTCCATTGTGAAATACGGATTTTCCATATCCACCCAGCGACCTACACGGCGAACAGCTGTTTTCCATTCCGTCGAGTAACGCTTTACGATTCCACGGCAAGCCGCATTGTATTCAGCCACTCCCATTTTGAAAACGTCTTTACGACTTTCAATTTTGTGAGTTTTATTGATTTCGTATTCAACCGGAAGACCATGACAATCCCAACCGAAGCGGCGAGGCACAACATAACCCTTCATTGTCCAATATCTTGGAACAACGTCTTTTAGAACTCCGGCTAATAAATGTCCGTAGTGAGGAAGACCTGTAGCAAACGGAGGTCCATCATAAAAACTAAAAGTTTTTTTATTTTGACCCGCAAGAGTTTGTTGGAAAATTTTTTCTTGATCCCAAAAATTTAAGATTTGCTCTTCTTGTTTTGGAAGATTGATATCAGGTTTTACCGGAGAATAGATGTTGCTTGAATTCGTGTTTGTCATATCAGGAAAGTATAACAAATTTTAAGGGAATATGCACGGGTTGCGAGAGAAGAATGTCGAGGTGTTTTTGATGCAGATGGCTAAATATGAAGTCTAAAAAGCTACTGGATAATAACTTGCGATCCGGTAATCATCGCGCGCGTCAGGTAAGGTAGCATTCCGGTCACGTCTTCGCTGAATTCAGACTTCACAAAAGCCAAAGCAAAGATAACCGAGCACAAGGCGGCTATTTCTTGATCCTGTTTGTTGAGCGAAAAGGTATTAAATAATTTGTCGACTTCAGGTAAAGCTTCGTGAAGTACTTCCGAGATAAAACTAAAATCCACCTTAGAAATATCGACTCCGCTTAACGTGGCTTCTTGAAGATCATTACTTTCACACATGACCTTCATAGCATTAAAGATTTCGAACAGACGGTCTTTGGGATTGGCGTTATTTTTGAGAGTGAGTTGTCCAGTAAGAACGCTTAAAACACTAATCAACTCTAAAACATCCGAATCTTTATTCTTCGCGCTGACGTATTTAGAGATCATTGGAACGAGGGCGTGACCAACTTGCTGATGTTTATCTAAGATTTCCATTGTTTTATAGTAGGGAGATATTTTTTGAAGTCAATTTTGAAAGAAAAAGTGGGGCGACCAACGGGGCTCGAACCCGCGACAACCGGAATCACAAT
>CAZXZW010000099.1:0-7884 GCA_964645745.1 uncultured Bdellovibrio sp.
TATCGACTCACAGGTTTATTTTGACTGGTCTACAGGTATCAATAACTTAGGTCAGCCTTATTATTTCGGCATTCGCTGGACAGGTCGTATTTACATTCCGACAACTGGTTCTTACCAATTCTTCACACGTACAGACGATGGCGTAAGAATGTGGATCGATGATTTAAATGCTGCACCGATTATCGACAACTGGACACTTCATGCCGCCACCGAAGATGCATCGGCCCCTATCAACCTTACTGGTGGACAATTTTATAATATCAAAATTGAATATTTTGAAAATGCGGGTTACTCGGTGGCCGAGTTAAGATGGCAAGGACCCTCAATCGCAAAGCAATTGATTCCTCAAATCTATCTTTTTCCTGAGTGATCTCATTTCTAGTTGATCGCTCCGTGATATCCCTGTTTAATTAATTAAACAGGAGATACATCATGACAAAATTCTTACACAATTCAGATCTAGGACTTCTTATTTTTCGTTTATTTATAGGCTTAACTATGGCCTTCTCACATGGCCTAGGAAAAATGCCTCCTCCAGAACCTTTGATTGCCGGAGTTGAAGCCATGGGATTTCCTATGGCGATCGCTTTTGCTTGGGCCGCTGGCTTAAGTGAATTTATTGGCGCTTTATTATTAGCTTCTGGATTATTCACACGTATCGCTGCTTCTTTCATTGGTTTTACAATGGGTGTAGCCGCTTTCGTTGCTCACGGAGCTGATCCTTTTGCTAAAAAAGAAATGGCTTTACTTTATTTGGCCGCTTCGGTGATGTTCATCTTCACTGGCGCTGGAAAATACTCTTTAGATTCAATCGTTCGTAAGAAATAATTTTATTAAAAATAGTTAAACGATAAAATGACACCTATCTGTGTCTTTTTATCGTTTTCATTTCTTGTTGCAGCTGACGCTCTAACTCTTCGCGACTTTCTCGCACCGCTTTAATAAAATCATTACGATCGGTATTTTCACGAAGCTTAGCCATCTCGGCCACTTGTTCAATATTTGTTCGACGGAAATTATCCGCCATTTCTTTTGCATGGTAACGACCAAACCCTAAGCTTTCTAATGCCGCACGTCCGGTCGAAATAGAAGCTTCGAATAATTCGCGATGCGCATAAGTCACATTGTGCTTCATCACCTCATAGAGATGCGGAATATCTTTTACTCGCGCCATAATTTTTAAATGTGGGAAATGTTTTTGTGCCACTTCGATGATTTGATTAATTGTTTCCTTATCATCTACGGCCACCACTAAAATCTTAGCCTTAGCTGCTCCTGCGATTTCTAATAAATCTAAACGAGTCGCATCTCCGTAATAAACTTTAAAACCGAACTTGCGCATATCTTCGATATGTTCAGAGTCGTGATCCATAATGGTTGAAGCCACACCATTCGACAATAAGAAACGACCAACGATTTGTCCGAAACGACCAAAACCTGCGATGATCACCTGGCTGTGATCCATATCCTTATCCATATCTTCTACGGATTTTTGATTTTCATCGAAGTAACAATTTGAATAATAATCATGAATTTTCATCAAGATGGGAGAAATCGCAATCGACAAGGCAATTAACAAATTTAATTTTGAAGCGATATCTTTATCAATCATATTTCCGGCTACGCCTAAAGTGATAACAACGAAACCGAACTCACCACCTTGAGCTAAAATACTGCTAAAAACTAAACGTTCTTTCGAGGCCATTTTTAAAATCGTTGCTTGTAAATACATCAAAGCAATTTTCGATAAAACAAAGACAATCAACATTCCTAAAATCGTAGGCCATGACGACATCAAAAGCTTAAGATCAATATTAGCACCAACTGTAATGAAAAATAATCCTAAGAATAATCCCTTGAAAGGATCTAAATCGGCTTCCAATTCATGACGGTATTCCGAGCTGGCTAAAAGAACTCCGGCAATAAAGGCCCCAAGACCAGCTGAAATTCCTACGAGGGTCATCAACTCCATGACTAAAATCACCAACAACAAAGCGGCACCGACAAATAATTCGCGAGAACTATTTCGCGCGATCCACCCCAAGGCGTAGCTGATCAAGTATCGACCAACGATCACTAAACCAAGAACCGCACCGATAGCATACAGCAAGTTAAACTGATGACTGCCTTCACTGGGAAATAAAATACTGACTGCAATTAAAATCGGAATGGCCGCGATATCTTGAAAAAGCAAAACGCCAAATACAGCTTTACCCACTTTCGTCGCCATGAGTTTTCGATCGTTCATTAACTGAATAACGACCGCTGTCGACGATAACGCTAAAGTCATACCTATAATCAAAGCAACTGATCCCGATAGACCAAAGAAAACACTGAGAATCGAAAACACGACACCACAAACCACCATCTGCATCAGGCCAAAACCAAACACGAGATTTCTCATACCCCAGAGACGATTTAAATCTAGCTCAAGTCCAATCGTGAACAACATCAAAACGATCCCCAATTCAGCTAGAGACATAATCGTCTGCGTCGTTTGAACTAAATTTAAAACATAAGGACCAATAAATAATCCGGCTAATAAATAACCTAGAACGGCCCCTAAACCAATTTTTTTAGAAATGGGAACAACGATAACCATCGCCGCTAAGTAAATTAAAAAATAAATTAAAACATTTTCTTGTCCGTGCACGCTGACTCCTTAATTTTAACTATGGGCTATTTCTGCTACAAGACGATCACGATATTTTTCGGCGATTTGAAAAAGATCATCTTCAGATATTTTATTGGCATTGAATACCGTGAAGGGCTCAAGCCACTTCATTCCACAGTACAAAACGGTTTGCTGCATCGGGCGTGCAATTTCATAAAAAGGAAAGTTATTATATCCACCCTCTTTAAAAGAGTGTTCTTCATCTCCGGTTGTCACGGTCCATAAAACTTTTTTACCGGCTAATGCTTGATGACCATGTCCATGAGCCCAGTCTAAAGCTAAAACTTTCTCCATCCACAAACTCATCAAAGCTGGAGTGTGATACCAGTATAGCGGAGTTTGCAGAACGATTAAGTCACTTTTTAGTAACTGCTCTTGTTCTTTTTTGATGTCTATATGGAAATCAGGGTACATTTCATAGAGCTCTCGAATTTCCAAATGAGGTAATCCACGAACACTACCTAATAAGGCACGTCCGGCTTTAGAGTGCTGAGCGTAAGGATGGGCGTATATTATACTAATCATGAAACCAAATTTATAGGACTCTGAGAATGAACACAATCATCATTGTTACAATTAATCTAAAAATATGTCTCATATTGAGAATATGCATCAAAGTTATTAATTTTGTTCATAAATATGACGATAACTAGAAGGTATGAATAATATAAAATTACCTTTATTTAGTCGTGTTTTGCTATCGCTAACGATGGTCGCATCTTTTTCGTGCTCACAGGCCACTGATGGATATGCGCCTGGCATAGTCATAACTAGCGGTTATCAACTCGCCTACGGAAATTCAGCCAGTGATCGTACGGCTTTAACTAATCGTATTAACGGAAGTGTTCCTCCGAAATTTGCAGAGGTTATTTCTCGTTGGAAACGTTTCTCGGGAACTGAATACTATCCAGATCCAAATGCGATCGTCGCAAATCCAGCCTACTGCCGAACAAACTTAGATACAACAACAGGTTTGTGGTCGAACAGCGTATCACCAGCAGCCAATCCCAACACCGATGGAAACTGCAATACACCAACCATGAATTCACTTTCGTGGATTTACCTTTTAGGACCAGATCGTTTATTCAATATTCAAAATGCTTCCTACTACAATGGATTCTTCAGTACTTTAAAATTTGATAACTTCGTGGGTATCGCAACCGTTTCATCAAACAACGTCGATGACGATGCGATTGGTGTAACCATTGCTGTTTATTTCAATTCGGTAAGCAATCAAGTTCACACTTTATCCGCTTACCGCACACAAGGTGGATTCCCAGCTCCTAATTTAGGTTGGGGCATTTTACATAAAGTAAATGGATCCGTCGTGCGCATCATCGGAAATAAATCTGTTGGTGGAACTAACGGAAGCTGGAGTGGACGCAACTCGCAAATTCGCGTTGAAAGAACCGGAAATATCGTAAAAGCTTATTGCAGCACGTGGGCTACAGGTGGCGTTGCCAATGCCATTGACCCAACGAGTGAAATCGTGCTCGACTTATCAGACCCAGCTGAGAATCTAACTGATTTTATGGGACCACAAGCTTATGGTTACGAATCACTCAGTCAACCGGAAGCGACTTTCTCTGATTTAAAATTCCTTACTCCAGCAGAAGAAAATCCTGATTATCTTTACGATTTAAAAAATGACTTAGTTTACGGAAAAAAAGCAGCTGGTATCGGTTACGAGTTAGTTCCAGGAACAAAAGCTTTAGAAACTTTAGGTTACCCTAAAACGATTACCAATATCGAAACACAGCGTGAGTTCTTGATTAACTCGGCTACGAGCTTTACGGAGTTATAATACAACAAAGATGTCGCGCTTAGCCTTAATTGGGTCACATTGCCACGGATCACTGCAGGCAGCTATTTTTTGTGCAGGCAAGCAAAGTGCCCACGTCAAAATAGTGCTTCGCTTAGCTTATGGTTAACAGTAGTATCCTGCCCATGTCGACACCATTACAAACAAACCAATTAGATAGTTATAATTTTCGCGACGAGCTTAAAGCGCAGTTCGAACAAAGAAAAAAAGTCAACGAACGCTACTCGTTAAGAGCCTTTGCTCACTTCCTTGATATTGATGCTCCTACTCTGCAAAAAATCATGACTGGAAAAAGAGCCTTAGGGAAAAAATCAATTCTCAACTTAGGTACACGTTTAAAAATCGACGCCACCATACTTGAAAAATACGTTGAAGCTCACAGCTTAAGAAGACAATTAGGAACATCCTTAAAAAATGATTCCATTCGCTCAAGCTACACATTGCTTGGTGAAGACATGGCTGATCTTGTTCAACAATGGTCATCCTATGGAATTCTAGAATTGCTTAGTATTAAAGATTTTAAACTTTCAACGGAAAATGTTGTTAAAGCTTTAAAAATTCCATTTGATATGGCCGACAATCTTATTCAGCAAATGAAAGAAAAAAATTGGATCAAACAAACTGAAACCCAAGATTGGATTTCAAACATCGGACAAACGCGCACGGACCCTAATAGTGAAGTTATCGAAAAAGCACGCATCACATTGATGTCATCAATTATTGAAAAAAGTTTGCACGCCTGCAAAACCCTCCCAAGAACTCACCGCTCACATTATGCACGTACTGTAGCGATTGATCGCAATTTACTTCCCGCTTATATCGAAAAAATGGGAAGCTTCTTATTCGAACTTGAAAAATGGTTGATTGATAACAGCCGCGGTAAAGCCAACGAAGTTTATCAACTGCAAGTGGGGCTTTACCCACTTAGTCATTATTACGATGAGAAAACCTTTTAATTCAGGATGGTCTTTATTGTTAATAATATTTGAATAATTAGAGCTAGTTACAAGGGTCCATAATTATTCACATACTTCCTTTATTATACGTTAATCCGTAGAATCTTTTCATTTTATACGATCTAGTCAAATTCCAAAAAAGAACTATATTAGACCCTAGAGAGATATTAATCTCATGGAGGTCATTATGAAACAAGTATTACACACACAACGCAGCGATTACCCGCACTGGGTCGGAGACGGCTTCCCGGTTAGAACATTGTTTAGCTACAATGATTTAGCTCAGCATATTTCGCCGTTTTTGTTAATGGATTACGCAGGACCTGCGGAATTTCCTCCATCAAATTCTTCACGTCGTCGTGGTGTAGAATCACATCCTCATCGTGGTTTTGAAACGGTGA
This sequence comes from uncultured Bdellovibrio sp., assembly GCA_964645745.1. Taxonomy (GTDB): domain Bacteria; phylum Bdellovibrionota; class Bdellovibrionia; order Bdellovibrionales; family Bdellovibrionaceae; genus Pseudobdellovibrio. Next base: position 5,854 of record CAZXZW010000099.1, read on the forward strand.
CAATTGTGTATGACGGCGAAGTGGAACACCGTGATTCCGCTGGTGGTGGCGGCGTTATTTCCAATGGAGATGTCCAATGGATGACCGCGGCCTCAGGTTTAGTTCACGAAGAAAAACATGGAAAAAACTTCTCGAAAAAAGGAGGACGTTTTGAAATGGTTCAACTTTGGGTGAACTTACCGAAAAAAGATAAAATGACGTCTCCCCGTTATCAGGGCATAAAAAATGCCAACATTCCGAAAGTGGTATTGCCAAATAATGCGGGAACAGTCAAAGTGATCGCCGGAAAATATTTAGATCACGCTGGCCCTGCAAAAACCTTCAGTCCCATGAATCTTTGGGATGTTCGTTTAAATGCAGGAACAACGACTGAATTTAAAGTTCCAGCGAAACATACAGCAGTGATTTTTGTTTTAGAAGGCGAATTAAAATTATCTGATACTCATACTATCGGAAGCGCAGAAATGGCGATCCTTGATCCTGAGGGAGATACTTTTACTTTGATCGCGAATAAAAATACGAAACTTTTATTTTTAGGCGGAGAACCTTTAAATGAACCGATCAGCGGTTATGGTCCTTTTGTTATGAATACTCAAAGTGAAATCATGCAAGCCATGAAAGATTTTGAAGACGGCAAAATGGGTGTGATCCAACCGATCGAAGGAACGGAAGCGTAGGAAACTACGCTTCTTTTTTTCTACATTGTTTCGTGATAACGAAGCCTTAGGCGTTGAGGTAGAGATTTAAATTCAATACCTTGGCCCTGTAACATTTCACCGCGAGCTCACATACAATAATCCTATGCGTAAAAATCACCTTATTTTAAAATCATTATTCGTTGTTATCGCTTCAATCACTTCTATCAAAGCTCAGGCCCAAGAATTTAATCGTCGAGCACAAGAAATGCTACGTCAATCGGTTGAAAACGAAAAGACTCCGAGTCTTCGTTATTTCAACTCTTCCATTTTCGCCAGCACACCATCCATTTCTGGTAGTGATGACATTTGGAGTTCTGTCGACATCCGTTCGAAATTAAGTTTAGGTGTGAAGCTTGGTTACACTTACGCTGAGGAATCAATTACAGCTCGCGCTGAATTAAGCTACCGCAGTGTAGATTTCAAAAAAACTGACGAATCAGGAACAACTGTCGATAATAATTCTGATGCCCACGATATCGGATTTTCTTATTACATCACTCATCAAACTTGGGAAAAAGTAAAACTGGTGATCGGACTGAAATATCAAAATCTTTACTACTTCCAAAACAAACTGGGACAAAATGCTGTCGAAGTAAAATCAGAACACGAAGCCATTCCAAGTGTAGGTGCTGAATGGATAGCATGGAAAACAGCTGAAATGGATTTATCACCGTACGCTTTATTAGGAGTTTCTTTACCGACAGCTGATGTGAAAGTAGGATCGAGTTATCAATTAGGATTCAAGTTCAATCATGCATATACAGCGAACTATTCGATTATCGGAGACCTTAGTTATTCCGAAACTCACAACAAAACGAGTGTGACGCAATTCACGACAGATTCCTCGCAAAAACACAACGATCTTAACTTGCAACTGGGATTACAAAAAGAGTTTTAATCTGGAATAAAGATTGCTTTCATGTTAAATCATGAACATGACACTCGAACAGGAACTGCAAAAAATATTTCAAATGTCCGACTTCCGAACCGGACAACGCGATATCATTAATGCCGTTCTTTCAAAAAAAGATGCTTTAGCTGTTTTACCTACGGGCGGAGGAAAATCTCTCTGCTACCAATTCCCGATTATTTATCAAAATAAATTAGGTATTGTGATTTCTCCGTTGATCGCGTTGATGAAGGACCAAGTTCTTCATCTTAGAAAGCGCGGCATCGCTGCGGGCTGTTTGTACTCGGGACAAACCGAATCTGAAAAAAGACAAATCTTCGCCGACATTAATAGAGGCGGAGCCTATCTTTTGTATCTTTCTCCGGAACGCGTTCAAAAAGAAGGTTTTCAAAATTGGGTTAAGCAAAAAGACATCGCTCTTTT
>CAZXZW010000100.1:0-7747 GCA_964645745.1 uncultured Bdellovibrio sp.
TTTTTTATCGACTCAGACCGAGACAAAAAGCTCAAAAGTCATCTAGACTTTCGCAGAATATCTTCCTAGACTAATCGAGCAGTGAAAAGAGTATCTATTCTATCTTTTATTTTAAAGGTCATGTTCGTGATCACGCTATCGATTTGCGCCTCGGCACAAACGACATTACCTGCTGCAGCCAAGGCCACTCAAGACTCAATGATGCCGACCACGATAGCCAAAATCGATGGCTTTCTTATTTCCTGCGAAAATGTTTCTCGTAATTTAGAAACCGGCGAATCCGAATTAAGCGGCAATGTTCAGATCATTTACAAAGATCAACATTTCCGTGCCGATCATGTAACAATCGATCAAAAAAATAAACGCGCTGTTCTTGATGGCAACGTTATGGTCAACAACACCACCGTTGAAATCGGTGGCGATCATATCGAGCTCGATTACGAAAAGAATACTTCAAAAATTATCAAAGGATACGTTAAATCAAATAATATCTTTTTCTCTGGCGAAAACATCGAACAAAAAGATACCAATAAGTTTTACGTGGTAGATGCCAATTATACGACTTGCAGTAACTGTCCTGCTACCTGGAGTTTTGACGGAAGCGAAATCAACGCCGAGATCGGCGGCTATGCCTTTCTTAAAAACAGCTTTCTAAAGTTGTCTGGCATTCCCGTCTTCTGGTTACCCTATTTCATCGTTCCACTAAAGAACGAAAGACAAACAGGTTTCTTAGCGCCGGAATTTGGCTTCATCCGCGATCGTAAATTCTATTTCAGTCAAAGTATTTTCGTCGCCATATCCAGGTCTCAAGATATGACCTTTACTTTTAAAAATTACGATATCGGTGGGTTAAAAAAACAAGTCGAATATCGTTACGCCATAGCTGATGAGTCCTATGGTGAATTTAATTTTTCGCATATTAACGATTCGTTGTTCTCGTCTAAGTTAAGATACACGAAATACCTCACCCCAGATCAAGTCGAAGGAAAATTTGATCGTTGGAGTATCCGTGGCTACAACCAGTACAAACTGTCCCCTTCAGAGAAATTTCGTATCAGTCTTAATCAAGTCAGTGACCTTGAATACCCGCAGGATTTCTTTGATGAATTTCCCAACTACGCCGATTCAGGTTTGGAAAATCGCCTGAACTACACCAATAACTCTGACAACACCTCTTTAAGTGTTAATGCGATTTACTATAAACATTTGCTCTCAGCTAACTCTCTTTCAAATAATGCTCCGGCTGTTCACCAGCTGCCGGAACTGAGATTTGATTCAGTTATCAAAGAAATTCCCGACACGCCTTTCTTTTATAAATTTAATTTAAATTACACAAATTTTTATCGCGATACCGACTACGATGATATTTCATTTAATGGCGTACAACATTTCGTGTCCAACTACTCCAACGATCCACGCTGTGAAAACCAAGAGGCCTCACTAGGACCACTTTGTAATACTTTATCCGACGGCCAATTCAATGAAGGCACTGACATTATCCGCACGGGACAAAGATTAATAGCTAAAGGGGCGCTCCTGACTCAATCTTATTCGGTTGGAAATGTCGTGAGCTTTTCGCCAGAGGTTTCCTACAACGAATCTCATTATATTTTTCCGGTCGGAGAAAATAAATACAGCACGAAACGTTACCTCGAATTCGATTTATTATCGCGTAGTAAGCTTTTCAATATTTACCAAGGTGAAAACAGTAAGTATAAACACGAATTCATCCCCGAAATCTCTTACCGTTGGGTTCCATGGATTCAAGAAAATCCGAATCAATTCTTTGGAGTTGATGACGGAAACATCCCTGTCGTTTCTAAAAACATCGTGTCAGATAATGATTTAAACAACGAAAACAAAGTTCAGTTCGATTACCAAGATCGCATCTACGATCGAAATCTCATTACGTTAACGTTATTAAATCGTGTGATTAAGAAAAATGACGCTACATCGGCGTATACAAATATTTTCGATATCCAGATTAAGCAATCCTACGATCTTTACCAAGCGCTTTACGGTAAAAATAAAAATCAGCCTTTATCTGACTTAGCTAGCTTAATGAATCTTTACATGAATGAAGTGACGATTTCAAATCAGGCCAACTACTATCCTTATTTATCAGCCACGAACTCGACAACTACGGTGACCTACAAAAATGCGCTTCAACAGTATTTTAAAATTGGATATATCTCAAAACGTTCTGAAGATCCTAAGCAAGATGACGTCTCTTTAGCCTTAGGTTTTGTAACTAGTTATATTAACGTTTTAACGGGCGTTATTTTAGATACCAGCGCCAACCGTCAAAGTGATTCACGTATTAAAAAAGTTTCTATGATCACGCAACTTAAACCACCAGGTGAATGCTGGTCGATCAACTTCTTCCGCGACCAAAAAATCGGTCTTGAAGCCGATTGGAAAGTTCAATTCAATTTCTCTTTCGATGGAAAACCAACCAAAGTCATTCCACCGGCTGAACTTAATATTAACTAATCTATATAAACTTCTTCCACCACTTGATCCAGAGATACAAAACACACCCGACACTCGACTTGAAGCTTCGGGTGGGCCACTTGATATAAAACTTTATTCTTAATCAAACTTTGAATCTGTTTATGCGGAACGCGCTCAAAGGCCATCCACTCATCATGCAAAGATTTAACTTCAATCAAAAGTACTTGATGGTCTTTCGCGAAAATCAAATCCACTTCTGAAAAATAAAGTTTCTTACGATGCCCGAGGCATTTCCAACCTAATTGTGTGTAGTGATACATGACGGTGTCTTCGCATTGAAGACCTTTAGATATATTCTTTGACCCCACCGAAGGTTTTACGGTGCTGTTCTGTGATTCCGAATTTTTTGATCGCATTTCGATGAGTTTCCGTTCCGTAGCCCTTATGCTTTTCAAAGCCATACTCAGTGTGCTTGGTGGCAAATTCTTTCATGAATTTGTCACGCGCCACTTTAGCCACGATGGATGCTGCAGAAATCTGTCTGACCAGCTGATCACCTTTAATCACACTATGCTGATCGATATGAGCGAGATCCGGAATAATATCTCGGCCATCTACCAAGATTAAACAGTCTTCAAATTTAATTTTATGATCGACAAGCAAAGAATCTACGGCGCGCTTCATCGCAAGTAAAGAAGCCTGACGAATATTAAGTTCATCCACTTCTTCCACTGTAGACCATCCTAAAGCGGACATATGTTCACTTTGGATTTCTAAAGCTAAGGCTTCGCGTTTTTCTTCGGAGATGGTTTTGGAATCGACATAACGAGAAAGATCTGATTTTGATTCAGGTCTAAAAATGACAACGCCGGCACAAACTGGACCGGCGATGCAACCCCTTCCGACTTCATCGACTCCGAGGAGGTAAGATGAAGTGGTGGTTTTGAGAATATTTTGTATTTGGAGATTACTCTTTAGAATCACTAGTTGGTGTAGCTAATTCAGATTCGATACGAGCTGCTTTACCATCTAATCCACGTAAGTAGTAAAGTTTCGCACGACGAACTTTACCGTGAGATACGATTTCAACAGATTCTAAAGCTGGTGAACTGTATGGGAAAGTTCTTTCAACTCCAACACCTGCAGAAATTTTTCTTACAGTGAAAGTTTTGTGAGAGTGACCTTGAATTTTAGTTACAACGCCTTTGTATAACTGAACGCGTTCTTTTTCGCCTTCGATTACTTTTACGTAAACGTTTACTGTGTCGCCTGGAGCGAAATCAGCAATTTTAGCATTCTTAGTAGTTTTTTTAGTTACGCGACGAACTAAATTAGTTTCAACGCCTGAAGTAGCTTTAACAGCTTTAGTTTTTTTAGTCGATTTTGCTTTTGCAGCAGTTGCTTTTGCCATAATTTAATCCCTTTATCTGTAACGTATATCTTAAAGATCTAATGTGTTACCATGCGACTTTTCGAGGGTCAAGCGTATTGGTTACTGTCCTAGTAATCTATCTAAACAAATACTGACCGCCGAACGAACGCTTAAATGTCTGTAATCATCCTTAGAATCCCCTTTAATCGGGTCTAAAACCGCACTACAGCTCTTCATAAACTCGTGAGTAAGTCCAAATCCCGTCCCGAAGATCAAAACGTACGGGGTCTCATCCTGCTCACACAGTTGATTCTTGAATTGCTCGAATGAAAACTTTTCTTGGCCCGGCAACAGTCTAGCATGAGTGGCTACGATCTTGGCGTTCGGATAGCCCCAATCCGCCATAGCTTTGTCTAAAGTTTCAGCAACATAGACGTCCGTTAAGGCTGTTTTTCTCATGGGGTTGAACTTCGAACCATCCCCTGTTCTCCAGTGATCCAAGACTCTTTCCACGAACATCAATTGCTCCTTCATCGGGTGAACGATGAAATAGCGGTCCACCCCATAAACACGGCAGGCCCGTGAAATATCGTGAATATCAAAGTGAGTGATGTTGGTCGCGCAAAGGTCTCCTTGGCGATCAATAGTTGGATAATGCATGAGTGCTACAGCCAGCGGTGCTTTTCTTTTCATGGTGTCCCGTTTTTATATTTCTCGATCTTCTGATCGAGATCATTAATTTGTATAATATTTTTATCTTCAACCGATAAAATTTTATAAAAAGCTTCGATTTGTTTCCAGTTAATTTCTTTCACTTTAGACTGAATCAGATCTTCACGTTTTTTCAGAGTGACTAACACACTCATGTGATTTTTCCACTGCTCAATTTTTTTATGATCTCCTGACATCAAAACTTCAGGAACCTTCATTCCGTCCACTTCAGCCGGCTTCGTAAACTGAGGAGCTTCTAATAAACCTTGAGTAAAAGAATCATTTCGTGCCGATTCATTATTGCCTAACACACCAGGAATTTGACGAGACAAAGTTTCCACTAAAACTAAACTTGGAAGTTCTCCGCCACAAAGAACATAATCTCCAATGGAAATTTCTAGATCGACATGTTTTACAATAAATCTTTCGTCGATTCCAGCATAGCGACCAGAAACCAAGATCAGATGTTTTTCATCTTTTAATTCATTAATCATTTTTTGATCTAAACTTTTCCCCTGAGGACTTAAGTAGATCACTTTCGCTTTTTCATCACGCTGAACTTTATTTAGTGTTTGAACTAAAGGTTCATACTGAAAAAGAACTCCATCAGCTCCGCCATAAACCGTGTCATCCGCAGATTTATAATTCTTTGTCACTGCATCACGGATATTCAAAACTTCGAAATCAAAAAGTTGATTGGTCTGCGCTCGCGCAAGCAACCCTGTCGTAATATAGCTTTGAATAATGTCTGGAAATAACGTGATGAAACTAATCTTCATCGTGATCTCCATCATCTGGATCTTCGGAGATTGAATTGATATCTAACAGACCTTCTGGCAAACGCGTTTCCACCGTTTTTTCATCGTGATCAATCTTAACAATAAATTCTTTTACGAAAGGAATTTCGTATTCCGCATCATCATCTTCGACTAACAATAAATCTTGCGCGCCATTTGACGAGAAGCCTTTAATAAACCCGATAGAGCCAGCTTCTTCGTCGATGATTTCAAAACCTTCGATTTCAACTAAATAAAGACTCTGTTGATTTTTCGAAACGAAAACACTTTGCTCGACCCAAATCTCTTGGCCAATTAATAGGTCTGAATCATTACGAGTTGTGATTCCCTCTAAAACGGCGATCACACCCTCTTTGTGAGGCTTCACACGAGATAAATTGAATGTTTTAAAATCTTTGTCGTTTTTAGTGAGATGGATTTGAATCTTCGTCGTGACCCAAGATGTGTCTTTCGAAAAGATAAGGATAAAGACTTCCCCTTTGATTCCATGAGAGGCTTTAATCTTTCCGACTTTTCTAAGTTTATCTGGGCTTGAATTCATAATGTGTTTTATATCTAAATTTTCAGGGATGTATACCCACAAAATAAAAAAGGAGTCTTTAAGACTCCTTTTTTTAATTTCGTATTTAATTGTTTTAACTATTCTACGATGTCTAGGTGGTATCTTTTGTTTAACTTAGTTCCAGCGGCACGGATAATTGTTCTCATGGCTGCTGCTGTTTTACCTTGTTTACCGATCACTTTACCAAGATCTTCTTTATCAACTTTTAGGGCTAATAAAGTTGTTTGCTGGCCGGGAATTTCGTCGACAGAAACATTTTCTGGTTTATCGACCAATGATTTTGCCATATGTTCAACAAGTTCTTTTAGGTTGTCCATGCGTCCCCTTTATAACATTAGTTTATTTACTCTAGTTGAGTCTTGCAAACAAGCACGACTTACTCAAGAAAATAAACTGAACAAACAACAATTTACCTATTTTTTCTTACCGGCTTTAACTTTAGTCTTCGGTGGTGATTTCTTACGAGCTGGCATTTCAACTCCACCTAATTTTAAAACGTGGCGTACTGTTTCAGAAGGTTGAGCTCCGTTAGCAATCCAAGTTTTAGCTTTTTCTACGTTTAAAGTTACTTTTGTATCTTTTCCACGTGGAGAAGGAATGTAAGTACCAAGAACTTCAATGAATTTTCCTGTAACATATTTACGAGAATCCGCTACTGTGATTCTGTATTTTGGATCATGCTTTGCGCCTACTCGTGCTAAACGGATAACTACCATGGGAACCTTTCCTACTTTTCATGTATCTATTTATCTGGATACATCAATGTTTTAACAATTTAAACTAACAACTAAATAACAAATACGGATTATTTTATAATCCAAAGATACTGTTTTTATATCTTATTACCAACGAGATCAATCAAAATCCTCTCGTCCCTGTCTTTTTACGACTTAAAATGGAAACTTCATCCCAGCACCGCCCATACCAGGACGACCTTTCTTACCGCCGAAACCCATTTTCATCATGCCTGACATCATCTTCTTGGCTTCTTCAAACTGTTTCACCAGTTTGTTCACATCCGAAACCTGCGTTCCACTGCCGGCTGCAATTCTTTGACGCCTTGAGCCATTTAGCACACGATGATCGTTTCGCTCCTGCATAGTCATTGAGCGAATGATGGCTTCGATCTTTTTGACTTCATTATCTGGCGGAGCCATGTTTTTCATCTGCTTTGAGATCTCGCCCATGCCGGGTAAAAATTTCAACATCGATTCAATTCCACCGAGTTTTTTCAATTGCTGAATCTGAGCTAAGAAATCATCTAAAGTGAATTCATTCGACATCATTTTCTTCGCTGATTTTTCCGCTTCCTTGTGATCGATCACATCTTGAGCGCGCTCAACCAAAGAAAGAACGTCTCCCATATCTAAGATACGTCCTGCTAAACGGTCTGGATGGAAAACTTCTAGAGCGGAAACTTTCTCCCCCACGCCTAGGAATTTAATCGGAACTCCTGTGACTTCTCGAATAGATAAGGCCGCACCACCGCGCGCATCCCCGTCGACTTTCGTTAATACCAGACCTGTTAAGTTCATTTTCGCATGGAATGTTTCAGCTACTGTGACGGATTGCTGACCTAACATCGCATCTGCTACTAGTAAAACTTCCGTTGGAGTGATGATTTTTTTCAGGTCTTCTAATTCATTCATCAACTCTTCGTCGATTTGTAAACGACCTGCCGTATCGACTAAAAGAACATCGATCATTTCGTGCTCAGCCCATTTCAAAGCGGCCTGCAAGATATCTTGAGGTTTTTGCCCCACTTGAGAGGGATAACAAAGGAAATTATTTTGTTTTGCTAAAGTTTGTAATTGATCGATGGCCGCTGGACGGTAAACGTCGACTGGAACA
>CAZXZW010000101.1:0-7733 GCA_964645745.1 uncultured Bdellovibrio sp.
CTCCCCTACATGAGTAGCAAATGCCGGAGTTAGTGAAAATCACAGCCTATTTATCCATCTTGTAGGCGGATCTTGCTCGAGGTTGATGCCACCTCTGATCGGAAAACTTTCTGACAAGTATGGCAAAGCTAAAATTTTCACTTGGGCCTTATTCTTCTCTGTTATTCCTGTGATATTGATCACTCATCAAACAGTGGCGCCACTGTACGCGGTCCTTATGATTGCGGGTCTCTTCTTTATTTCAGCCGTGGGACGCATGATTCCCGCTCAGGCTCTGATCTCATCGGCAGCGGAACCCGCTCACCGTGGATCTTTTTTAAGTATATTAAGTTGTGTTCAGTCATTATCGATGGCCATTGGGTCGTGGATGGCAGGACAAATTATTATTAAAAATGCAGTTACTGGACATCTGGAACGATATCAATTGGTCGGTTACATCGCGATCAGTTTTGGTTTCATATCACTTATTATCTTCCAGAAAATTAAATATCTAGATGTGATTCAAAGGAAAAGTGCTTAAATGGATATAACACAAATACTAACTTACTTAACGATTGGATTAGTCGCCGGAGCCGGTTTATTTTTCACTGTTCAAAAATTAGTTGAGAAATCAATTATCAATGAAGCTAAAGAAGAGGCTCAGGAAATTAATAAAGAAGCTCAAGACGCTTTTCAGGCCGACGAAGCTGAACGCGCTGAACGCATTCAAGAAATCGAATTAGAACTTTGGAGCAAAGTTGAGGAAACTCACCTGGCCATCGAAGAGCGTTGCACGGAATTAGAAGAAAAAATTCAAAGTAAGAAAAAAGGTTATGAAGAATCTGATAAACTGACTCGTCAAACTTTAATGAATACTGAAAATGATCTTCGCCTCTTATCGATGCAATTAACTGACGTACAAAATCAGTTTCAATCTGTTAAAAAAGAATTAGAAGACAAAAAACAAGTCTATACGACAGATCTTCAAGCTAAGACCTCTTTAACGGCGCAAGACGTGATCGGCATGATCAAAGATCGTTTCATCGCTGAATATCAAGCTGATGCAGAAAAATATATCGAACAAGTTGATATTGAATTAAAAGATTTCGCCGAAGCCAAAGCGAAACGCGTTCTTTCTTTATGTATCGAAAGATTCTCAAAAGAAATGAGCACAGAACGCCATATCTCTTCGACTTTCTTCCCGAACGAAAAAATCCGCGCTTTATTCTGCCAAAACCTGGCTGAAAATATTAAAGTGCTTCAAGACATCACGGGCTGTGATATCTTAATTGACGCGAATCCTGAACCTGAAAGATTATTCAACGTTCAAGTGGTTGGTTACGATCCTGTTCGCCGTGAATTAACCCGCCGAATTTTTGATAAAATTTTCCGTGATACTGAAAAATCAAACAAACCAACTGACCCGACTTACATCAAACGTGTTGCAGAAAATATTAAAACAGAATTAGTTCGCCAAATTAAAAAAGATGGCGATCTTTTAGCAAAAGAGCTTGGCTTCCAAGATATGCATCCGGAAATTAAACAAGTGATGGGATCTTTACGCTACCGTTACTCGTACACGCAAAATCAATATTTCCACTGTGGTGAAGTGGGTTGGTTCGCAAGCTTACTGGCCGCGGAATTAAAAGTAGATATCAAAAAAGCCAAACGCTCAGGTTTACTACATGACTTAGGAAAAGCCCTGGATCATCAATTTGACGGAAGCCATGCCGTGATCGGTGCCGACTTCATCGAAGCTCGCAACGAAGCCTCTGACGTCGTTCACGCCGTTCGCGCCCATCACTATGACGTACAACCCGAGGCTGAAATCGATTTCTTAGTGATCGCGGCCGATGCGATTTCCGGCGGTCGCCCTGGGGCTCGTCGAAGCACGATGGAAACATACAATCAAAAAGTGACAGGTCTTCAAGAGATCGGACGCAGATTTAAAGGCGTTACAGATATCTTCGTTCTTAATGGTGGACGCGAATGCCGTGTTCTCGTGAACTCAAGAATCTTAGATGATGCCGCTTCCATGGAAGTTTCAGCTCAGATTGCCAAAACGATCGAAGATGAAATGCAGTACCCAGGACAAATTAAAGTTGTGGTTGTTCGTGAAACGATTGTTTCCGAATCACGTAATGTTGAAAAACGTGATCACCGCGATCACGGCAATCAAAGAAGATAAAAGGCTTGATACAGATCACACCGTCACCTTTTTTCCCGATGCTTTTATTTATTTTAGTCCTCATGCTAAATACAGGATTGATTATATTTGGAATATCGCGGTTCAAGAAAAACGACCTCTATCAAGGTCTTATGATTTTAATCTGTTTAATTTTAGTTCCTTCTATTATGGTAAAATCTAAACTGTTCGAAACACATATGCTTCCCGCCGCTCCGCTATTTATTTTGGCTTTAAATATCGTGGCTTTTTATTTTGCGTTTGGGAAACTGGGATTAAAACTGTCTACGCTACCTATATGGTGGCTAGCTATTTTTCAAAGCTTTAGACTTCCGTTAGAATTTGTATTGCACCAATGGTCACAATCAGGAACGGTCCCCGTTGAAATGACATGGTCGGGACAAAACTTTGATGTCATTACAGGCGCAACTAGTTTGTTATTTTTTATTTCTTTTTTTAGACAAACAGTATTTTTCTGGATATTTAATATTCTCGGATTCGGACTTTTAATAAATGTCGTTCGAGTTGCCATAATGTCAGCTCCTTTTCCATTTTCATGGAACCTTGAAAAACCTTTACTATTGCTATTTTATTTACCCTACACTTTCATAATTTCCATTTGTGTATGGAGTGCACTAGTAGGTCACCTTCTTCTCACCAGAGCTCTCTTAAATAAAAACGTCTACAGGCAATCGCTCGGTTGAGGATTGCTTGGAAGAAGAACCGCTTGTGACCAGTCCTTGTCGTATTCTGTTTTAATACTTCCTGAGACCGCTTTATTCTTGAAGATAATCCCTACTTCACGTGCGCTATTTAAAGAATTATTCGAAAAATTCACAGATCCCACGTAGGATTTCACATTATCCACTGTAATTGATTTTGCATGAATATAAGGTGAAATGGCCGTCGGTGGATTTTTCACAACTTTAACTTGAATATTGGCTGCCAATAATTTTTTAAGCGTTGGAACATTCAATAGCGGATTTGGATTTAACGAACATAAAGGCGTCATAACGCGAATTTTCACATTGCGAGCCGCTGCCGTCAGTAAGGCTTGAGAAATAGAATTGTTAGTAAAATTCTCAACTTGAAGATCGATGGTGTTCGTCGATTCTCCAATTAAAGCCACCAGCTTCTGAGTCGAATTATTGGGACTCCAAATTAATTTATCTGAAGTTAACGTTGGCGTAAATGATCCACCATTATCCGCATTTAACCAATCTGCTTCAAAGACCTCGTTGAATTCAGCAATAACTGCGCGATCCTCAGTTTGAATTCCTATGTCACGTGTCGTTTTAAAACCGGTTGTCATATTAATTGTTGAAATGATGGCACGAACCCCGTCCACCGTCATGGCTTTTTCATGAGTGATGCTAAAGCCTGTTGTACTTTCTTTAACTTCAGCTCCGGCATTTCGAAGATCCGTCGCAATATTTTGCACAACGGTAGAAGCTTGCACCTGTTCGCGGTCCATAATCACACGAACTTTAACTTGTCTTTTCGCCGCAGCGATCAAAGCATTTGCATCGGTCTTTTCAGTGATACGGAACATGGCTAAGTTAATTGTCTTTTGAGCTGAGTTAATCAGAGCGACTAATTCAACGTGAGCATTGGGATTCGGTCCGAAGAAAACCTTGAGATCATCTTCTTCGCTTTGCTGACCGCTACTATTATTACCCTGACTTGCGCCATCAGAAACAGAAGATTTAGAACATCCTACCGACAGAGCTAAAAATAAAATAATAAAAAATTTCATATACCTATAGGAGAAACTTAAAATGAATCTAGATCTAGCTATAACTCGTCACGCATCAAAAAATATTCACCAAATCTAACAGATAACATACCATGCTTGATGGCATTAAAACCTTTTAATCATAGTCCCGCTTAAGATCTGGAATATGACTAAACGAAATGCGCGCCTTGGCTTCCCCCACAACATCTAAATGAGCACCCGATACAATCGAGTTTGCCCCGTGCTTATCGTTAATCATATCGATGACTTTATTTAGCTTATTACTTTTCTGATCGTCAAAGAATGAGAACTGCTCTACCCCAGGCTCTGTTAAGCCGAACAAAACAATTCCTACCTTAACGGGCTTCTGATTGGAAACCTGCTTATAAGCCTTTTCCACTTCACGCATCATAAAGAACGAATCATCAGATTGCTGAAACTGAATAGAGATTTCAAATTTAGAACGATCCATAAAACGAACTGACAAACCAATACCTTGCGCTTTTCTTTTTACATCACGCAGACGTGAACAGCCCTTGAAAACTAGTTTTTGAATAATTTGATAAGCTCCATCGCGTGTTCTTAAGTTCGGAGGTAAAACGTGTTCATGCGAAAACGCATTACTTTTGTTTGCCGCCCTTTGAAAATCTTCGCCGCGAATTTCTTTAGCTAAACGAAGGCCTACGATACTGCCCCAGGCGTTTTGTAACTGGCTTTCAGATAGTTTCAACAAATCGTTAATCGTATGAAGACCTTTTTGATTCAAACGATATTTCATATTCGGGCCCACTCCAGAAATAACATTAATATCTAAGTGACCAATCTTTTGAACTAACTGTTCTTGCGGAATTGCAACTAAGCCATTTGGTTTTTGCAAGTCTGAAGCAATTTTTGCAATCGTGATATTTGGTCCAAGCCCCACAGAACTAGTGAGACATTCACCGACTTCATCTAAAATGATTTGTTTGACCCTACGACCAATTTCTAAAGCGTTTTCTAATTCCTGTTCGCGACCCATCAAACTACAAACCATTTCATCAATCGAAAGAACACGTTCCACCGGACAAACTTTATGAACAGCTTCGATAATCTTATGATGGTATTCGACATATTTTTTATGGCCGGTAGACACGAACTTAATATCGAGACACATCTTACGAGCTTCGAAAACTTTCGTCCCGGTTTTGATTCCGAATCTTTTGGCTTCATAGCTGGCCGCTAAAACTGATGTATTTTCAGCCATCATGGGAACAACTGCTATAGGTTTTCCACGAAGTGATGGATCATCTTGCTGTTCACAGGATGCAAAAAAAGAATTTAGATCAACAAGTAACCATTTTACTTTCATCACTCTATATTTACATAAAATTTACATATAAGCAAATATTCTATTTATAATCTTTCTTGACCCCTGGACCCAAATTTATTAGATTTATCGAACGCATTTATTTGCGGGAGTAGCTCAGTTGATAGAGCGATGCCTTGCCAAGGCATAGGTCGCGGGTTTGAGTCCCGTCTCCCGCTCCAATCTTTTCTAGATTGGGGCATGTGGCTTCTTAAGAAATAATTTAAAACCAAATGCAATCCAAATAAAAATGATCTTTATTTTTAATCATCAAATAAAAAGCCCATCAGAAATCTGATGGGCTTTTTATTTTCTTAAACTTAATTTAAAAACTAGAAATTAAATTTCGCACAACGAGCCGACGGAAGTAACATTCCTCCCATTTCAGCGCAGCCTTTAGCTGAGTATAATCCTGGCAGGAAACTTAGTTCCTGCGCAGAATCGTTACTGCAATCTTCATCTGTTAAAAATTCTTTACCCACTTCAGTGAATGGAAAAAATTGATATAATTTGTGTCCAACGAATTCATATTGAACAGTTCGTTCATACAAACCATCTTCGTTAGCCGCACATGTGTAATATGTATAAGCTTGAGCTGTACCGCTCGTTAATAATACCAAACCGATAAGTGTTACTAGTTTTTTCATATCCATCCTTTTATTAAGAAAAAAATCTTTAATTTACTTGCGGATATAGCCGAACTTTATCGTAAGAGAAAGATTTGATTGTTATTTTAACCGAAGATTTTAACATTTAACCGTAACTGATTTTAATAATGGACTATAAATCGTATTATCTGTTTGTAAAGTCGCTACATGTATTGCGCGTCATTACTGAAAATAGATTAAATGGTGAAGACTCTTATTTAAATTCTTTTTTTGAAGAAAGCTATCTACGGATAAGAATTGAGCTCCGTTAGCGATCAGATACCCCAAAATAACGATATATAAAAACTCAATCATTCCCAACAACGAAGAAACATCGGTTAACTCTTCACGCTTTGCCGTGATCAAGGCCACTGCCATAATAGCTACAAGGAAAGAACTCGCTGCGCGCGTAAATAGACCAACCAGAACCAAAATGCCACACAATAACTCCATGCCGCTGACAAAGGGAGCTTGTACTGATGCCAGGGGAATATTCAAAGACTGAAAGTATTCAACGATCTTAGGTAAATCTTTAATTTTACCTAAACCCGATTCGATAAAAACATAACCAATAGTCAATCGAGCTAATAGTTCCGCAATTTTCGATTTCATACTAAATCCTTTCACAATAAATTATTTGATTTGAAATCCATTCGTTAATTTTTGTCGCAATCACTTCATCTTGGATATTAAGACGTTGAGCCTCTTCGATAAAACCTTCTACTGAATAAGGCTTTGATAAAAGCTGCAGAAGTTTATAATCATCTGATGAAATTTCTAGGGTTTCGATTTCATCTTGTCTTCTTAGGGTCGTATAATATTTTGTTTCTGACTTAAAGACGATGGTCGACAAAAATACTCGCAAACAAAAAGACTGTCCTTGCTGAATAGCTTCAACCGATAGGACTAAGTCCTTAGAAACATCTGGCATTTTGGCTGCCATCAACGCGAACCAATCACACAAAGCCTCGTCATAGATTTCAGGATAATTTTTCTGGGCGAAAATGGTAAAATCTTCGCTGTACTCTGCAATATTTCTAACACGAGACGGATGGTTTAAAATAAATTCTTTTATAATCTTATCAAAAGCTTCCTCTGAAGAAAGCTGGGCTTGCACCCGTTCAAAATCATCGCGTAGCGACTCTTCTAAACGGACTTCGTAGCTGTCTTGATAAATTTTCAAGCGCTGTTGAATGCTGATCGGCGGAGTTTCTAAAAGAACACTCTGCCCGACCGGGCTATTTTGTTTCGACTGGACCGCTACTTGAATAGCTCGTTGAATGTCTCGAAGATCATTAAGATTTTTCATTTTGAATCTTTCCAATCATGAAAATTTCTTTTTCTAATTCAGACCATTCCGGAATATGATCATCACGCTCTAACATGGTGCTGATCGGGCCAAATCGAGCCGTGACATGGCGATATAGATCCCACACCTCAGGACATACCGGCGCATCATGCGTATCAATCAAGTAGCCGTCTTTTACGCTGTGACCGGCCAAATGAATTTGCGCGATACGATGGCTAGGAATCTTTTCAAAGTAATCCATCGCCTTAAAGCCGTGATTAATAGAACTGACATAAACATTGTTCACATCGAGCAGTAAGCCACAGTCTGCCTTTGTAACTAATTCTGACATAAAGTCAGATTCCGTCATATCCGAATTTTTAAATTCAAAATAACTGGATGGATTTTCAATAACGATACGACGTTTTAAAATGTTTTGAACTTGATCGATCTTATCAGCCACATGATTCAACATGACCTGATTATAAGGTATCGGCATAAGGTCATGAAGATTTTCCCCGTCAACACCGTTCCAACAAAGATGATCCGATACA